>JAKOVF010000107.1 GCA_029782225.1 Chloroflexota bacterium | reverse complement strand
ACGATCGTGATCAGAATAGTGATCGCGAGCAGCACGGGTGCATCTATCTTTGTTTGCGGGTGATCGGTCTTTGCATTCATTTTATCTCCTTATTTCTAAAATCTTCTTCGGCTGTGAATCCACAGTGACAATAAAGGTTATGACAATAAGAGCCGGGCTAGCGTATCCTTCAGCCAATCAGTGTACTGTTCATCGGTCCAGCGGAGATCGCGTGTCAACAAAAGATAGAGTTCTGGGCTGGTCATCGACCAGATCAGCTCAGCGGCTCGCGCTCGATCCAACCCTTCTCGCAAGGAACTGGTGGCTGCCAAATGTTTTGCCACCATGGTCATATTGGCCATTCGTTCCCGAAGAAGACGCTGGACCAGCTCGGAAATCTCCGCTTCTGTTTTCGCCGCAATACGCAGGACTTCAAACACAGGGGCCGCCCGGTGCAGAATCTGAGTGATGTCGTTCGCGAACAGAGTCAGTAGGCGCTGGGGATCAGTTTCCTTGAGTACCTCCTGCGGGCCTGGACGGTCCAACAAATGGATAGATTCGTCATCTCCTCCGATAGAAATATCGAATAGAAAAGACAGAACATTGCGTTTGTTTTGGAAGATCGCATAGATGGTCTCAGTGGCTACGACAGCTCTTTCAGCAATGGATTCCATCGAAGTACCTGCATATCCTCTTTCAATAAAAAGGACACGTGCCGCTTCGGCAATCTGCAACTTCGTCTGCCGTGCTTGTGCCTGACGGCGGGATGAGTCATATTTGCGTTTTGTCAAGTTTCTAACCATCTCTCTGTGGATCTAAATTGATTATAGTATCACTGTATTAAAAACAGATTAAATGTATCGAATTTGGTCAAGGGGTCCACTTCTGGAAAATTACGATCTAATCAGGCCTAAAGTTTCTTTTGGGTCGTCGTGCCGGATGATAGTATTCTGCATCAAACCAGGTATTAATGCAGCAGCCGAGCGTGTGCGGCAATGACCCATTATCTGATGAACAAAATTGGCTCATTCTCCCGGATGGCCGGCGTGACCTTTGGAAACTCCAACGCTCAAATGGGACAGATCGGGGCGAAAATTCAGTCATTCAAAAGAGGATCGCGCGAGTTTCCCCCATCCACATCGTCGGCATGATCCTCCCCATGCTTCCTATGGCGACTGCAAGATATCTGGCGTTCTAATTGGTGATCGGCCGCTGCGATCGCTCAGACGTTCACTCTCTTATGCAGGTTCAAGAGTCCCCGTTCAATCGCGGCCAGCCTGTCCAGGATATTTTGCCCCGTTCGCTCGCGGAGCTGAGCCAGGTAGATCGCCTTTCCCGCATCTGCACCGAATTTCTTCAGGCTCTTCAGCACCGCCGTGGAGTATCCTTTCCCGGTATTCCGCGGTCCCAGTGCAAGGACGCCCAGGAAGTCCGGCCGCGAGGCGCGGGTGACGATTAGCGGGATGTACAACGAGAACGTTGAGACTGCCTGGGGTACAGTCACCACTCCCTTTTCCAACTGGCTGCGGATCTTTGCATCCAGCACGAGCTGTGGGATTTCGGCTTCCAGCGTGACCGGCTCACATAACATCAATTGTCCACCCGCTTCTCTGATGTAGATGGCCGCGCTGCTGACGTTGAGTTGTTCAACCGTCTGCTGGATCAGGATCCGCAGAATATCCTGTGATGACAATCCAAGCTGTGCATCCGGCGCCAGTTCAACCAGAGTACCGCTAAAGTCCACTTCTTCCGGTTTGAAGTAACGGTCCACAAAATCCTGAAGTCCATTGCGGATCGGGTAAAAGAGTGCGCCCAGAGGCAGCAGGACAAAAGCGCCGACCCAGGACGACTTTTGCTCCAGAAAATTTTTGGCATAAAACTCAAGCAGGGCCGCGCCTCCCAGGCCAAGGACAGTGAGGATCCCGGTCAGACAGGTATACACCATCGCTTTATTGACGACGCTGTCCATATCCCAGAGGCGGTATCGCTCCAGTGCGATGAAGAACGTCACGAGAAAACCATACGTGAAGATCAACAAAGGTACGAAAGACCACATCGGAACGTTGGGTAGACCGAAAATAATCGTGACAAGACTGCCGATCGCGTAGAAGATCGTCATGCCGGTCAGGCCGGTGACGATCCATTTCACCTGCTGTCGTTTGATCGGGTCTGTGATTTTTCGCAGGTGATAGATCTGCCACATGGCGAGTGGAATCAAGATAAGGGATTTGATGCCATCGAGAAAAACGTAGATGGGATAGGATAGGTTGCCATTCATTCCCATCAGGAAGTCTGCCATTACCACGATTCCCATGAGGACGATCAGCACACCCTCCGCGATCACGACTCCAATAAAAAACAGACGGCTGCGGCTGGAGACCAGTCGCCCCTCGGGAAATGTCAAAAGCACATACACCAGGGAGGTGGTCAGCAATGCCATGTAAAGCATGCTTGCCAGCAGTGCCGCAGCATAGGCCAGTGGAACAAATTGACCACCTCCCGAGAAAACATAGCCGGACAACATGGGATACCAGAAACGGAAGCCGTCATCGAGGCTCGTAAACGTCACCAGCATCAGGGAGGTGATCAAGGCCATCCAATCTTTGGGTTTGCGCCAGAAGATGACGGCAGCAATGGCGAGGCCAAGCACAAACGAACCAAAATTGAGATGAACGTACACCAGCTTATTGACATCTGACTGCATGTTTTTGAGATCGTCCGTCATCGCCGCCAGGCTGTAGACGATGGATGCTACAACAATAAGCAGCCAGGCTCCCTGTTTGAGCAGGCGCGCTGTGTCAATCCGCTTCCAGTTTGTTCGTTTTCTAATTTGAGTATTCATGGTATCCCTCTCAGGCTGCGACCTGCATCTGAGTGTAATCGGATAAAAACCATCTTAATATTAGCAAAATCAAGCGGCAATTGCAATCTCCAAACGACCCCTATTGGTACTCCAGATACCTTCCGTTCTGTGGTAAAAACGGCAGATGACCCGAGTCCACATCCTGCACGCGGGGTATTGCATGGCTCCAGAACACATTGCCATTCAGGGCGGCGCGTGGCGCTCGATCCATTTTCCGGCCATGTTCGCGCTGATCGAACATCCGCATCTCGGCTCGATGCTTTTTGACACGGGTTATTCCTACCGCTTCTTTGAAGAGACCAAAACTTTTCCCAACCGCCTCTACCGTTGGATGACTCCCGTCACCCTTCGCGAAGCGGACCTCGCGGTCAACCAGCTTTCAGCCTTCAACCATCGACCTCAGGACATTTCCCGTGTTTTTATTTCCCACTTCCACGCGGACCATATCGCCGCGCTCGCGGACTTTGACCGCGCCCGCTTTGTGTACCTGCCTCAGGCGTACAAAAACGTCCGCTTCGCGCGTGGACTTGGAGCTGTCTCGAAAGCCTTTATGCCCGGTCTCATCCCGAGTGACTTCGACGAACGGTCCGCGCCGGTGGATGTGACCAAGCCCATACATCTCCCCGGCGAATATGCGCCTTTCCAAAAAGGCTACGACTTGCTCGGTGAGGAATCCATCATTGCGGTCGAATTGCCCGGTCACGCCGTCGGTCAGATGGGACTCTTCGTCCGGGCTGAAAATGACCAGCTCCTTTTCTTCGTTGCTGACGCGGCCTGGCTGAAACGCGCCATCGTCAAAAATCGTCCGCCGCACAAAATCACGGATTTGCTATTTGATGATGGAAAAATCTATCGGGATACTTTGAGCGAGTTACATACCTATCATTCTCGGCGTCCCGATGTAGAAATTGTCCCCTCGCATTGCGAAGAGACGATTACCCAATATGTAAGGGCGACCGAGGCACATCCATGAAATCGGTCAGTCCTGAAGGGTCGCCCCTACTTTACACCCGCCAAGACATTTCCTCCCTCAATTGGCCCTCTACCACGGACGGTGATTACGCGCGCCGGTATCTTTTGCCAATCATGGAGAATCCACAGCGATATATTAAAAACGTTTACAACACCGAAGTGATGCTCGCCAAAGTGGACGATGTCATTCTGCCCATCACGGTCACAGATTTTCATCCCGAGAATACCTACACCTGCTCCCCTTATAGTCACTATGTCTCATATGGTGGACTCGAAGAAGTGCGTCATTTGAACCAGCCGTTTCTGGAATGGTTCATCAAATTGCTCATGCGGCCGGTTGCGTCATATTTTCGATACAGCGAACTCGACAGGGTTGCATACGTCAACAACTACCTCCTCTCGACGAATCTGTATCCGTCCATGACGGCAGCCCAGCTTGAGGTCCTGTGCGATGCGCTGCCGGCCTGGTTCCCGGAGCGGGTCATCGTGTTCCGCTCTGTCGATCAACGAAAAAATCCGCTCGTGTACGAAGTCCTCCTGCAAAAAGGCTTTGACATGGTGCTCAGTCGCCAGGTCTGGTACATGGACCCGCTGGAGGCCAGCCGTACGCGGCAGTATAAAGAGGATGCGCGCGTGCTGCGGAAGCATGGCTACCAGGTTGTGGATGGCAAGGATCTGACGGACGATGAACTGTGCAGAGCGGTGGACCTGTATACCATGCTGTACCTGGAGAAGTACTCATACTTCAACCCGCAATTCACTTTTGAGTTTTTGAAGCTGGCGCGCGATGAAGAAGTTCTTTACCTGCGTGCCCTGCGCCGCGCTGGGCGAGTGAATGGGGTTATGGGTTTTTTCATCCGCAACGGGTCCATGACCCAGCCGCTGTTTGGCTACGATACCAGCCTGCCTCAGGAGGAGGGGCTTTACCGCCTGCTGACGCTCATCACTCTGCAGGAGGGATTGCAACGAAACTTACTTGTTCATGCCAGCGGAGGCGTGGGAAAATTCAAGAAGATCCGCGGCGGCAGAAGCGTGATCGAATACAATGCCGTGTTTGCCAAGCACTTGCCGCGCAAACGACAAATGCCGTGGAAACTGCTAAAAAAGATCGGCGATATCGTAGCACCTTATTTTCAGGAAAAGGATTTTTAGCCTTCGCAACTAGCCCCTCTCCCATTTTGGGAGAGGGGTTGGGGTGAGGGTCCAGGAGATCTCATGCAAGTCAACCTGCCTCTCAAAATCATCGGACTTGGCCGCTACCTTCCCCCGCGTGTTGTGCCAAGCTCCGAACTGGAAAAAATCTGCGGTGTGCCTGCAGGCTGGGTGGAGCGGCGCAACGGTGTTCGTGAGCGCCGATGGGTGACCGATGAGACATCCTCCTTCATGGCCGCGCAGGCCGCCTGCGAAGCCCTGGACGAGGCCGGACTCACTCCTCGTCAACTCGACCTGATCATCAATGCCTCCGGCACCGCGGAGCAGGCTATTCCAGATACAGGCGCTTTGATCCAGCGGCAGCTTGGGCTGGGCAAATCGGGCATCCCGGCCATGACGGTCCACACTACCTGCTTGAGTTTTGTCGCTGCGATGGACGTGGCCGCGAATTTCCTGCAGACCGGCAGATACAAAAACATCCTCATTGCCAGTGCGGACGTGGCCTCCTGCGGGATAAATCCCAAAGAACCAGAGTCTGCTTCTCTTGTGGGTGATGCGGCCGCGGCGGTCGTCGTCACAAGGTCGAAAGATGTGGAAGCGTCCAGGCTTCTTCATGCCCATTTCAAGACGTATGGGGAAGGCGCATATCTCACTGCGATCATGGGCGGCGGCTCGGGGCGCCATCCGCGCTACCCTGATCACAGGCCCGAGGACGATCTCTTCCACATGGATGGCCCTGCGGTGCTGCGAATGGTACGCGAGATCGGAGATGACTTCCTCGAGGAGCTATATCCTGGCCTTTCGAAAAGCCTCTTGGATATCGACGTGGTTGTCCCGCACCAGGCCAGTAAGGTCGGTCTGCTGATGCTCACACGCTTTGGCTGGCCGCAGCAAAAGATCATGCACACTTTGGAATGGTTGGGCAATTGTGTCGCGGCGTCCATTCCGGTTACACTCTACCAGGCAGTTCGGGATGGAAACATCCGGCGTGGAAATAAAGTCCTCCTGGCCGGAACCGGCGCTGGCCTTTCGATTGGCGGTCTGGTTCTAACCTTTTGACGTTATTGCGAGCTCTGAGCCTCAAACGGCGAGTGGGCAAAGCAGTCTCTTCGTGAACTGGAGATTGCTTCCCGAAGGCGCTCAATGACATAATTTTTATGAACATTCTCCTCACCGGCGGGCGTGCTCCCGCAACCCTCGATCTCGCCCGTGCCTTTCACCAGGCCGGGCACATGGTCTTCATGGCCGAGAGTTTGCGCGGACATCTATCTGAGCCGAGCAATGCGTTGGCCGAAAATTTCCTTGTCCCCTCTCCGCGCTACCACACAGACGGGTTTCTGAAGGCGCTCAATGAAATCATCACAAAATACAGCATTGACCTGCTGATTCCCACCTGTGAGGAAGTTTTCTATGTAGCCATGGGCTGTGACCAATTGTCCTGCAAAGTCTTTGTCGAGCCGATCAAGCGCCTCGATCCACTTCATAACAAGTGGAGATTTGCTCTTCAAGCGGTCGACACCGATTTGGCCGTTCCCGAGACGATTCTGGTCACGAATCAGGATGACCTGCTCCACGCCTATGCACAATGGCGCGGGCTGGTTTTCAAGCCGGTTTATTCTCGCTTCGCCGCACAGACCCTGGTCCTGCCACCGTTAAAAAAAGCGCTTGCCAGGCTAAATTATGACTTTCCCTGGATCGCGCAGGAGCATCTCAACGGACAGCAGATCTGCACCTATAGCGTCTGCCATCACGGGCATATGACCGCTCATACAGCGTATCTTTCTGAATTTACAGCGGGTCAGGGTGCGACCATTGTCTTTAAGCACATTGATCATCCTGATATCTTCCGCTGGGTGCAAAAGTTTGTCCAGGCCATTCGCTTCACAGGCCAGATCGCATTCGATTTTATGCACACACCGGACGGGGAGATTTTTGCCCTGGAATGCAACCCGCGTGCGACCAGCGGTGTTCATCTCCTTGCGCAGCATCCTGAATTTATCAACGCTTTTCTCGATGAAACTATGTCGTGCTTCACGCCGGGTGACCACTCCTCCTACATGCTTTCCACAGCCATGCTCCTCTACGGGTTGCCGGCTTCGCTCAAGAATGGCGGTTTTGGCAAATGGTGGGGTGCGTTCTCTGGCAGCCGCGACGTGATTTTCGACAGGGAAGATCTCAAGCCTTTCCTGTTTCAATTCAAAAGCATTTTTCATTATTTGAAACTTGCATACGAGCACGGCATGAGTCCGCTTGAGGCTTCGACGTTCGATATTGAATGGAATGGGGAAAATCATTCTCACGGAATTCTTCAGGAACCCTTCTGAACCGATCGGTGTAAACCTTATAGGACCTCTCGCCAGAGGAGCATTTGGACGAATCGAATCTCATCCAGCGTGCGGCGCGGGGTGAAGCGGATGCATGGGAGCCGCTGATGCTGGCTCACCAGGAACCCGTCTTTCGCCTGGCTTATCTCTTTCTGGGTGATCCGGATGATGCCGAGGATGTCGCTCAGGAAACCTTTTTACGCGCCTATCGTCACCTGAAGCGTTTTGATTCGGGCCGTCCCTTGCGCCCGTGGCTGTTGAGCATCGCCGCCAACCTGGCGCGCAACAGATACCGGTCGGCCGCGCGCTATTTGAATGCCATCAGCCGCGCATTCCTGCTCGAACCGGCGATCAGCCCAAAAGTCGAGGAAGGAAGCGAGCAGAAACAGGATGCGCGTCAGCTCTGGCAGGCGGTCCGGCGATTGAACGCCGACGATCAGCAGGTCATCTACCTGCGCTTCTTTCTGGACCTGTCCACTGCTGAGGCCGCCCAATCCCTGGATGTGGCTGAGGGCACCGTCAAATCCCGCCTGAGCCGTGCGCTCGGTCGCCTGCGTGCAATTCTCAAGGCTGATTTTCCGGCGCTTTTTGAAGGATACGAAGCATGACCGACCCATTTGAGAGCCGTATTGAGGAACTTGCGGGAAAGTTCCATTACCCGCCAGTCCCGCGCCTGGATATGAAGGTCATGGCGAAATTGCGCACACACGGGGCAGGTTTTTCCGCGCGCCGTCTGACCTGGGGAATTGCAGTCCTGCTGGCCTTGTTTGCGGGCTTGATGGCGGTTCCATCCGTCCGGGCGGCTGTGCTGGAATTCATTCAAATTGGAGTTGTCCGCATTTTCCCCGCGCCCAGCCTGGTTCAGACGAGCGATGTGCCTTTCGCTCCAACGGCATTCCCCGGCGTTGTGATGCCTGTGACTGCCACACCCGGTCCGACCGCATCTTCTGCTCTTATTCCCATACTGGAGAAAATTGCAGGCGAAACCACTCTGGAAGAAGCGCGGCAGAAAGTCGCCTTTCCAATCTTATTGCCAACCTATCCAGGTGACCTTGGCCAACCCAACCTTGTCTTTCTCCAGAACCCGGATAAACAAATGGTGGTGCTGGTCTGGCTGGACCCTGCAAAACCTGACCAAATCCGCATGAGTCTGCACGTCATCCAGGCTGAAAGCTGGATGATCAAGAAATTCGAACCAACCGTAATCGAAGAGACAACGGTGAATGGACAACCCGCCGTTTGGACCGTAGGGCCTTATCCGCTTCTTATGCAAAACGGCGCAGTGCAAATGACGCGACTGATTGACGGTAATGTGCTCATTTGGGCCGAGGGCGATCTCACCTATCGACTTGAAACAGACATGGATTTAAACGACGCGGTGAAAGTCGCTGAATCTCTCAAACCGTTTCCTTGATGCGATATGGAACCAGGTTCTTATCGGCGGTGTATCCATGTCAAATGTAAAATGCACGAAGGAGGTGCAAATGTTTACCCGTATCCGAATCGCATGTGGATTGGCCTTTCTCCTCGCATTGACTCTATTCATGAGGGTGTTTGCCAAAGGAGAATTTTCCTTTATTACGATCACCGGCCCAAACCTGCAGGATGCTGTGCGCGTGACTGACCGCACCCTGACCTCTGATTTCTTCGCCTTTGCCGATTTCTATCAGAATAGAGCCGCGGAGCCTGCCAGCCCGGGCGTGGCATATGAAATCACCCGTTATTACGTGGAAAACGGTTATGAGTCTGTTTTTGACCGGTTACATTATTATCCTGAAACGGGTTACGTATATTACGATGGCCTGGTAAACGGCTCGTCCGAATATGATGGCAAATGGTACACAGCCCGCGCTGATATTAGGGTGCCTTTTGAGAAAGTCTTGTCCGCTGAGTTGGTGCCCTCAATACCCACTGTACCACCCGAGGCCGTAAGTGCTGCTGTGCAGCCTCAAACAGAAAAGGCATCTGCATGGTCATCAGCTGTAATTCCACTGGCTGTTGTAGTCCTCCTGGCGGTTGTTTCGACAGTCGTCTTCTGGCTTCGCCGGCCGTCAACCGGATAATCTTGTTCCCTCCCGACTAATTCAAATGCGCCCCTCGAGGGGCGCATTTTTGTCTCGCGAAATGTCTAATTTTTCTTCGCGACTTCTATCATCCCTCGATGGGGCCCATGACCGGAAAGAAAACGCGCCCGGGGATCCGAGCGCGTTTCTTGTGGCGGGGAGGGCGGGATTCGAATATCATCCCTCGATGGGGCCCATGACCGGAAAGAAAACACGCCCGGGGATCCGAGCGCGTTTCTTGTGGCGGGGAGGGCGGGATTCGAACCCGCGACCGGTTTAACCCGGCACTCACTTAGCAGGCGAGCCCATTCAGCCACTCTGGCACCTCCCCAATTGGATCTATGATTTTCTCAATCATAAATCGAAAATCTCAAATCGTAAATTGTTAATACTCTGGCGGAGGGAGTGGGATTCGAACCCACGTTGGTGTGACCCAAACATGTTTTCAAGACATGCGCCTTCAGCCGCTCGGCCATCCCTCCACAAAGATCCCGATGATTCTCGGGAGGCCGAAAGATTTTACCATATCTTGGATGGCGGACGACGAACCATAGACCGTGGACCATGGCTGAAACACCGCCACTGTGGTCTGTTGTGCGTCGTCTATCGTCCATTATTCAGCTTAGCCGGCTCACAGCGCGCTGACTCTGCGCGGTAACACTGCGGTTATCCCCTTGCCAGCGAAATTAAAGAACTTCGGACATAAGTTAGAGGATTGAAGTGACTTTGCATATTTGTAATGTTTGATTGATTTTGTTACAATGTGGTTGGCTTAGAAATACTGCGCTCTTCTCATTATTGCGTAGCGGTTTCATAGGGTTCTTTTCACCAAGGGAGAATGTAATGTTTCAATCTTCATCAAAAAAGGGGAAAAAAGGCCAGGGCCTGGTTGAATATGCCCTGATTCTGGTTCTGGTTGCAGTCGTGGTCATTGCTGCGCTGATGGTGCTTGGACCGACCGTCGGGAATGTGTTCAGCACGATCAACGTCTCGCTGGGAAATGTCGCTTCCAGTGATGGCGGCAGCAGTATCCCTCCCGGATACAATTTCAGGCATAGCGCCCCATGTGATCGTGCCGACGAGATCCTGATCGACGGTTCGTGTTACGGACCTTAATACCGTTCCGTTATCGCTCCTTGCGCCCAGCTTGCGTTGCCAGCCTTTTGTTCACAAAACGGAAGGGCTGGCTTTTAGATTCTGCAGGCGATGACTTGAATCCCGACAGACTTGGTATAATTCCAGCTCTATGGACAAAAAGTACCACATCTGGACCGAAGGTTGCCAAATGAACGTGGCCGACTCGCAGCGCGTTGGCTCGTCATTGGAGCATCTCGGCTACTCATTTACTGATAAGCCGGAAGACGCGGATATTATCGTGCTGAACACCTGTGTCGTACGCCAGTCAGCCGAAGATAAAGCCTACGGACGTCTCAGTTCTCTGAAGCCGCTCAAGCAAAAGAATCCGGATCTTATTATCAACCTGATGGGCTGCATGGTGGGTGTGCGCGGCGCCGAAAAGCTCAAGGAGAAACTTCCCTATGTGGATGTCTTCTCTCCGCCCTCCGACCCCGGCCCGCTCATCTCACACCTCACGCAGGGCGAAATCCATTCGCTGGAAAACGCAGAAACCACGCGCCGCTTCCTGATGATGGACGATGAACTCATCCTGCCTGTCGCCGAGCAGGGTAAACTGATCAGCGCACATGTGCCTGTCGTTTATGGTTGTTCGCATGCCTGTACATTCTGCATCATCCCCTATAAACGCGGTGTCGAGCGCAGCCGTCCCGTTGGGGACATTGTGGGCGAGGTCCGCTCGCTGGCAAAGCAGGGAGTCAGGGAAATTACACTCCTCGGTCAGATCGTTGACCGCTACGGTAAGGATGTTCCGGATGGTCCCAACCTTGCCGGCCTGCTTCGGCTGATTCACGAAGTCGAGGGTATCGAGCGCATCCGCTTCCTGACATCCCATCCCAACTACTTTGGCGACGAACTCATCGAAACGATTGCCGAGCTTCCGCGCGTGATGCCGCATATCGAGCTTCCCATCCAGGCGGGTGATGATGAAGTCTTGCTGAACATGAAGCGCGGCTACACCCAGCAGGATTACCGTGACCTCGTGGGAAGAATCCGTGCCAAACTGCCGGACTGCTCCATCGCGACGGATATCATCGTTGGATTTCCCGGCGAGACGGAAGAACAGTTCATGCAGACCTATCGCGTCTTATCGGACCTGAAGCTGGATTCCGCTCATCTGGCCCGCTACTCCGTTCGAGAGGGGACCGTTGCCACACGCCGCATGGTTGACAATGTAACTGACGAGGAAAAAATGCGCCGCTTCCGCCTGCTCGAGGAATTGCAGGAGCAGATTGTCGGCGAGATTAACCAAAGATATCTTGGTCAGCAGGTGGATGTTCTCTTCGAAGAAAAAGTCAAAGGGCGCTGGCGCGGCCGCACGCCGACCAATAAGCTGGTCTTTGTTGAGTCGGAGGAGGATCTACGCGGCAAAGTCATTCCTGTCACGGTCACGTGGACAGGGCCGTGGTCCATGCAGGCTGCGCTTCAAAAACAGCCTGCCCTGATTACTGTATGAATCGGGCGACCGTGAAGGTTGCCCTTACCTTTGGGAGGAAATGATGCAAAACAGAATCCGCCCGATTGCTATCTGCGTTTTCTATCATGAAGACAGGATCCTCGTTTTTGAAGGGTACGATCACATCACCAACACACCCTTCTATCGCCCTCTCGGTGGCGGGATTGAATTCGGCGAAGCTTCAGATGATACCATTCGCCGCGAAATTAAAGAGGAACTTGGCGAGGATGTTGCGGATTTACAATATCTCTTTACCCTTGAAAACATCTTTTCTGTTAATGGGAGAGCCGGTCACGAGATCGTCCAGGTCTATGACGGGAGGCTGATCAACTCCGGGCTGTATGCGCAGGCCGAAATGTCCGGCACGGAAGCGGATGGAGGGCACTTCAAGGCATTGTGGAAGCAGCTCGACGAGTTCAATCCACAGAATCCGCTGTATCCGGATGGCCTTCTGGATTTGCTAAGGCACACGAAAGCTAAGGGAAAGTATAATCTCAATAAAACCTAAGAAGCCTGTTGTCATAAATTATGTCATCAAAAAAACTTGTTACCAGCAGCATCATCTTTTTTGCCGGCATTGCATTGGGATTGGCGCTGGCAATTCTCACTGTTTGGTCGAATTATGAAGCGGTGAGGTATTTCTTTACCGGGGCGCCATATGGTCCATTCAGCGGGATGGATTGCCCTGTGTTCGTCACGCGTTCAGAGACCGCAACCATCTCTGCTTCTATCTTCAATGCAAATGACCAGATTGCCAAGCCATTTTATAAAGTCGAGGTCAGCGGTCCGCTTGGGCGTTCGTTCAAGGAACAAATTTCTATTCCTCCTCATCAAACGCAGAAAGTCGAATGGACTGTGAACGCGGATGATATCGACCTTGGATCATTCATTTTTTCAAAGGTCACTGTGCTGGCTTTTATCAAGACGCCAACGCGTGAAGCCACATGCGGAATTTTCGTTGTGAACCTGAATGGGCTGACAGGAAAAGAAGTGTTGGGCACTTCTCTCGTCCTCAGCCTGTTGGCGATTACGATTGGTTTGGGGATGTGGGAGAGCCGCATGGACACAGCGACGAAAGGTTTCATGCAACCACAGCGTGTCCTTGCATTTGTTGTGCTTTTGGCAATGCTCTCGGGTTTGATGGGCTGGTGGACTGCAGGAATTCTTTTTATTGTGCCGGCAGCATTGCTTTTGGCAATTATCCTACTTGGCGCATTGAGAAGTTAAACAAAAAACCCTCTCAAGGAGGATTCTCTGTGAGCGCGGAGAGATTCGAACTCTCAACCAACGGCTTAAAAGGCCGCTGCTCTGCCATTGAGCTACGCGCCCATCCAAACAAGCGGACTGCATTCTATCATGCGAAACTACCCCCGTCAACGTAATAGGAGCGGCATACACCGCGTCTAACCCCCGGAGGCAAAAATGGCCGAAATACAAGAAATGCAATACGTAACAGAAACAGATTTTCAGGAAGAAGTCATGAATTCTAATCTGCCTGTACTGGTGGATTTTACTGCTGTCTGGTGCCAGCCCTGTAAGATGATTGACCCTATTGTCAAACAGCTGGCTGTGGAGTGGCAGGGCAAGGTCAAAGTGGTGAAGCTGGATGCAGACCAGAACCCCAATATTCTGATGGAGTACGGCGTTATGGGTATTCCGACCCTGATGTTGTTCAAGGGTGGGGAGGTCAAGGAACGCATTACCGGTTTCCAGTCAAAAGACAAGCTGGTGGCAAAGGTCACACCGCACGTATAATTCAATCACGGGCGCAATTTCAGCTCCATTTCTTAGAAACCCGGCAGCACGCCGGGTTTTCATTTTACAGGGAGAATGCAATTGGCAAGTTAGGGACAAGGAGCTACTTTGCTATGGCGGATTACAGGGCCAGGTGCTTGTGATCGCGTTGTTTTCCAATCAGGATGAGCATGATGTGTTATTTCGGACGGTCTTCCTGCCGATGGTCGATTCCGCATCTCCGTAAACAATTACTCGTTTTTGTTGACGACTCCCGCGCCTTCGTGGTATCATTCGCCCGCTAAAAAACCAGCCGCTGGCTGGTCGTCCGTTTTTCAAATAGGAGAAGCTTATCAGCGCCAATGATTTTCGAGTAAACGAGGGCATCCGCGTCGCGGAAGTCCGTTTGATCGGGCCGGATGGCGGCAACGTCGGAGTTGTTCCCATCAAGGAAGCCCTGAAAATTGCCCGCGATGCAGAATTGGACCTTGTGGAGGTCTCGCCCGGTGCCAACCCGCCTGTCTGCCGTGTGATGGATTTTGGGAAGTTCATCTATGAGCGGGCGAAGAAGGAACGCGAGGCGAAGAAGGCGCAGACCAAGATCGAGGTCAAGGAGATCCGCCTGCGACCAAAGACCAACGAGGCGCACCGCGGTTTCAAAGTAGATGATGCCCGCCGCTGGCTTTTGCAGGGACACAAGGTCCGTGTGACGGTGAAATTCCGCGGCCGCGAAATGGATTACCCCGAGATCGCACTCGAAGATCTGAGAGAGATAGCCCAGTCCCTCGCCGATGTCAGCGCGATCGAACAGGCTCCGATGATGGAAGGTCGTACGATGCTCGTGGTGCTGGCGCCCTCCAAAGGCGGCGCGAAAAAGAAAGAAAAGGGCGAGCCACCTGAAGGCGGCAGGCAGGCTGAGGTCAAGGAAGAAGCGAAGGTCTAGTTTAGGAAAGACCCCAAAGATGTTGATCGTCCGCGGGCTTTGCAAGTTCAGTCCCGCGGTTTATTTTGTCTGAAAGGAGCACACAGTAATGCCTCGCAAAGCAAAGACTGGCAAATACAAGCTGAAGACCCATAAGGCGACATCCAAGCGATTTCGCCTGACCGGCTCCGGCAAACTCGTGCGCACGAAAGGCGGCAAGAGCCACCTGCGCCGACGCACGTCTGACCGCACGAAGGCGCTGTTGAGCGAGATGATCCCGGTCAATGGCCGCAGTATCATCAAGCGCGTCAAGCGCCTCAATCCCAACATGAAATAGTTATTTTGTTTGCGGCTTTCGGGTGTACGCAACTGGCATGACCTGCCGACGCCCGCGAGTGCGCAGGAGGTAAAGAAATGCGTGTTAAGGGAGGCCCGCAAGGGCATCTACGTCACAAGAAAGTTTTGAAGATCACCAAGGGACAGCGGGGTGCCAAGCACTTCCTGTTCAAGCGTGCCAATGAGGCCATGCTCAAGAGCCTGTGGTACGCCACCCGTGATCGCCGCGTGCGCAAGCGTGATCTCCGCAAGCTGTGGATCGCCCGCATCAACGCCGCGGCCCGCCTGAACGGCACCACCTACAGCAAACTGGTGGCTGCGCTCAAGAAGGCGAACATCGGCCTCAATCGCAAGATGCTGGCTGACATCGCCGTGCGCGAACCGCAGACATTTGCAGCGGTCGTGGCAAAGACAAGATAAACAACATGGTAGGTCACGCTTCAAGCGTGACCTACAACTTTAACGGGGTAAAATATTTGCATGAATATCGTTTTGGTTGAGCGCATTTTTCCAACAGGCCAAGCTCTCCAAATCGTTCAAGGCGACATCACCACCGAAGAAGTGGATGCGATTGTCAACGCGGCGAATGAACATTTGCAGCACGGCGGCGGTGTGGCCGGGGCGATTTCAAAAAAAGGCGGGAGCGCGATTCAAAGGGAAAGCGACGAGTGGATCCGCACGAAAGGCACTGTCTCCCACTCGCATCCCGCGTGGACCTTGGCCGGTTCGCTGCCTGCGAAATATGTGATCCACGCTGTAGGTCCGGTCTGGGGGGATGGTGACGAGGATGCCAAATTAGCCTCTGCGATAACTGGTATTTTGCGCGTGGCCGACGAACTGAAATGCGCATCTCTTGCAATGCCTGCCATCTCAACCGGCATCTTCGGCTTCCCAAAGGACCGCGCAGCAGGAATTATATTCAAGTCAGTTAATACTTATTTTGGCGCAAAAGGGGATTCCACTCTAAAACTTGTTCGCATTGTTTTGTTTGACGATGCAAGTGCGAAAATTTTCCTGGATGTGTGGAAAAAGATGTGGGAAGATTAAATTATAAAGTGACCGTCACCTTCAAGGTGACGGTCACTTCGAATAACATATGATCACTTCATCGCAAAACCCCAAGATCAAACTTGTGCGAGCCTTGCTTGGCCGCCCAAAGGAGCGACGCGATGCTGGCGCGTTTGTTGTTGAAGGAGTGAGATTAGTTGATGAGGCGGCAAAGAGCAATTGGGAATTTCAATTTGCGTTTTACGATGATTCGCTGAGTGAGAGGGGAAAGCTGCAGGTTGAAGATTTAAGGGTGAAAGGCGTGGAAGTGGAGGAAGTCTCTGCTGCCGTAATGAAATCTCTAAGTGAAACCGAGACACCACAGGGCATTCTTGCAGTTCTCAAACTTGCGCAATTACCAATTCCCGATTTACTAAATTTCGTTCTGATTCCTGACCTAATCCGCGAACCTGGCAATCTCGGCACATTGCTTCGCAGCGCGGCCGCAGCCGGTGTCCAGGCCGTTTTCCTTCCGCCTGAGACAACGGATGCCTTTGCGCCGAAAGTCCTGCGCGCAGGGATGGGAGCACATTTTAGGCTGCCAATCCACGCCATGAGTTGGGATGAAATTCATGAGTACACAAAAAGTTTGCAAATCTTTCTTGCAGACATGGATGGTCCATCCTGTTGGGAAACAGACTTGCGCCAGCCGCTGGCACTGATCATCGGCGGCGAAGCAGGCGGGGCCAGCGAGTCCGCACAGAAACTGGCGAATCAGAAAATCAGCATTCCGATGCTGGGAAATGTGGAGTCGTTGAATGCCGGTGTGGCGGGGTCCGTGCTAATGTTTGAGGTCCTGAGACAGAGGAGTTAACCGCAAAAGACACGAAGTGACACAAAGTTTTTCTTTGTGCTTCTTCGTGGCCTGTATGGTTAAAAAAAGAAAAATGAAAATCCGTTCCATTACCTACTTCTGCAACCCCCAATATCCTCCCGACGAGAACATCTTGCGCGCCGCGGGAGACTTTCTTGCACAGGCAAAGTCCGCTTATCAGGCTGCAGGATATGAAGTCCAGACCACGCGGCTGGCGACAAATCCTTTTCCAAAATTGCTTGACGAAAAGCAGGTTGACCATTTGCCCAAACTGGCTGAGCAATTTACAAAAGCGATTCGGGAAGTTGGTATTGCTTATGCCTCTCTTGGGCCTGCGTTGCCCGAGATGCCGCGCAGCTATGACTTGATTCCGGAAGCGATTGCAGCATCTGAAGACATTTTCTTTGGTGGGGTAATGGCGGCTGATTCAAAAATCTATATGGAAGCAATCCAGGCCTGCGCAGAGGTGATCGTCAAGTCTGCGCCGATTGACCCGAATGGATTTGCCAATCTGCGCTTTGCTGCCCTGGCGAATGTCCCTGCGGGCGCACCGTTCTTTCCGGCCGCATATCACGAAGGCGATGAGCCGATGTTTGCGGTCGCAACCGAAGCGGCGGATCTGGCAGTGGATGCTTTCAGCGGACAACAGACCATGGACGATGGACGACGCGCTATAGTCTCTGAAATCGAGAAGCATGGACAGGCTCTTGCCAAGGTCGCGGCGACGCAGTTGTGGAATTGTCCGTTTGGTGGCATTGACTTCTCGCTTGCGCCCTTCCCGGACGATGCTCATTCGCTTGGTGGTGCCGTTGAAAAGATGGGCGTTCCCAAAATCGGATTACATGGCTCGTTAGCATCCGCCGCGCTTCTCACCGAAGCGGTTGACCGCGCAGACTTTCCTCACACCGGCTTCAGCGGGTTTATGCAACCAGTCCTTGAGGACTCTGTCCTTGCAAGGCGCGCTGCCGAAGGGACTCTGACCATCAAAGACCTTCTGCTTTATTCGACTGTGTGTGGTACCGGGCTGGATACTGTCCCGTTACCGGGCGACACAATATCACGGCAGTTGGTACCCCTGCTGTTGGATCTTTGTGCATTGGCTTTACGCCTGGATAAGCCCCTGACCGCGCGGCTAATGCCTGTCCCCGGCAAAAAAGCAGGCGACACGACGACTTTTGATTTTGGCTTCTTCGCGAACAGTAAGGTCATGAAGCTGGAAAGCGAAAGCCTGACTGGCGCGCTTTCAGGAAGTGAGACCATCCAGCTCTCTTCCCGAAAAAATGCAGCTTCTTGATTCCATTTCATTTGACCGCTTGCTCTGGCTTGTCCCTGTTTTCTTCATGTTTCATAACATGGAAGAAGCGCCATTCATGGAAAGCTGGTCAAAGCGATTGCCCCTGAAAATTCATCCGACGATTACCACAAAGCAATTTGTGATTGCAGTGACCATCCTTACGTTGGGTGGATTTGTTTTGACCTTTGTTGGCGTTGTGGTGTTAACCGAGCGTATTGGATTCTTGATCATCCTTGGGATTCAAATGGTTCTGGCATTCAATGCTTTCATTCCACATTTGTTGACGACAATCCGTTTCGGACTCTACAGCCCGGGGCTGGTCACCGCGTTAATGATCACTCTACCCTTTTCTTTTTATCTCTTCCGCCGCGCACTGACAGAGAATCTGCTCACGTGGGGTCAATTCTGGGTTTTACTGGCGATTGCCCCTTTTATTATGGTGTTGTTGGCGTTCGGTTCTCTGCAGATAGGAAAAGCCCTCGCAAAATAAGAGATGGCAAGGAAAGCTGCCATCTCATTCTTCAGATTCGATCCTCCAATATTCACCACCTCCGCCTTCGCGTTTCATCAAGCCACACCCCACCAATTCACGCCGCAAAGAGGCTGTGTCTTCATGATATGCCCTCAATATCTCATTGACTTGTTTCTCGCTATAGCGTTTACCGACTTTGAAGGCTTTGACAACGTATCTCAAAATCGCTTCCAGTTTTTTTTGCTGAGCCGGAATGGTTTTCAGGCTGCCATCTTTGCGAGTGTAATCTCCAACGACCTTGGAGTCATAGGCGTCGAGGTCCACGTCGGAGACGGATGCTTTGAGATTCTCCTGTGAAAAGAGGTTGCGCGACTTGGTCTCCAGTGCCTTCTCATCCAGTTGATAGACGTTGTAGTAACTATCCGCGCGTGCGGAGACCAGCCCGACCTCGGAAAGTTTTGCCAGGTGATGGGAGACGGTCGAGGCTTTGAGATTCAACAGGGCTGCCAATTCCTCCACGCTGTAGGGATGCTGGGCAAGCAGGCCGACGATCTTAAGACGGTTGGAATCAGCGAGAGCTTTAAAAAAGGTCACAATTTCATCGTTCATTGGATTACTCCACCATCAAGCCTCTCGAATCCTTGCGTTGACGTTGTAGCCGTGCTCGCCAACCGGTTGAAGTTTCTCCAGCCAGATCATCTCCAGCAAAGTCAGTTCATCTTTCAGGCTAAAGTTTGGGTCATCTTTGACCTTTACGACTTCCAGAATTTCAAATACAAAGTTATCGGAACCGAGTTCGTCCCAGTCTTTTTGCAGCGCTTTATTGGGATGACTTCCGATCTTCAACATGAATCTGTGGCGGTTTAATGGTCCCTCGAGGTTCAGACTGCTCCCGAGTAACACTTTGCCATTGACTATGTTTTTTACCTGAAAGATTCCGGAGGGTTTCACCCGTTCTTTATATTCTCTGTGAATTTCTTTTCTTGTTTTCATTTTCTTATTCCATAACAATAGGAAACTACCTGACTCTCCAATATCTTGAACCATCGCTCTCGCGCGCGAGCATGCCCGCGTCAACCAGATCACGGCGCAGACCGGAAATATCTTCATTGAAACGCTTGATGATAGCGTTGACTTCCTTTTCCGTGTAATCCCGGTTAGGAGTAAATGCCTGGATCAGATATTCCAAAATGATTTGGAATTGAGCGGGTCTGTCCACGGAAGATGGTATTTGTCTGATACTGCCATCCGCATTGAGGTAGATCTTGAGCACTTTGCGAGTCTTCTCGTCCAGCTCAGGCGCAGGGACATAACCTTTGCGCTCCGTTGCCAGTTGGCTGCGCGCCAGCTTTTCGAGATGGTCGGGCTGCAACTCGTACATGCCGTCTTGCTGGCTAATGACGCCCACATGCTCCAGAAAGGACAGGTGATTGAACGTATCGCGGATGGATAATCCCAGCTTCTCTGCAATCTCTGCCCGGCGGGCGGAATGCTGGGAGAGCAGACCAATGATTCGCAAACGGTCCGCGTTCGCGATGGCTTTGACAAAAGTAAGCATTTCATTTTCCTGGTTCATTCTTACGTCCGTAAAACTAATTAGATACTTATCGAATTGGATTTTAGCAGGATTCCGGACTTTGTCAAGTGCAGCATAAGAAAAACCATGCACCCGTGAAATCCCCATCGAAACGGAAACAGGCAGCGGGTCGGAGACGAGGCGGTTTGAAAAGGGTTATAATTTTACGGCAAGTGGAAATTTATCAAATTCTTGGAGGTGTGCCAGTGGCTGGAGAGAGTCACGCGTACTTCGAGGGGAAGATCGTCCCCTTTTCAGAAGCAAAAGTCAGCGTTGCAACACACGCATTCAATTACGGTACCGCTGTGTTCGGCGGCATACGAGGTTTTTGGAACGAAGAGGCCAAACGTCTCTTCGTTTTTCGTCCCTTTGACCATTATCGGCGATTATTGATGTCCGGACGGATGATGCTCATGGAATGCAAGTATGATGAGGAAAGCCTGACCCAGCTCACACTGGAGTTGTTGCGCATGGACAACTGGCAGCGGGATGTCTACATCCGCCCGATGCTCTATAAAGCTTCACTGGGAATCGGCGTGCGGTTGCACGATATCCCGGATGAAACCTGTATTTATGTGCTGCCATTCGATGGTTATCTCAAGCATGAAGAGGATATGCACGTAACCATTTCTTCCTGGCGGCGGGTTGACGATAACGTGATTCCGGCACGGGGGAAAGTCAGTGGAGCCTATGCCAACTCTGCCCTGATCAAGAGCGACGCAGTGCAAGGCGGCTTTGATGAAGCGCTCGTGCTCGATCAGAATGGGCACATTTCTGAGGGCAGCGCGATGAATGTGTTCATCGTGAGGAATGGTGTATTGATTACACCACCTGTTACAGATAATATCCTCGAAGGGATTACGCGCCGTTCCGTGATCGAACTGGCAAAAAACGAACTGGGATTGCAGGTGGTGGAACGTTCTGTGGATCGCACCGAGGTCGCGATCAGCGAAGAGGCTTTTATGACCGGCACTGCTGTGCAGATCGCTGCCGTGACCAAAGTGGATTATCGTCCGATCGGCAATGGCAAGATGGGACCGGTAACGGCTCAGTTGCGCACGATGATGAATGACATTACGAGGGGAAAAAATCCGAAGTACGAACGTTGGAATGTAGCAGTATAAAAAACGAGAGCCGACCCTTTGGATCGGCTCCGCTCTTTAATCGGGGTCTGCTAGTTCTTTTTGAATCTTACAAGGATCAAGTTCTTCTTGCAGTCACTGAACGTGTCTATATAAATGTTGTCGGAAAGCGGCAGACCAGCCTGCACACCGCTGGTATCCAATAACTGAAGATAGAGTGTGTGTTTGGAACTGACCGGTACTGTGCCGAGCATAAATTCAAACCCGGAGCGGCCATAGTCAGGCGATGTGCCGCTGACAGTGGTCAGGTTTCCGTTCGGGCCAATGGACTTCCCGTTCAAGGTTCCTACAAGCCGCACAGCCAGGCCTACCACGTCCGCATTATTTGAGTCCACTACCGAGCCGGCCACGCCCTGCCAGTTACAGCCCAGGGATTGTAGATGCGGAATGGTAATATCGCTTTGCAGGATATTGATCGTGGCGCTATAAGGAGCCTTGGGCGTGGCTGTGGCGGTTGGCGTATCCGTGGGCGGGACCAGAGAAAATGAGGTCGGCGAAGGTTGCAGCGTGATGGTCGGCAGCAGCGTGGGTGTCTCGGTGACATTGACCGGGGTAGAGGTCCATGTTGCCGCGAGCACAATCGGTGTGATCGTGGCGGTGGGCGGTGCGTTAGGATCCACACGGTTGGGCGGAAATGGGTTGAAACTTGAATTAGGGGAGACGAAGATCATGACGAAGTAGGCCCCGATGCACAGTGTGAGCAGGAGCATGAGGATCGTTAGCATGTCCCACAACTCGAGCCGGCTGGCTGGTTTCGTCGCGGGTGCTTCATTAAAGTCGAATTTGTCCATTGATGCTCTCCGAGGTTGATCGGCCGCCTGGTTCCATAAACTAAGGGGCTACGACAATATCACTTTGCGCGTGCTGATCGGCAATCCATTTTGTAAGCGCCTTTTCCTGCAGGGTGAGCAGGGCATCAGGCGTCAGTGGGTGGTCGCCGCGCTCGATCACTTTAAAAATGTGAAAACCAATATCGGTTTCAATGATGTCACTGTACGCGCCGACCTGCAGAGCGAATACTGCTTCATCTGCCTTGGGGTCGAGCAGGTATCCACGCGGCACCCAACCCAACTCGCCGCGCGTGATCTCATCATACGTGGCTGCAAGTTCATCGAAATCCGTGCCTGCTTTCAATTGGTCCAGCGCAGCCTGTGCATCTTCCCGATTATAGGTCAAAATCTGGCGCACATGTACCTGTTCGGTGGTTGTTGGCACTTCTGCAATGATTTTGTCCCGCATCCACGCGGATTCGGCGGAACGCTTCAGAGCGACGCGGAACGACGCATCATCGTAGCCGTGATCAGACTTCCATTTAGACAACGCCTCCGCGCCTCCAAGGTCGGCGGCCAGCGCATCCTCGCGGGACTTGAGGTCTGCTTCCGTCAAATCGAATCCATTTTCCCTCGCGGCCTGTGAGAGCAGAACCTGCGCGATCAAGTCATCCAGCACAACTTTCTTTGCATCCGCGTCTGTGACTGTTTTTCCCAGCGCGGTCTGCGCGGATTTGTATCTTTCCACCTCAGCCTGGAATTCGGCAAGCGTAATGTATTCCCCATTAACGGTTGCAGCCGACGGCGGAGGAGTCGCTGTAGGAGGTATGGGTGTTTGAGTTGGCTCAAGGGGAGTGGGCGTAACCGGGGTCCTGGAAAGCGAAGCGCAGGCAGAAAGCCCTAAAGCGAGGATCAGGCTCAATTGTGTCAAAATGCGGCGGCGTTTGCGAAACATCGGTCAAAATTATACCAATGAAAAACCCTCACCCTTGCCCCTCTCCCATTGGGAGAGGGGTTGGGGTGAGGGCGAGGGGCAGGGGTGAGGGTGATTTAGTAATCCATGCCACCACCGGGCGGCATTGGAGCGGGTTTTTCCTTCTCAGGCATATCGGTGATCAACACATCGGTCGTGAGCATCATCGCAGCGATGGACGCAGCGTTCTCGAGCGCACCGCGGACAACTTTCACGGGGTCGATCACACCAGCCTTGATCATATCGGTGTATTCGCCAGTGAGGACGTTGAAGCCGATGTTCGGGTTCTTCTTCTCGGTGCTGGTGCGGCGAATGGTATCGATGATCACGGAACCATCCTGACCGGCATTGGCGGCAAGCTTGCGAATGGGGGCTTCCAGCGCCTTCTTGATGATGTTAATACCAACGCGGACTTCCTCGTTCTCATCATCGTTATTCTTGGCGAGTTTATCCAGCTTGGCCACCGCGTTGATCAGGGAGACCTCACCGCCGGGAACAATGCCTTCCTCCACGGCCGCGCGGGCGGCGGAGAGGGCATCTTCCACGCGATGCTTCTTTTCCTTCATTTCGGTCTCAGTGGCTGCACCGACGCGGATGATGGCAACGCCACCGCTGAGCTTGGCGAGACGTTCCTGAAGTTTTTCCTTGTCATAGTCGCTGGTGCTCTTGTCGATCTCGATGCGGATTTCCTTGATGCGGCCTTCGATGTCGCTTTTCTTGCCTTTACCACCGACAACGGTAGTATTTTCCTTGTCGGAGACAACCTTCTCAGCGCGGCCCAGATCTTGAATGGTGGCGCTTTCGAGCTTGCGGCCGGTCTCTTCGGAAATGACCTGTCCACCGGTGAGTGTGGCGATATCCTGCAGCATGGCCTTGCGGCGGTCGCCAAAGCCAGGGGCCTTGACGCCAAGCACGTTCAACATGCCACGAATTTTGTTGAGGATGAGAGTGGCGAGGGCTTCGCCGTCTATATCTTCAGCGATGATCACAAGTTCCCGCTTGCCCAACTGTACGAGCTTCTCAAGCAGAGGAACAATATCCTGGGCGGCGGAGATCTTCTTGTCGTAGATCAAGACATAGGCGTCGTTGATCTGGGCTTCCATTTGCTCAGTGTTGGTGACGAAGTAAGGGGTAATGTAACCGCGGTCGAACTGCATGCCTTCCACGTATTCCGTCTCGAACTGCATGGTCTTTGATTCTTCCACGGTGATGACGCCGTCCTTGCCGACTTTGTCCATCACATCCGCGATCAGGCCGCCGATCTCGGCATCTGCAGCGGAGTTTGTGGCGACGGAGGCGATCTCTTCCTTGGTGTCGATCTTGACCGAATTCTTCTTGAGTTCGGCCACAACGGTATCGGTAGCCAGTTCGATGCCGCGCTTGAGCAGCATGGGGTTGTAACCAGCTTCGAGAGCCTTGAGGCCTTCGTTCACAATGGCGTGAGCCAAAACGGTGGAGGTAGTGGTGCCATCGCCCGCGATATCGTTCGTCTTGGAGGCAGCTTCCTTCAATAATTGCGCGCCCATGTTCTCAAACGGGTCTTCGAGCTCGATCTCTTTTGCAACCGAGACGCCATCGTGTGTGATGGTGGGGGAGCCGAATTTGCGGTCCACGGCCACGTTGCGGCCCTTGGGGCCCAGCGTCGCGGAAACCGCGTTTGCAACGACGTTCATGCCGTTCTTAAGCTTACGGCGGGCTTCTTCTGAAAATACAAGTTGTTTAGCAGCCATAATTCACTTCCTTGAGATGATTGATTTTGAAATTACCCGACAATACCGAGAAGGTCACTCTCGCGCAGGATGAGCAGTTTCTTGCCATCCATCTTGACTTCGGTGCCGGAGTATTTTGCAAACAGCACTGTATCGCCAACTTTGACATCCAGAGGGATGCGCTCGCCTTTGTCATCACGATCACCGGGACCTGCCGCCAGGACTTTGCCCTGTTGCGGTTTTTCCTTCGCGGTTTCAGGCAGCACGATGCCGCCCGCGGTCACTTCTTCCTGCTCCAACGGCTCGATAAGCACACGGCCGCCAAGCGGTTTGAAAGAGATTTTTGCCATAACTGGCCTCCTTGAATGGTTGTTAGATAATCACGGAATTAGCACTCTATGCATCAGAGTGCTAATTCCAATCATACCTATTTCAGTAAATGAAGTCAAGGGAGGTGCATGAATTCTTACAAAATTCAGACGGTTGGAGCATGCCAGCCGCCAAACATTATATATTGAGCTCAGGTAGACTTCTGCAATGAATCTTGAATTATGGTTTGTGCGATTTGGACTAAAATCACTTGGATTTCATCACAACGCCCTGATGAATTTCATGGGCACCTACATGCTGCACAAATTGGACGCTCACGGCGGATACAAAAGGGCAGCCAAAGCCATCCCTCAATTCTTTTCAATGGGAAATCACATGAAAGTCAAAACAATCATTGCTGTTCTTTTGATCGCCCTGCTGTCTAGTTCCTGTGGTGCAAAACAGGCTACCGCTGCACCAGCCAGTGCGGGAACGCCGGAGCCCACTATTACCCCGGATCCCTGCATCTCCCAAAACCTGCCGGATGAGGTAACCAAGGTCAACAAGCTTATGCGCGAGTTTGACGATTACTCCGAGCTTGCCTCCAGTACCCCGCAGAACCAATTGATACAGATTATTCCCGAAATGCAGCGCATCCTGCGCGACGCGGAGGACCAGCAGGTCCCGCCCTGCCTCACGAAGCTCAAGGAATATCAACTGGCTCACATGAATGTGGTGATCAAGACCTTGATCGCTTTCATGGCAAACCCTAATACCCAGCTCATCAACGCTGGAATCAGCCAGGCCAAGCAACTCCATGACCAGTACAGCCTGGAAATGGCGCGTTTGCTGGGCATCACCCTTGCTGTGCCTGCCACGTTTACTCCCTTACCCGGCACACCTGCCTCAGGAGTGCCAGCGGCGTTTAGCTTCGTGACCAACACGGGTACTGATCCCGTTGTTCTGCGTTCTTCCCCTGATCCGAACGCGGGCGGTGTCGCCATGCTGGAGGCGGGCCTCACCACCGGCGCGCTTGGCAAAACCAGCGACGGCAAGTGGATACAGGTGGAAGTCCCGGGCCAGCCCGGACAGAAAGCCTGGGTGGACGCTTCACTCGTTTCAATCTCGGGTGACGTGCCCGTAGTGACCCCCTGAACTCTGACCGCCGACTGAAATCCAGTCGGCGTTTCTTTATTCTTCGATCAGTGTCACGATCTCTGCCTCGGGGAGTGCGTGATGCAGGTCCGCGCTTGTGAGGATGACCGCCTGGCCGCGCGTTCCCGACCCGATCGACACTTCCTGCTCCTGCATCACGCCCGCATCAATCAGGACTTTGAGTCGGCGCGGCAGTCCGAAAGGGGACACCGCCCCGATGCGGTATCCGGTCACAGCCAGCACCTCGTCCTCGGTTGCCATCGTCAACCGGGACTGGCCAAGATGTTTGCGCAATGCCTTCCAGGGAATTTGTGCCGGCCCGGCCACGAGCACCATGATGAAATCGTCTTCGCCAATGCGGAAGAGGATACTCCTCACCACCTGCTCCGGGCGTTGACCACGCTCGGCAGCTGCCTGTTCCAATGAGTTAACTGGGCCCGCATGGCGAAACACACGGTGGGGGATTCCAAGTTTCTCCAAAGCGACGCTGACAGGAGGCTCATCACTCATAGGGTCTTAAACTCATAATCACACAACTGGACGATCGGGCATTTTGCGCACAATGGTTTCCGTGCTGTGCAGACCTCGCGCCCCAGCCGAATCAGATTCAAGTGCGCAGCGTAGTACGACTCCGGTGGGAATAGAGATTCAAGATATGGATGCGCCTGTTCTACGTTCATACTTTCCGGCCTGAGACCGATGCGGCCTGTGACCCGGTAGATATGGGTATCCACTGGGAATGCCGGTTTATTCAGGGAGAAACACAAGACGATGGCAGCCGTCTTCGGCCCCACACCGTTGAAATTCATGAGCCAGGCGCGGGCGTCCTCGACTGGCAGGTCAGCCAGAAAATCCAGGTTCAGGGAGCCACGTTCCTCGGTAATAGAGCGCAGCACCTGTTGAATACGCGGACCTTTTTGATTCGCCAGCCCCGCGGTTTTAATGGTTGCGATCACATCCTGCGGCTTTGCGTCGCGCACAGCTTCCCAGGTGGGGTATTTCGCGCGCAAGGCATAGAAGGCGCGGTCACGGTTCATATCGTTTGTGTTTTGCGAGAGGATGGTGGAAACCAGCTCATCGATCGCTGGCAGGGGATTGCGCCAGATGGGTTCGCCAAAAGCTTTCAATAATGTTTGATGGACTTTTGTTGCGCGTCTTTTCAAATTAGCCATAACAATACCTGTGTTTACCCGAAAGTCCCGGGCATGAAGACGATTCGTCGAATGATAATCCCAAAGAGATGATAAATTGATGAAAGACTTTCAGCCTTTCCAACCCTCGAAGCTTGTCATTGCAGGAAAAAGTCATGAATTAATTGTAGCGTATTCTCAATGACCTCGCTGTGTTTCTGAGTGATGTGGCCCTTAAAAAGGACTGCCGTCTGCTGATAAAGTTCGAGCGCCGCCTGTCCGCGCGTCTGATAAGCCGGAACATTGACATCGCCAAGGTCCATGCCAAATGACAGGCGAAAAGCTCTTGTCCACGGGTGGTCAAGGCCAATATGATTCTCCAGCAGTTCAAAAGCACGATTCTCAGACGTGATCATCAGACCAGCCTGCACCAGTACCGAAAAGGACAATTCCTTGAACATTCCCCATGAGGCATAGAGAACCTTTGATTCATCATCCTGCTGCAACCCATCCATGATCTTGTGTGCCTCCTCGGCACATTTCATCAGGTTCTCAACAGCATATTCGTCTGCAGCTCGCTGCAAATCCTTCCAGTTGAAATCAAAGGCGGCCTGCTGAAGGCTGGCGATCTGTCCCGTTTTATCCAGCAGAATCTTCATTTGACGCAGTCCGGGCACCGCCCAGACCGCGCCTTCCGGCTTTTGGAGAGACGCGTATTCCTCAGCGGGGAGAATGTATTTGAGGCTGACCAGCTTCCCGTTGAAGAAGCGAAGCGTGTATTTGTCAGCAGGAAGTTCATCCACAAAGATATCGAGGTCCACATCGCTGTACGGTTTATTCTCGCCGCGGGCATAACTGCCCACGAGCGCTATACCAAGAACGCCCGGCTGATCCAGCCGGGCGATGAGGGATTGAAGAAAAGGGTCCAAAGTGACCGTCACCTGTTCAATTGAAATACAGGCCGCGATTCACCCGTGACAATGCCGCGATGATTCTTGACCGGCAGAGTCGGTCCAAATTCTGCCAGCTCCCGAAGTTGGGCATCGTCCAGCGCACCTAAATGGCGCAGGATATCCAGGCTGACGGCCGGGCGGACCCGATTGCGCGGCTCGATATTCACTGTGCGAAAAAGAATGTCACCATCTGATACTTTGAATGCGATTCCAACCCCGGGCGAATCTGGACCTAAAGCGCCGGGCAAAAGACCGATGGCCTGATAGCCCTCCGCGCCGCGTTTGCAGATGATCTTTCCACGGCCAGCCTGCATGAGTCGGCAATCGAACTCGCCGCGCCCGCTGATCATCTCAGGCTGAGTCACCATGGCGGAGGTGATTTTGCGGCAGGCGGTTGAACGCGCTTCGGGTAAATCGCGCGGGTCGGCCAGACGTGCAAAGGCCAGCGCCGCATTGTAAAGCGGGACCGCAAAGTTCGGCGCGGAGCAGCCGTCGATGCCCAGTTCCACCCTTTCAACCGGGATTTTGCACATCTCGGCAAAGGTGGCAAGGATCTCCTGCTGGATGGGATGGCTGTTTTCCAGATACGTTTCCAGCGGCAGGCCGCGCATTTTGGCGTGCGCCAGCATAGCTGAGTGTTTGCCCGAACAGTTGTTGCGGTTGGGCGTCGGAGATTCGTGATGACGGATCAACGACTTGTAGGCCTCTGAATCCCCGGGCATGTGGATGCCGCACTGCAGATCGCTTTCCCGGAGCCCGGCCTTTGCCTGGATGCTCTCCGCAGCCTGCACATGTTCATCTGAACCTTCATGAGAGGCGACTGCCAGCGCAAGCTCGCGCGGGGTGAGAGAATAATACTCAACCCCGCCGCGTTCGACAAAGGGCAGAGCCTGAAAGGCCTTGGCGGATGAGCGCAAAAAGGCGACCATCTGAGGGTCGCCGTAGGAAGCCAGCAGCTTTCCATTACTATCCACGACCGCGACCGAGCCATAGTGAATCGACTCGACCACGCGGCCGCGTGTTAATTCAAAGACGGGTTGAGATTCGGGCATTAGTCATCTTCCGTGCGGATGGATGCGTGGTGGTGGCGGGCCATATAGTGGTGAATGCCATAGCGCACACGCTGGGCATACTGCTTATGACGCGCCGCCGGGGCCTTGAACCAGCCTGAGAGCGAGTCGACCAGTTTTTCAATCGTTGCAGGAAGCGGCTTTTTGGCCGTCATTTTGTCGAGCCGGTCGCGGGCATACTTCAGAAAGTCCAGCTGATTCTTGATGTTGTTTGGCGTTGCCACACCGCCGCGGCTGCTGACAATTGTGTAGCCTTTATAGGCGGGGTCGAGCAGCAGGTTCACTGCTTCGATCCAGTCCGGGAAATTGGCATTGGCAAGGAAGGGTGGCTGATTCTTGGTGATGGTATCGCCGACGAAGACCACTTTTTCGTCAGGCAGAATGACCCAGATCGCGCCAGCCGCGGGGCCTGGATGATGCTCAAGCACTACCGGCGAATCGCCCCAGTAAAGGGTCATTTGTGAACTGAAGGAGATTTCGGGCGGTGCCCAGCGAATGCTGCCCAGCCCGGCAATGGATTCCCAGTCTGCGCCCGTCTCCTCGCCCTGCGCCTTGAAGGTCGTGGGACGCGTACGAAAGGTGTTCGCGGTCTTTTCGTGCGCGATCACGGTGCAATCCATGGCACGCGCGCCAAGTGTACGGTCCGGATGCGGATCGAGGTTGATCAGGACGCGTTCCATGCCTCCCCCGAGGTTCATCAATGAGGCGCGCCACGAGCGCGCATCTTCCGGAGAAGCCGGCGCGTCGATCTGTATCAGGCCGCGCGGCGTGACGATTACTCCCAGCACCACTCCAAGGAACTGGTCTTCGATAAATATGTTATCGGTTATGGCCTGCATGATGCTCCTGAAGGAAGAGATTATTCTGCATGTTTCAACTGAAGTTTTCCGGTGGGGCGCTTCAGCCTCCCGGTTTGCTTTTTCTGTGCAACTGGCAGTGTGATCCAGAACGTTGCGCCGTGATCGATTTCGCTCTCGACCCAGATCTCTCCGCCATGTCCCTGAATGGCAAGTTTGCAGAAAGCCAGCCCAACACCGAGGCCGCCCGGCCTGTCCTTGCCGCGCAGGCGTGTGAACTTTTCGAAGATGCGTTCCTGGTCTGGCAGGGGGATGCCCGGACCGTTATCCCGCACCCACATTTTCACGAAATTACCATTAGGCTCCGCACCGATCTCGATGCGTCCTTCCGTCGGCGTAAATTTGATCGCGTTTTCAAGCAGGTTGATCAGCACGCGCTGGATCATATCCACATCGATCCAGATGGCCGGCAGGCCCTTGCTGACCTTCCGCTTGATCATCTGGTGACGACTGCTGGCTGCAGGCTCGACGTTGCGGATCGCTTCATTGATCAGGGCTTCCGGATCGCGGGCTTTCTGATCCGCAACTGGCTGTCCCGATTCAAGACGGTTGATATCCAGCAGTGAATTGATCAGGCGCTGGATGCGCGCCGTGGAATTGCCCGCAATCGCGAGCATGGATTGGACCGACTCATCCTGCGGCACCATGTCGCTAATCATCTCCAGGCTGGAGACAATATTGCCGAGCGGCGAACGCAGGTCATGGTAGATCATGGCTGTCATATCATCGCGCAGCGAGTCAAGTTCCTTGCGCGCAGTGATATCGCGCAGGATCCACTGGACCGAATCAGCCTCTTCGAATTCGACCCGCCGTGCATAGACTTCGATCGGCGTCGTCCCGCCGTTGCTGCAATGCAGGACCGATTCGTACGTGCGTTCGTCTTTTTCCTTCAGCTCCTCGAATGCCGGGCCGACCCTTTTCCAATTGACCTCGTGCAGTTGGTCAATGCTCATGCTGTGCAATTGCTCAACCTTGTAACCGCTCAAAGCCACCGCCTGACGGTTGGCCTCGATCACGTGGCCCACCCAATCTGTGATGAGAATGGGATCCACGCTGTCTTCGAAGAGTTCGCGGTAGCGTTCGTGAGCTCTTTGCAGTCGTTCAAGGAAGCGCGCATTCTGGATTGTCGTTCCTGCCAGTGACCCGAGGCCGGTCATGACCAGCATCGCGTCCGGATCGAATGCGCCGGAGACGGGATTGATGGCCTCCAGCGCACCGATGACTTTTCCCTGTGCCTGGATGGGTGCAATGGCGACCGCCCGCATCTCGATGCCTCCGAACCTGTCCACTTCAGAATAGCGCCGATCCAGTTTGACGCTGGGTATCACGATCCCCTGCCGATCCTGGATGACCAGCCCAACGAGTCCCTGGCCCGCCTGGATGGTTTTTCCAGGAATATTGCCGGAGTTGTGACCGGCGGCGGCGAGGTAGACCAGGTTCTCTTCCGATGCGTCAATCAAAGCCAGCGCCACCGTCTCCACTTGCAGGGCCTGCATGGTCTGGTTGAGGATGCGGCGCCAGACATCCGGCATTTCCAGTGAAGTGTTGATCGCTGCCGCGCCCTCCGCCAGCGCGGACATGACGCGGGCGGTGCGCTGGGCCTCGGTATACAGGCGCGCGTTCAAAACTGCCACGCTGGCCTGATCAGCGATAGCCTGCATCAGCTCGAGATGTTCTTCATTAAATGCGTTGGGGACGGAATGGACGAGCGTAAGCACGCCCACGAGTCGCTCGCGCGCCAGCAACGGCACGCAAATCGCGGACTTGGCACCGGTCTTTTCCGCGGAATCATCCGCACGGCGCAGCCAGCGTTCGTCCTTGCTCGTATCGGGAATGAGAGTGGGCTTGCGATGTGAGATCACCCAGCCAGCCAGCCCTCGCTCGACCGTCTCGCGCAATTGCTGGGTGGTATGCTCATGGGTCTGCTTTCCGTAAACGATGGTCGCGTCTACGGGCTTGCCCAGATCGTCGAGCACCACAATGCTGCCGCGCTCGCCGCCCACATTCTGAAGCGCGGCAAACAGCAGGCGCTGCAGCACGGTGCGAAGGTCCAGCGCGGTGGCAACTTCGCGGCTGACGCCGATCAGGAGTTCAAGCAAAGCGCGGTTACGATCTTCGGACATATTCAGCTTCCGCCGACTCGGCGGCGAGTCCAATGCCGAGGACGGCATTGGTAGCTTTTAGAAGTACTTCAAACCACTTCCTGTATTAAATAATACCACGCGCTCCAAATTTTTAATCCAACTGTTCGATTGCAGTTGTCCAGGTGTTGCGAGCGCGGCAAAATGCCTTCTTGTAGTGCAATTGGAACGAAGCGGCCTCGAATTGTTTCCCGCGCTCGGGGCAGGTGCGAAAAGTGCGGGTGCCATGCACGGACAAAGTATAGTCGCTTTGGTACAATTGCGCCATGCCGCTCCAACTTTCACGCATTCACGCGCTGTGTTTCGATGTGGACGGTACGCTCAGCGATACCGACGATCTATATATGCAGAAGCTGGTGCCCTTTTTGCCGCGCTTCTTGTTCCGCGATCCCGCCCACACGGCACGTCGCATCGTGATGTGGGTCGAGGCTCCTGGAAATACCCTGCTGGGACTGGCGGATACGCTCGGGATCGATGATGAAATGGCTGCCTTCATCAGCTGGCTTTACCGCAACCGCCCCTACCCGGCGAAGAAATTTCTGCTTGTGCCCGGCGTGGATGAGATGCTCAAATGCCTGTATGGACACTTCCCGATGGCAGTGGTCACTGCGCGCGATGAGTACGGGACCATGTGCTTTTTGGATCAGTTTGGCCTGACTGGCTATTTCAACGCGATCATTACGGGACTCTCGGCGCCTTACACGAAGCCTTACCCGGACCCAATCCTGCTGGCCGCGAAAAAGATGGACGTGGCCCCCGAGCATTGCCTCATGATCGGCGATACAACCGTGGATATCCGCGCCGGCCGGTCCGCGGGTGCGCAGACGGCGGGCGTGTTATGCGGCTTCGGTGAGGAATATGAATTAAAGAAAATGGGGGCGGACGCGATCTTCGATGCAACCCCGAGCTTGCTGAATGTGCTGCTAGGCTAGTCCATCGCCCGCAGTGCAGCTGCGAGCGATGTCTATTTCTACTGTTTTAGAACTGGTTTTAGAGCGTCCTGTTTGGGCCGCCGGCGAAGATGATATAACGCAGCCAGGCCGCGGTCCCGTAAGGAGGCGAGGAATTTGCGCACAGGCGGGATGCGGAAGATCAGCAGAAGTACAACGATAATCCCATAGATCAGAGGCTTGATAATATCGCCCTGCAAGGCGAAGAGGTCGCCTTTTTTTGACCAGGCATAATGCAGCACGGCCAACGGCGCGATGAAGTAGACCAGTTGATGCAGGCGCTTCCAGTTTTTCCCAAGGCGGGCCTTCCAAATATTAAAAGACGTCATGCCCAGAGGGATCATGAGCAGGAACGCGAGGATGCCAACGATCAGACGTGGTTTCTGAACAATCGTCTGAACGATGAGACTCCAGGCAAGGCCATAATCCAATTCCACGAAGATCATCATGTGGATCGTTGCATACAGGAGCGCATAGAGTCCCAGAGCACGCCGGCGTTTCAGAAGTTCCCGCCAGCCAAGCATCGTGTTGAGCGGAGTACATGCAAGTGAAAGCACCAGCAACAGAATTGCCGTGCGCCCGGTCCGCACCTCCAGGTCCTGAATGAAGTTGGGGGAGAGATTGCCCGCGACAAAGTCGAAGATGAGGCGCGCGAGGGGATACCACGCACCAATGTGCATGATGATTTGAAGTGGAGTGTAACGGGCAAGGAAGTTTTTCATTCTTCATCCAGCGTCCCGCAGGTTTGAACTCCAGCGAGACTCGGCTTACAGAAACCTGCGGGACGTTTTCTCTAATAATTCAGCGCAAGATCCATTCCATCGTAAAGATGCGCTACCTGATCTGAGTACCCATTGAACATTAAGGTGGGACGGCGGGCCAGTTCACCGATGCGCCGTTCGGAGGCCTGCGACCAGCGAGGGTGGTCTACATTTGGATTGACATTAGCATAGAAGCCATATTCATTCGGCGCAACCGTGGACCAGAGCGTACTCGGCTTTGTGTCCGTCAGTTCGATCTTGACGATGGCCTTGATGGATTTGAAACCATATTTCCACGGAACCACAAGGCGGATGGGTGCGCCATCCTGCGCTGGAAGTGCTTCACCATATAGCCCCGTGGCAAGGATGGCGAGGTCATTCATCGCTTCGTCAAGACGTAACCCTTCCTGATACGGCCAGGGATAAAACGGGCTGCCTTCGCCCTGCATCTGCTTGGGATCAAAGAGCGTCTCGAAGCGGACATACTTTGCCTTGGATAAAGGCTCGACTGCCTTTAGCAGGCTGGCGAGGGAAAATCCACTCCAGGGAATGACCATGCTCCAGGCCTCCACACAGCGCAGGCGGTAAATCCGCTCCTCCTGCGGGAACATGCTCATCAAATCTTCAATGGCGTAAATCTTCGGTTTGCTCACCAGGCCGCCGACCTCGACGGTCCAGGGATGAGTTTTGAAATCCTTGGAGAGCGGGGCAACAGCTTCCTTGTTCGTGCTGAATTCGTAATAGTTATTGTAGTTGGTGATATCTTCGTAAGAATTAACCGGGTCACCCAACTCATCGGTCTTGCCACTTGCAGAAGGACCGGCCGATTGGGTACTGGAAACCTGTGGCACACAAGCAGCCAATACGGCGGAACCCGTAAGAATACCTGCAGCCTTCAAAAAATCACGGCGGTTCATATAAAGATGTTTGGGCGTGATCTCAGAAGAAAGCACGGGCACAGATTTGAGATTGTCTGGCATGGTGAAACTCCTATCAATAAGTTTCATGTCATTCTGAGCGAAGCGAAGAATCTCCATCACCGAGAACGAGATTCTTCGGTCGCGGTGAACGCTCCCTCAGAATGACATATTAATGTTACGGGTATGTCTCCGCAAGCAAAGTCTGAATGGCCGACTCTGTCTGGCTGTAGGCTCCTTCACCAATGTGGACATAGCGGATGTGACCGCGTTTGTCGATCAGGTACAGAGCAGGCCAGTACTGATTATTGTATGCGTTCCAGGTTAATGCTTCATTATCCTGTGCGACCGCATATTTGATGTCGTAGCGTTTTACTGCATCTTTCAGGTTGTTCAAGTCGGCTTCATAGCTGAATTCGGGAAAATGATTGCCGATGATGACAAGACCCTGATCGCGGTATGTTTCGTCCCACTGCTTCAGCGAAGGAATTACATGCTGGCAGTTGATGCAGCCAAATGTCCACATATCCAGGGCGACTACTTTGCCGCGCAAATCGGCGAGGCGGAGAGGTGCATCCACATTCAGCCAGGTATCATTTGTCAGTTCGGGAGCCGTCCCGAGGTCCGGAAGAGAAGCGGTAGTCAATTGCATGGGGTCACTCGTTGGAATCGCCGTACAGGCTGTCAGGATCAGGAATAAAAGTCCGGCAAGGATGCGTTTCATAGTTCGCCTTTTTGGATGGGGCGATTGTAAGGAAACTTCCTTACGAAAAGATTACGCGACGGTGAGAGTTTCGTTAGGGAAGCGTGAACGTGAACTGACTGCCGCGGCCCGGCTCGCTTTGCACGTGGATGTCGCCGCCATGCGCCTGGACGATGCCGCGCGAGATGGCAAGTCCCAGCCCTGCTCCGCCGGTTGAACGGCTGCGTGACTTTTCCCCGCGATAAAAGCTTTCGAAGACGTGAGGCAGATCCTCAGCGCGGATTCCCTCCCCACTATCTGAAACGGTCACCTCGACGCCGATGCCTGTTCGCCGCGCATAGACCTTGACCTCGCCCTCGGCCGGCGTGTGCCGCAGCGCGTTGCCGACCAGATTGTTGAGCACGCGTCCAATGCGCTGTGTGTCCATGTTGACGGGGTCAATACCTGGTTCGACGCTGCCTTCGAGTTTGACCTGTTGACGCGATGCCAGCTCTGAAAAAGATTCCAGCGTATCGGAGATGAGATCCGCCAGCGATGAAGGAGCGCGATCCAACGGGATTCCGCCGGTATCAAGTTGCGCCATTTGAAAGAGGTCGTCGATCAAAACAGAAAGAGATCGGACGTCGCGCTGCGCTGTATTCAAATAACGCGTAATTGTTTCAGGATCATCCACAACTTTATCCTGCAATGCCTCGAGGATCGCACGGATGGACGCCAGCGGCGTTTGCAGGTCATGACCAACCCATGTGATCAAATCGGCGCGCATACGCTCGAGCTCGCGTTGTTTTTTATCCGCAGCTTCGAGCTGTCCGGCCATTTGGTTGAACGCCTGTGCCAGCGCGGCCACCTCATCCCGTCCCCTGACAGATACGCGCGTCTTCAAATCTCCTTCGGATAACTTCTCTGCCGCGCCTTTGAGAAGATGGATGCGATTTGTGATCGTGCCGGAGAGGAAGTATCCCAGCGCCATGGCCATCCCGCCTGCGAAGAACAACAGCACAATGGCGAGCAGCAAATCATGTTTGCTGGCGAACATCATCTGCGCCGAGAACCAGACGTTGAAAAAAGTGAGCAGGCTTGAAAGCGCGTATCCCCCAAGCAGCGACCATCGCAGCGTAGGCGAGAGATTGATCCAGCCAAATCTGTAGGCAGCGTATCCCACCAGCGCGGAGAATAACGCGGTGAGTCCCAGGAACATCGCCATCAACCTCAGGTCACTCGATGGCGGCGACATCAATAGGGTAAAGACGCCGAGCGACAGGGCGACGATCAGCAGTACACCGGTTACAAAGCGGGCAGTCAATGATTTCATGGCTCGAACTTGTATCCAACGCCCCACACGGTCAGCAAATGATTTGGCTTCGACGGATCGCTCTCGATCTTTTCGCGCAGGCGGCGCACATGCACAGTGACCGTGCCAGGGTCAATATATTCCGCGCCACCCCACACACGTTCCAGCAGTTGGTCGCGTGTAAAGACCTGCTTTGGATGACGCGCCAGCAAATACAGCATATCGAACTCTTTGACGGTTAATTCAATGGGGGACTCTTTTATCGTGACCAGGCGCGTGCGCGGGTCAATGGAAATTGAATCGAAGGACAAAGCCCGGTCGGACTCCGCCTCAGGCTGTTCCCGTCCGAGACGCCTCATCACCGCCCGGACCCGGCTCACCAACTCCTGCGGACTGAACGGCTTGACCACGTAATCGTCCGCGCCCATTTCGAGCCCGGCGATGCGGTCCACTTCCTCCCGTCGAGCTGTGACCATGATGATCGGCACGTCGGACCGGTCACGCAGCCAACGGGTGATGGCGATGCCGTCAATCCCCGGAAGCATGAGGTCCATGATGACAAAGTCGGGGATCTGCTTTTCCAGGATGGACATGGCCGCGCGGCCATCGGACGCAGTCTGCACCTGGAAGCCGGCGCGCTTCAAATACAGGCTCACCACCTCGGCGAGGCTCGGCTCATCTTCAACCACGAGGATGCGTTTGTCCATGTGCAGATGATACTTGATTTTGATACGGAAGTTCTTAAGAAAGTATTACGATGGATCTTTTCAATGCGACCCCCAATATGGGCGAAGCAATCTTCTGGTTATCAGGGGATTGCCCCGTCAGGAAAAGCACCCGCCTTGTAACACTTGCACCGCACGCAAGTGCAGGTGTGACAGAATCCTAGAAGATCTGGAGCATTTCCACTTTTGCGTCGGGTGAAACGATCAGCACATAATCGCGAATATCCTGCAGATGACTCTGTACTGCATCCGTGCTGATGCCGGACGGGACATATACGGTAAAAATAACATTGCGCGTCATCGGTGTGATCTGAGTCCGTTGATCAGGGCCGTAGATGATGCTGGAAATAACACCCTCTTGATCGGCTATGAACATATCACCCGCTTTCAGGATTTGCTCCGGTCCGCGCATCAAAGTATAAGTTTCGTCGCCGCGAGCGACATTTAGAGTCAATGGCAACTTCAACTGATCAAAGTCATGACCTGCCGTGAGCATCAGATTCTTGATCTCGGCCATGAACATCGCTTCCACCAGTGCCGCGACACTGGGAATCGCGCGGTCTTTGAAGACGACCGATTCCAATTGTCCCTGAACATGATAGGACTTCTTGAATTTCTTGTAGTAGGCGTTATACGCTGCAATGGTTGGAAGCGCCTCAATCGCCTTTCGATCCTGCCCCCCAAATTGCGCCCGGAGTTGAGATTCCAAATCCTTCTTGCGGTTTTCCAGCTCGGAATGAGTGGAAGGATTCTCTGCGCCGCGCATGACGAGCACACCTGCATGAGCATCGGGATAAGAAGTTTTCCATGATTCGGTTACATTGAACATACTGGCATCCGGGTGTTATGTCGTTAGCACTTTTGCATTGACCACTAAATCATCCAGTAAACGCTGAGTTGTTTGTGCTATTTCTTCTACAGCCTTATCAAACGCTACCTGATTCGCTTTTGACGGTTTTCGATAACCACTGACTTTGCGAACGAATTGCAGCGCGGCTTCCTGTATTTCCTGTTCCGTGGCAGGACGATCAGGAAGGCGCAAGGGTTTGATACTTCTGCACATAATTGTCTCCTGTATTTATCCGTCATTGCGAGCCCGCCAGGGCGAAGCAATCTCCAGTATTCTAAGGATTGCTCCGTCGCTCCGCTCCTCGCAACCCTGCCGGAAGCCCCGCGCCTTTCGTTATGCTGAGTGAGATGGAGGTGCGGGAAAGCAGGCAGGGCAATGACATTAGCGAAACGTCTGCCGTGCCTCCCCGGGCTTATAGGGTCTCAACGAAAAAGCGGACCAGGTCTCATTGACCGAGATAAGCTTGAGCCACTTCAGGCCCGAGGCCTGGACGACGCCCCAGCCCTTGTCGCGGGTCAGGTCCGTTTGGATCTTGGATGCCCCTTTGGGAAAGGAAATCCACAGAATGGATTCCTGTTTGAGAATTTTCAGAAGCCTTGGAAAGATGTTCTCCAACTCGGCCTGGCTTTTTACAAAGACCTGCACCCAGTCCGCTTTCCCTTCAATTTTCTCGGAAACTCTGACCTGGTCAGGGAGGGGTTGAAGTTCCTGCAAAAATCCTTCAGGAGCATGGAGGATGATCGCCCGTTGCCCCGTCTTCAAGTTCATCTTTTTCGCCAATAAAGATTCCTGCATTTGGTTCTCCTTACACTCTGGGCCAATCCAGCAACAAGACCTCAGCCAGCAATCTGGGGTTTACATTCCGTTCCAATTTTTCCAACCCGTTTTCCAAATCCTGCACCACACGCCGCACAGCGGAGAGATTCAGCCGCCCGGCGAGGAATTCGATTTCCATGTTGCGATCCACATTGACAAGGGGAGTCCCGGCTCCGGCCACACGCAGCATGACGTCGCGCCAGTAGGAGAGCCAGATCAGCATCGTCTGCCGCATCGTATCTTTATCTTTTGAGAGTTTTTCAGCGACATATGCAAATTTCTCAACCCGGGCTGCGGGCAGTAAAGTTTGCAGGTCATTCAGTCTTTCCTCGCGTTTTTCGAGCAAGGACGCGTCGTCCATGAGCCTGCGCGCATAACCTGGACGTCCTCCACTGATGTGAGCGAGCAAACGGGCGCGCTCTGCTTCGACGCCGCGAGACAGCAAGTCCGCTTCGATGGCTTCGATGGGAAGCGGGTGCAGGCGCAGAATCTCACAGCGCGAAACGATGGTCGGCAGTAATTGCTCCGGGCTATCTGCTGTAAGGATCAAGACCGCGTGCGGAGGAGCCTCCTCCAGAGTTTTCAGGAGAGCGTTGGCTGCGTTGTCGTTGGCTTCCTGAAATCGCAAAAAGATTGCCACCCGGAATTTCGATTGATAAGGTTTGAGCGACAAGGAGTGTTGTACTTCACGAACCTGGTCCACTTTGAGAATCCCGCCCTCTGATTCGGCCTGCACAACCACCAGATCAGGATGCTGCATGGATTCGATCTGTTTGCATGTGCGGCACGTGAGACAAGGTACACCGGGCCCGAGCGGTCTTTCACAGTTCAATGCCTGGGCCAGGCGCAAGGCCAGAGTCCGGCGGCCCAGGCCCGGAGGTCCCGCGAAGAGATACGCATGGCGCAGCCCGTCATATTTAATATGGTGGCGGAGCATATCCACTGCCCATTCGTGGCCGAGGAGATTCCAGTTGTCACTCATTGGGTTTGATTCTAACAGGTGACAGTCACTTTCGCGAAACACCCAGAAGTGCGGCGAAGGGGCAGAAGTGACTGTCACCCCGCTCATTCCTGCCCGGCTCGCAATCTCAAATACGATTCGTATCGTTCCGGATGAATCCTGCCTTCAGCCAGTGCGGCGCGCACGGCACAGCCCGGCTCATGAATATGCGTGCAATCGCTGAACTGACATTGCGAAACGAGAGGCGCAAGTTCAGGGAAATACGCGTCTATTTCCTGGGGCTCGGTATCCCACAGCGCCAGGGATTTGAGTCCCGGCGTATCGGCTACATATCCGCCGGCATCGAGCCGAAACAACTCGCGCGTTACGGTCGTATGTTTGCCTTTGTTCAGGGCGGCGCTGACTTCATTTACGGCCAGCCCGAGCCCAGGCTGTATCGCGTTCAACAGGCTCGACTTGCCCACACCGCTCGGTCCGGCCAGCGCGGAGATTTTGTTTTTCAGGGCTTCATGCAATTCATCCACGCCGACTCTTTGTTTCACCGAAGTGTAAAGCACACGATATCCGATCTTCGAATACAGGCCAAAGATTTGCTGGGAATATTCCACAAGATCAATTTTGTTCGCGACGATGAGCGGCGGGATACCTTGTTTCTCGGCGATGACCAGGAACCGATCCAGCATTTTCAACCTTGGATGTGGGTGTGCACACGCGAAGACGAAGACGATCTGGTCGACATTCGCGACCAGGACCTGCTGATATTCACCCTGCGGCCGCGGGTCGAGCCGGACCAGGGCTTGCTTCCGTTCTTCGACTTCTTCGATCACCCCGGATCCATCCGCCAACACCGTGATGCGGACGTGGTCACCGAGCGCGGCAATATCCCCTTTGGCTTTGCCCTGCTTCAACTTGCCGCGCAATTGACAAACGACAAGGCCCTGCCCGGTTTCCACTGTAAAGAAACCAGACTGGGCCCGGATGATCAAACCATGTAGCGTCGAGTCGTTGGTCAAATATTTCCCATTATCAGACCTGACAGGTTTCCCGAAACCTGTCAGGTCTTTGCTATTATGGTTTCGGAGTCTTGGTCGGGATGCCGCCAATTGGGGTCGGGGTTTTCAACACGCCATAGGTATCTTCAAACCAGAGAATAGCCTGGGGTGTGCCGGTGTAATAGACCTGTACCATGCGCTGGAAGATGGGTGCGGCATAGTCAGAGCCTTCGCCGATATTTTCGACAATGACCGCAATGGCGATATCTGGCAGGCCGGAGCTTTCACTGTTCATGGTGTAACCGGCGAACCAGGCATGCGGCTTACCGGAACCAGATTCCGCTGTGCCGGTCTTTCCCGCCACAGGGACAGACAGCCCACGCAAGCGGAAGTTGGCCGTGCCGCGAGGATTCTCAACTACCATGCGCAATGCCTCCTGCAGGATTTGCAGATTCTCTTTGCGCAGAGGCAATGTCGCTTGCGGTTCTGGCTTGAATGTGTAAACGGGGTCGCCTTCGATGGGCTGGATTTTCTCCACAACCTGGGGCCGATAAAGAGTCCCGCCATTGCCGACCGCAGCAATGAACCTCGCCACCTGCAAAGGAGTGACGAGCACGTCGCCCTGGCCGATGGCCTGATTGACGGCCTGCACCGGGTCGGTCGGATCCGTGATCTGCCCGGGGACCTCTGCGACCTGTTCAATGCCGGTGGGGGAGCCAAGGCCAAAGGCACGTGCCATGTTGGCAATGTCCGAGCCGCGGTTCCAGTTTGAAAACAGGTCATTCCCAATATGCCAGAAGTAAGGATTGCAGGAGCGCATCAATCCTTCCTGAAGAGTGAGATTGCCGGAAGGCAGGCTGTCGCTGGTATTACATTCGCGACCGCTCGCGAGCCGATCCTGGCAGTGCTGCCAGGTCCAGTCGTGTCTCACCTGGTCGGACAGTTCGGTGAAATCATACTGACAATTGTAGGTTGTGTCCTTTTGGTATAAGCCGCTTTCGAGCGCCGCGGACATGGTAATGACCTTGAATACCGAGCCAAGCGGGAATGAGCTTTGCGTAGCGCGGCTGACCAGGGGATCGTTCGGGCTGCTCATCAGATTCGCAAGTCCATCGGCGCTGTTGGCATTGGTTGGATCAAAGAGGTTTGCATCATAACTCGGTGAGGATGCCATGGCGAGCACGCGACCCGTGTCACGTTCGAGCACGACAATGGCCGCGCCACCGGTAAATTCCTGTATGACCTGTTCTGCATAATATTGCAGGTTCTTGTTCAACGTGAGATACACCGAATCCGCGGGTTGGGGCGCGCTTTCTCCCAGGCGGGTAATGATCTGATTCGTCGTCGGGTTGATGACATAAAGAGATCCGCCATGTTTGCCAGCAAGATAATCTTCGGCCCACTTTTCAATGCCGGCTTGTCCCACTCTTTCATCGCCGCGGTAACCGAGGCGGCGGTATTTGTCCAATTGTTCCTGGTTAATGAGCTGGGTATAACCAACCACGTGCGAGGCAAGTCCCTGGTCAAAATAGTAGCGGGAGTTATATCCGCTTACAACGAGGCCGCCGGGGTTGATGGAAAGCAACCGCTGAGCCTCCTCACGTGTCCCTTCACACATGGGCAGGTACCAATCCGGGCCGGCGCTCAGGATGGTGGCTTCGACATCGTCCCGCTTGTAGCCGCACAGGTTTGCAAGTTCGGCGATCAATGTTTCCTGTGTCTTTTCGTTGATCTGGCCGGGGATGACGCCGAAGGCATATGCGTCCGATTGGGCAACGATTGGCAAGCCATCCTTATCGTAAATGTTACCGCGCGCAGGCACTTCATAGTCCATTTTCAGGACGTTGCCGCCCGCAAGTTCAGGCAGGATCAACCCGTCCTGCCACTGCACTTTCCATTGCTCGCCCTCAAGTGCGAGCCGCATGACGATGTCGCGCTGGATGTCACCAACGAGCACCGTATGATAGGTAATTCGGAAGGCCACGTCGGCAGTGTAGGGGCTAAGCAGAGACGAGACCGTCTCATAGTCCAGGCTGGATGCGCTCATGTTATTCAGCGCGTCGTTGTATCGGGCAGTGAAAGCCTCGAGCGTGATCGAGTCCTGGCTGGCCTTGCTTAACATCGAGTACATGCCTGCATAGTCGCCGTTCTTAAGTGCTTCGAGAAACGCCTTGACCGCGGCCTGAGCATCGGGGGCAGGGCGAATCGTAGCCTGCGCTGTGGGCAGAGGCGAGGTGGGAGATGCAAAAAGTTGTGGGACGCCGATGCTCGTCTGGCTACAAGCTGCGAGAAAACTTGCGATGAAAAATAGATTCAACCAGCGAAACGCTTTCATTCATTTCCTTTCAATTCATCCCACCGCTTCCCCGCGCAAAATGGCATGTGAGACAGGACATTGATATTGCAGGAAGGTCTGGCAACTCGTGGGGACATCCCCGCGAGGATGGATATCGAACTTGCGCAGCGCGCGGACCACATGGCACATCGGCAGTCCCATCACGCTGGCGAAGCATCCATGCATGGATTCGACTGGCTGGAAACCTGGATGCTGAATGGCATACGCACCGGCCTTATCCAGAGGGTCGCCGCTTGACACATACGCTGTGATTTCCTCGTCTGAGTATGGACGCATCGGGACATCGGTCACGCACAACTCGGTTAGCAACCGTTCATCCTGAAGGCGGTAGATCGCCAACCCGGTATAGACCTGATGAGTATGCCCGCGCAACTGCTTCAACATCCTTTCGGCATCGGCCATGCCTCCTGGCTTTCCAAAGATCATTCCCTGATCCACCACGGTTGTATCCGCGCCGATGATAATGTTTTCGAGGTGGGCCGTTTGCGCAGCGGCCAGGGCTTTTTCTTTTGCGAGTCGGAGGACATAATCGCCGGGGACTTCACCAGGGAGTTCCGTCTCATCTATGTCTGAGACGGAAATATTGAACATCCAGTTCCCAAGGGCCAGTAACTGCCTGCGACGTGGTGAGTTCGATGCCAAAAGCAGTACAGGCCTTTCATTCACGGGCAGAATTCTAACACAGAGTTTTTAAGAGCCTTAATTCATGCTAAGAGACTGTAGTTATCCTGAGCGTAGTCGAAGGACGAGTTTTCAAGCAAAGCTTTTCTTTCCAGGATGCCGCACTTCGACTACGCTCAGCGCGAAAATATGGCGAAAAATTTCCTCTGGCAGGTTCATCGCTCACGTTGTACAATGCCTGAAATATCTGTCTACACAAGGAGGAGGCACGCGTGAAAGAGTTACAGGAACGCATTTTAAAAGAGGGGCAGGTACTCGGCGGTGGAATTCTGAAAGTTGATAGCTTTGTCAATCATCAAGTGGACCCGTTGTTGATGGATGCCTGTGGGAGAGAGTTCGCGCGGCGTTTTGCATCGCTCGGCGCGACCAAGGTGCTGACCGCGGAGATCTCTGGCATCGCTCCCGCCCTGACAACTGCCATCCATCTCGGACTTCCGGTTGTATACGCGCGCAAGACAAAACCCATCACAATGCCGGACCAGGTCTATCTCACGCTTGCGCCCTCGCATACAAAAGGACGCATGGTGGAATTGATCGTCTCGCCGGAATATCTGGCGCACGGTGAAAAGGTCCTGGTGATTGACGATTTCCTCGCTTCGGGTGCGACCATTCTGGGCCTTGTCCGACTGGCCGAGGCGGCCGGTTCACATATCGTTGGTGTCGGCGCGCTCATCGAAAAGACCTTCGAAGGCGGACGTGACGCGCTTAAATCTCTGGGAGTGCCGATCGAATCGCTCGTGTGCATCACGTCTTTGGATGAGAATCAGATTACGTTCGGCTGTCCTTCGTGAACAGACCATTACGCATTACGACTGATGTGATTCGTGACGAAGTAATTCATAAGACCCTGGCGCGCATCATTGGTTGGATCTTTACCCACATGAGTTTTGCGATTCCTGTTCATCGCTTACGCGAGACCGATACGCTAATGGCCTTTTATCATCCAAGGCCCATGTATCCGTTTCACGTCGTCATCCTGCCGAAGAAACAAGTTGCGACATTGAAAGAGTTGGATCCAAACGACTCTGTATTTTTCCACGACTTGTATTCAACGGTGCAAAACCTTGTGGATGAATTTCATTTGTCCGCGTACCGGCTGATCGTCAACGGCGGGGAGTATCAGGAATTTCCGCATTTGCATTTTCATCTTGTGTCTCAGGTTGAAGGTCAAAAGTCAAAGGCCGAGGTACTTCCGTGACTTCTGACCTTCAACCTTTGACTTGGATTTCATCATGATGGACTCTATCGCCATCCTCGATTTTGGTTCCCAATACGCTCAGATCATCGCGCGGCGTGTGCGCGAAGCGCAGGTATACTGCGAATTGTTCCCGTGGGACGCGCCGCAGGAAAAAATCCTTTCGATCCAGCCGAAGGGATTTATTTTATCCGGCGGACCCAGGTCCGTTTATGAGCCGGGCGCGCCGTTCATTCAAGAGTTCATCCTAAAATCAGGTTTGCCCATTCTCGGCATTTGTTATGGCATGCAGGCTCTCACCCACGCCTTGGGTGGACAGGTTGACCCATCTGCGCAGCGCGAATACGGCCCGGCGGAAATCGAACCACTAATCTCTAATCCTCTACTCTCCAATCTCTCTAAAGTCTGGATGTCCCACGGTGACCGCATCACGCGGATGCCTGATGGATTTATTGCGCTGGCAAAGTCGGGGAACAGTCCCTTTGCGGCAATAGGCGATATGGAGCGGAAATATTTCGGCGTGCAGTTCCACCCCGAAGTCCATCACACGCCCAATGGCGGGGAATTGCTCAAGCATTTCGCGATTGACATCTGCGGCATCACTCCAGACTGGACGCCCGCCTCCATCATTGATGATGCAGTGGCGCGTATTCAAAAACAAGTTGGCAATGAACGCGTACTCGCGGCGGTCAGCGGCGGCGTGGACTCCTCGGTCGCGGCGGCGCTGGTTCACAAGGCAATTGGCGACCAACTGGTGGCGGTGTTCGTGGATACAGGTCTCTTGCGCGCGAATGAGGGGGCGCAGGTGGCTGAGGCGTTTCGCGGGAATTTACATGCCGAGTTGATCACCGTAGACGCGAGCGAGGAGTTTCTGTCCGCGCTCAAAGGGGTGACTGAGCCGGAGCAAAAGCGAAGGATCGTGGGCGAGAAATTTATCCGCGTGTTCGAAGTCCAGGCCAAACAACTCGGCCAGCCAAGATTTCTGGTGCAAGGGACAATCTACCCGGATGTGGTGGAGTCGTCCGCTCCGGATCGGAACAAGGCCCAGAAGATCAAGTCGCATCACAACGTGGGCGGGCTGCCTGAGGATATGGAATTCGAGCTGGTGGAACCGCTTCGTTACGTATTTAAGGACGAAGTACGGCTGGTCGGGGAAGCGCTTGGATTGCCGGAAAAGCTGGTCTGGCGGCAGCCATTCCCGGGTCCCGGCCTGACCGTGCGCTGTCTCGGGGAAATCACGCGTGAGCGCGTGAGTCGCTTGCGGGCGGCGGACCAGATCCTGCTCGAAGAATTGTCCGGAGAAGGGTATTTGGGCAAAGCTGGAAAGGTCTCTCAGGTGTTTGTTGTCCTGCTCCCGGTGCGCTCTGTAGGTGTGATGGGCGACCAGCGGACCTACCAGGAGGCCGCGGCCATCCGCGCCGTGACCACAGAGGACTTTATGACCGCCGACTGGGCTCGCCTGCCGCATGACCTGCTCGCGAGGGTTTCAAATCGTATAGTCAACGAAGTAGACGGAATAAATCGCGTGGTGTATGATATTACGAGCAAACCGCCCGCTACCATCGAATGGGAGTGAGCCGGGGCGCTGGAGGACGAACCATGAACTTCGACTTTGGGGAAGTGCTGCGCCGCACATGGAACATAGGGTGGAATCACAAGGTGCTATGGGTATATCAGATGCTGCCGGGCCTGCTTGGGCTTTTGATCATGCCGATTTTCTTCCTGGGCAATCCGGCCTTTGCTCCTTTTTTGCCCGAACCATTCAGCCGTCCGATGAGTGACACAAATACGATACGGTTCGTTATTTTTACGATGGTTGCCACAGCGATCCTGCTCATCCCTGCCATGTTCCTGGGCGTTTTGGTACAGGGCGCCACCACCTTTGGAGCACTGGAAGCCGACAAAGGCGCCGGAAAGTTTTCGTTCCGGGAGGGGATTAAAGGAAGCATGCCCTATTTCTGGCGCATGTTTGGCCTGTACGCTCTGTTCGGTACGATTTGGGCCGCGGTCGTGTTTGCCCTGGTGGCATTGAATATTGCTGGATCCCTGGTAACGTTTATCGCTCCTGTTTTTCTGATGCCCCTGATCTTCCTGCTGATCCCGTTTTTTCTCCTTGGATACATCCTGCTTCAACTTGCGCAGGCCGCGCTCATTATCGATAACATGACCATGCAGGCCGCCCTCGCGAGGTCCTGGCAGATGTTCCGCAGCAATATTCTTGCAGTTGTGCTCCTGATGCTCATGTTATATGTAGCGACCTCCATTATCAGCAGCATATTTATCTTTCCCATGATGATTCCCATGGGGTTTCTGCCGTTTGCGATCCAATCCGCCAACGATGTCCGTACACCGTTCGCACTGATATTTTTCGTGTTTTTCCCGGCCATGACGATCGTGATGACTGTTGTGCAGGGGATCCTGATGGCATTCTTTCAAGCAGCGTGGGTGGTTACTTACCGCTATCTGAGCGGTAGACAGAACACACCCGTCGTAGTCGAGGCTCATGCGTAAGCTTCTCGCCTCGTTCTTTGCACTCATCTTTATTCTTGGGACGGCAGTCTCCGCCCGCGCCCAGACTCAGGCGCGCGTGGATCTCTACCCGCCGGATGCGTCTGCCTTCCCGAACATTTCCACGCTTGTAGATGTTTACGACTCAAACGGCATTTTCGCATCCGGGCTCAAGCCGGATGCTGTTACCGTGCTCGAAAACGGACAGGCCATCCCGGCAGCTTCGTTCAATGAGCAGGCGGTCCCGCTGCAGATTGTGGTGGCCGTCAACCAGGGTCCTGCCCTCGATGCCCGCGATGGCACAGGTCTTTCACGCTTCCAACGAATCAGTCAGATCCTTTCCGGTTGGGCACAGACTCGTCCTGCCGATCCGCCGGATGATGTGAGCCTCGTCAGCCAGGCCGGGCAGAATATTTCCCACGGCAGCGCGGCGGATTTCCTGGCGAGCCTTGGCTCCTTCCAGCCGGATTTTCGCGCTGCCACTCCCAACCTGCAGTCCCTTGCGATTGCAATTGATACCGCCAGCCAGCAGACGCCGCGGCTTGGGATGAAGCGCGCCGTTCTCTTCATTACGCCGCACATGGACGATCCGAACATTGCCACTGCCCTCGAGCCTTTCATACAACTGGCCAAGGAAAGGACCGTGCGCGTGTTCGTCTGGTTTGTGGATACCAACACATACTTCCCGACCACAAGCGCAGCCGCGTTCAACACACTGGCCCTGGAGACCGGGGGAAGCATGTTCGGTTATTCCGGGCTCGAGCGGCTGCCGGATCCCGAAGAATATTTCTCCGGGTTGCGGCGCGTGTATGTGCTTGGCTATAAATCCCATATTGTTGGCGGCAGCGAAAATAAGTTGAGCGTGCAGGTCAACTTATCCAGCGGGACTGTCAATTCGGGCGAGCAGGTATTCAGTGTGGATATCCAGCCACCAAACCCGATCTTTGTCAATCCGCCGATGCAGATCACGCGGCGTGCACCTGAGAATGACCCATTCAATACGGAAGTCCTGCTTCCCGATGTACAGCCGATTGATATCATCGTGGAGTTTCCAGATCAGCATAAACGGTCGCTTGTCCGTACTACCTTGTACGTGGATGGTCAGATCGCGGACGAGAACAAATCCGAGCCGTTCGACCACTTTAGCTGGGATCTCAAGCCCTATCAATTGAGCGGAGAACATCAACTGATGGTTGAGGCAGTGGATACGCTCGGATTGAGCAAGAGCAGTATCAGCATCCCGGTCACAATGACCGTGGTGCAGCCGCCGCGCGGTCCTGCCGCGATGCTGGCCCGCTACCGGCAGGAGATTACCATCGGTGCGATTGCCATTGCCGGTCTGGCATTACTGCTTATGCTGCTTTCAGGGCGGGTGAAATTCCCGTCGCTAAGGGCTGCACGACAGGCCAAGCGCACTTACGAAGACCCGGTGACACAGCCTCCCGCACCGGTTGTGATCGAAAAAGAAAAGACAAAGCCAAACGGAACCAAAAGGAAAACTGCACCCAAACCAAAGTCCGTGGAGACGCCGGCATCCTTCATCCGTCTTGGAGCAGACGGTCAGCCGGCAACTTCCAGCCCGATCGGGGTCGGCGGCAAAGAGATGACCTTTGGTTTGGACCCCGTCCAATCCAGCCATGTGTTGGATGATGCATCTATTGCGCCGTTACATGCGCGCCTCAGGCAAACGGATGATGGCGGATATCTTCTTCTGGACAATAACTCGATCGGCGGCACATGGGTCAACTATGAGCCAATCCCTCGTGAAGGCCATCGGCTCACGCATGGCGATGTGGTACACTTCGGTCAATTAATGTATCGCTTCACTCTTCGCGCTGTTCCAACCCCTCAAAGGCCCAAGGTCACAGTCCAGACCCCCGAAGAATGATCCGTTCCTCACTTGCTCATCTCCATCTTGCTGCGCTTAGCCATCCCGGCATGTCCGGAAAGAATAATGAGGACCGTTACGCCATCTCATCTTTCCATCTGGGCAAGGAGGACCCGCGTCCCGCGGTATTTGCTGTTGTGGCAGATGGGATTGGAGGACATCGAGCAGGAGAAGTGGCCGCCGAATTGGCGGTCAATTACATTAGTCAGGGGATTGCAGAAAGCAACGGCAAGAAACCGCTCAAGACACTCGAAAATGCGATTCATGATGCCAGCCAGGCCATCGCCGCGCATTCGGCTGGCAAAGCCGATGAAGAAGGCATGGGTTCCACCTGTGTCTGTGCCTGGATCATTGAGAACCGTTTATATACTGCGCATGTAGGCGATTCGCGCATCTATCTCCTGCGTGGAAAAGAAATCCGCTGCCTCACCACCGATCACACGTGGGTACAGGAAGCTCTTGAAAAGGGGATCATCAGACCCGACCAGGTGCGTGACCATCCCAATGTTCATGTCATCCGCAGACATCTGGGGGGAATCCAGTTGCCCGAAGTTGATTTCCGCATGAAGCTTGACGATGAAGAAAGTGATGAACAGGCGCGGGAGAACCAGGGGTATGAACTGTCCCCGGGCGATGTGGTCCTTTTGTGCAGTGATGGACTGACCGACCTTGTGTGGGAGGATGAGATCTACAAGACGGTCCGTACCAGAAAAGATGTCAAATCTGCGGCCGAGGCCCTCGTTGATCTGGCGAATCAGCGCGGTGGACACGATAATATTACCGTGGTCTTGCTGTCCATGCCCAGTGCAGAAGAAGCAATCAAGCGTCGACCCGGATTCTTCGATTGGTTACTGGGCGACGAGTAGCTCATGGCGAGGCCTCGGCCTCGCCATTTCATGTGTATGTCATTTATTCCTTGGGGCGACATGCAGTGCAGTCAATAACATCGCACGCAATACCCTGGAGCGCATAGTCTACTATCAGTTCTGTAAGCGTGTTTAGTACTTTAGTCCCATTCAATGCCTGTCTATTCAACATAATAATCACAGGAAGATCAGCATGCTTTATGAACTGACATAAGCTGCAAAGCTGGTCAAGATCAGAATCTGTTAAAGGTAAACTCGGCGAAAGCCCGGGACACAAAGCCCTGGATCTAAAGCCCCGTAAGCGGGGCCATGATCGCCATGCTGTCAGGTTCAACCTGCATCGATGAACTGCCTGGCATATTGCAGGCAGTTCTTATTTATATCAACAGCTCCGGAGAATTGAGAATGCCAAACAGAGCGTATCGCTTTGCGAGTGTCATTATGGCGCTTGGGATAGCACTCGGAAACTATTTTAGCGTTGGAGCAAAAACTCAGGCGGAATTGAGGAGTCCTCTCGCCGTGGCAACGACCTACTATGTCTCTCCAAGTGGGAGTGACTCCAACCCCGGCACATCTAGCGCGCCTTTCCGGACCATCAGCAAGGCTGCGTCAATGGTCACTGCCGGAGGAACAGTCCAGGTTTACGCAGGGATTTACTATGAGCAGGTTACTGTAGCCAGCAGCGGGACGGCATCAGCCCCTATTACCATTCGCGCCGCCGCGGGTCAGCAGGTCATCGTCGATGGGGGGATGGCGAGAGATCGCGGTTTCATGTTGAACGGCAGCTACCTTGTGGTTGACGGCTTCGAAGTGCGCCAGGCACTCCAGATCTGCGTGGACATGCTTGGAACTGACATTACCGTCAGAAATTTCACCATCCATAATTGTCAGCGTGCCGGCTTGCGTGTGAAGAACAAGAATGCCATTGTGGAGAGCTCCGCCTTCTACTACAATTCGCTCTCCAACCAGGGTGGTGTGTTAGGCAGTGGCTGGGCCGCCACACTGCGCGTATTCCTGGGCGGTGAGAACGTTACCATTCGCAATAATACGGTTTACTATAATTGGGGCGAGGGGATTGCAGTTGGGCAGGGGAAGAATGTCAACGTATTGAATAACACCGTCCACGATAATTTTTCCCAGAATATCTATATCAACAACTCAATGGATGTGGACGTTGAGAGCAACTTTGTGTACAGCACAAACCCCACTTTTTATCGAAGTGGTCAGCCCGCCAATGGGATTGCCCTGGCGGAGGAAAACTTCGACGCAAGCTGGGGTGCACAGTTGGCCCGCATTCGCGTGGTCAATAACATTGTTGCCTATTGTCGGCGAGGGATTGGGTACACCTATGCGGAGGTGGCCGGTGGTCTGGATAGCTCCACAATCGCATTCAACACCATTTGGGGCAGCACCGATATGGGATTGGTTGTTATCAATCAGCCGACGAAGACCCGTAACTCAGTGATCGCCAACAACATCGTTCAGCAGCCGAGTGGCAGGCTGGCGGACATCCAGGTGACGAGTGGTATTTCGTTGCATCACAACTTCTGGGTTACACCGATCAGTGTTCTGAATAATGCCAGCGGCATGGGTGACCGAACCGGTGATGCGATGTTATCCAGTGCCCCAAATACAGCCACGCCTACTTCGTTTCGTCTGAGCTATTATTCTCCAGCGAGGGGCTCCGGATCTGCACTGGATGTGGCTACGGATTTTGAAGCCAACGACCGCAGCCAGCCTCCTGATATGGGCGCCATCGAATACAGAGGACCCGGTGTTGCCAGTTTGACATCCCCTTCTGCAAACATTGGGAACAATTATAAGCCGACTTATAAGTGGAATGATGTTGCCGGCTCGACCTGGTATTACCTGTGGGTGAATGGACCATCGGCGCCGGTCATTCAAAAGTGGTACCAATCGGCTGATGTTTGTGGCGGCGGGACTTGTTCTGTTACGCCAGATGTTACTCTGGCGGGCGGCAACCATGCCTGGTGGATCCAGACCTGGAACGCGAAGGGACTTGGGCCCTGGAGCAGTAGGATGGATTTTACAACCAATATTTTGCCCGCCCCTACGGCTGCGACATTGGTATCTCCTTCCGCAAGCATTGGGAGCAACTATAAGCCAACTTATAAATGGAATGAGGTTGCCAGCTCCACCTGGTACTATTTATGGATAAATGGACCTTCAGGAGTGATCCTTCAAAAATGGTACCAATCGGCCAATGTTTGCAGTGCAGGCGTATGTTCCGCCACGCCGGACTTGACCCTGACAGGCGGCAACTATACCTGGTGGATCCAGACCTGGAATACGACAGGCTATGGACCCTGGAGCAGCGCAATGAACTTTAGCACGGATGTCCTGACAGCGCCTCGTGCTGCAACATTGGTATCTCCGTCTGGAAGTCTGGGGAGCAACTCCAAACCGACTTATACGTGGAACGAAGTTGCCAACTCCACCTGGTACTATTTATGGGTGAATGGGCCTTCGGGAGTCATCATTCAAAAGTGGTATCGGACCGCTGATGTTTGCAGTGGCGGCGGGACCTGCTCCATTACACCTGATGTAACACTAACAGGTGGCAGTTACACGTGGTGGATTCAAACCTGGAATGCGACTGGCTATGGACCCTGGAGCAGCGGTATGGCATTTAGCACACAATGAGTTTTTTCAAGTCTGTCATTAAGTCTCCTGCTACAGCGGCCTGCTCATCCGAACCAATCCTAGCCTTGGCAATGTGGATGTAATATTTGACGGTATGTCGGTCGGCAGGATCGATCAGTATTCAGCCACGCGTAAGTTTCAGCGGATGCAGTAACAGTTTACCTGTAGAGATAATCAGAAAAGATGGAAATAACCTCCCAATGAGTATTCGCTGGGAGGTTATTGTTTCACAGGAGGAGCCAATTCAATCTTCTATATGTTTATTCTTGCCAGAAATTAATCGGGTGAAGTAGAGGGGAAAGGTCCTTTTATAACTTAAATTTTCCTAAAGCAGCGCTTCTCTTTGCAATCTCCTAACATGTATGCCCAGTATAGTAGCCGAAAAACGTAATAAAGGGTCACTAATAGCGCGCGCAATGCTTTTAAGCGTATAGGTCACCATCGTTTCTGTAAGTGATTTTGGTACTCTGGTTCCATTCAATAATCTGCACTGCGGTTCCATAATAACTCCACGTTCAGCGCAGAACTTTCTGCCTGCTGAACGACAATACCGAAACAACTGAAAAAGGGTAAATCCGGTGAAAACCGGAGACGCAAAGCTATGGATCTAAAGCCCCGTAAGCGGGGCCATGATCGCCAGGCCGCCAGGATACCAAAAGTGTTAATTCATTGCTGCCTGGCAAAAGCCAGGCAGTTCCTTTTTCAGGTAAGGAGAAAAAATGCAACACAGAACATATCGCCTTATGAGCTTCATCGTAGCAGTGGCGCTGGCGCTGGGAACTTTTATCAGCGTCAGCGCAAAGGGCGGTACGCAGTCGACAAGTTTAGCCGCGGGGAGAGTGTATTTCGTATCCAACGCCGGCAGCGATACCAATGCAGGCACAGCCTCAGCACCGTTCAAGACCTTTAGCAAGGCCATGTCCGTACTGGCGGCCGGTGACGAACTGCAAATTTACGGCGGGACCTATACCCAGCAACTGAACGTGAACAAGAGCGGAACTTCCTCGGCGCCCATCAGTATCAAGGCTGTCCCGGGACAGCAGGTGATCATTGACGGTGGTGGCAGCAACGATCAACTGGTCTTTGTGCCAGACGGGACATCCTATGTGAAACTGAGCGATCTCACCTGCAAGAACGCCAGTGTTGTCTGTGTTCTTCTGCGTGGTTCGCATATCACGGTGACCAGTTTCGATGTCTCTGGAGGCAAAAAATTCGGCGTCCGCCTGACAGGTTCATATATCACGGTTGAAAACAGCAGCATTCACGACAATGTCCTCGAAAATGTCAACGGTACCAACACCACCGCAGGCTGGGGCTCCGCGCTCAGGTCCGCGCAGGGATCCGGCAGCAACAATATCTTTCGCAATAACGAGGTCTTCCACAACTGGGGTGAGGGCATCATCATGGGCTCGAACACCTCACAGGTCTATGGAAACTCCGTGCACGATAACTATTCGAAGAACATCTATATTGGGAACACCTACGGTGTGGATGTTTATCAGAATGTCACCTATTCAACTGACTCCAAATGGTTCCGTTCAGGCAGCCCCGCTGATTGTATTTCGCTCTCAGAAGAGCTGATCAACTCCACCTACGGCGCGCAGTTGGGCAACATCCGTGTCTTCAACAATATTGCCTCCAACTGCAAGACGGGTGTCGGGTATACCTACACGGAACTGAGCGGCAATGGATGCAACAATTGTCTGTTTGCGTTCAATACCGTTACGGCATCCAAGAGTGCCTGCATCAAGGTGATCGATGGTTCCAAAAACCACGTAGAGATCGCCGACAACATCTGCAGCGCAGGTTCTATCAGTGTTCCGTCGGGTGACATTTCTGTTCACAACAATGTGATGGGAGACGCGCACCTGGCCGGAGGCCCGATCGGCGATCCCAATTCCTATCGACCCCTCTCAAGCTCCTGCGTGATTGGCGCGGGTGTAAATGTTGGTATCAGTACAGACTACTTTGGCATCGACCGCTCTCCCTATGATGTTGGGTCGATCCAGGCTGGAGCTAAAGTTCAGCCCACAGCGATTCTCCCATCGCCTACTCCCATTGTGGTTCTTCCGTCTCCCACACCAATTGTTCCGACAGTTACTCCAATCGTGATCCTTCCTTCGCCTACGCCGGTGATTCCCACAGCTACCCCAATTGAGGTTCTGCCATCCCCGACTTTCATACCAACAGCCACCCCCGTCGTGACACTTGCGCCTCCTTCCCCGACCGCGCCTGCTCCCGTTACCGCAACATCACAGCCGCCATCGATCGGTGCGCAGGCCTACGATGACAAGAATGCCATCTTCGCCTACAGCGGCAGCTGGGAAGAAACGGCAGCCACCAAGGCATATGGCGGCTCCTTCAGGAAATCCATGGTCCCGGGACAAAGCGTTTCCATGACATTCACCGGCAGTTCCTTCAGCATCCTCTATACCAAGAACTCGACGTTTGGGAAGATGGATGTACTGGTGGATGGCGTCCTGGTTGGGACGATTGATCAGTATGCGTCTTCCCGCAAGCTCCAGCAAACCTGGGACCTGCCGATTAAACTTGCTCCCGGAAAACACACATTGAAACTTGTCCATGCTGGAACAGATAGAACCACCAGAGTCTCCCTCGACGCGGTCACTGTCTATCCATAGAAAGCTAACCATGTAGAACAACGTCCCGAAGGCATGTCCTTCGGGACGTTGTCGTTTAATTTGGCCGATCCAGCCACAGCTCCCGGTATTTGCGATTCCAGTCAATTAAGAAGCGCAGTGCAATGACGATGCCCACTGCCAGCGCGATCCAGAAAGCGATATCATGGATCCGAAACAGCCAGAGGACCGGTGGTACTGCAATTCCGGCAAACACACTTGCCCGGGCCGAATGATGAACAACCAGTACCAGCAATATCAGCACACCCAGGCAAATCAGGAAAGCCAGCGGATTGACTGCAAGCAGGGTTCCTCCCGCAGATGCCAGCCCCATCCCGCCGCGGAACTGCGCGAGGACCGGCCAGCAATGTCCGACGACAACCATCGCGGCAGTCAGGGGAACTACGTAGGACAAAACGAGGCTTTGTCCGACTACGCGAGCCGATAGCCAAACAGGGAGGAATCCCTTGGCAATATCCAGGATCAAAACCAGCGCGCCCCAGGCAAATCCTGCCTGCCGGATTGTGTTTGTGGTTGTTGCATGACCTGAACCAGCATTTCGCACATCCACGCCTTTAACAAAGCGCGTGACCCAGATGGAAAAGGGAAGCGAGCCGCAGAGGTAGCCGAGCAGAGGGAAGAGCAGTGCACTAATCCACATCATCCTGGTTGGAGTTCCATCCTTTTCTGAATCCTTTCGATAAAGTAGGTTAATCCCTGAGAAGGCAGTTTCTTCTGGCTGAAGTCCCAGGCTTTCCAGGCCACCCAAACAGACTCCGGGATGAACCGTCCATCCACATCCGATTTCGATGTGAGCGTGTTCAGCATCTCCTTGAAACGTCTATCCTTTCTGACCCATTTGAACTGACTTAACACCTCAACCACATGGAGGATGTCATACCAGAACAGGGGGGCTTTGAGCTTGCGGAAGTCGGTGCCCATGAAGAACATGTAGGGATGTACCAGCCTGCTGTTTTGCCATAACGTCAGCAACGTCTCAGCCCCGCTCCTTGCAGACTGGCCCTCGCTCAGTTCCGGGACCTGGGCCAGCATTTTCAGCATAACCAGCGTCGCATACGGACAGGGATCATCCTTGCGGCCTGGCCCGCGGAAATTTCCAAGCTCCGGCGAGACTGTACACGGCCAGCCATTATCACGGGCGAGTCCATCCAGATGCTGGATCGCTGTCTGCACGCGCCGGTTATTACCCAGTCCCATTTTCATTAGCGCGTAGACAATGATTGGTGCATCACACAAGGCCCATGCCCATTCATCCTTTCCGCTGCCGCCAAAGTGGGTCGGGACGTTTGTAGGCAGTTGGAATGGTCCCTGCTCTGATTGATGCTCCATCACGCGGCGGGTGATCTGTCTGACGGGCGCATCATTCACGTTCAGACCGAGATCAGAAATGAAAGTAAGCTTGTGAAAAGGCTGACTGGCGGACCTGTGGCTGTTCAAGACAGTTCCAGGCCAGTCCAATAATTCTGTAATCAGCGCCTGGATTTTGGAATCGGCCAGCATGGCCCTGCGCGCTTGTTTCACTCTTGCATCGTTTTCAGATTGTTCGAGCAAATCCACGCGGGTCCGGTATTCGATCCACGGATCGCTGTGCAGGAGCCATTCGATGTTCTTTTCGTTCAGCATGTGACGCCTTCTTTCTTGCCGAATGCAGTAGGTCAGGCTTTTTCGTCTTATGTGCCCCAATTTTGGCAGATTGAAACCCTGCTCTGAAACTTATAAACCAACTCGTTCCACGCGGAAAGGTGTTTCATCGCGGTCGATAATTTCGTCAAATTCCCGCGCTGTCAGGTGACCGCTGAACACAGCCTGAGCGATAATGTTTGGCGCTTCAGCATCGCCAATCACGCGCAGGGATTCGAGTTTGCCTTCCGCGAGCGCGGGCTTTAGTTCATGATAAAGCTTATCGTTCGGAATTCGTTCTGTGACCATCACGACCGCGTCGCAGGCGAGAGTCGATTCAGCGGAGGAAATGTTATTGATGACGGTGACGGCTTTCGGCGAGAGAGAAGCGAACTCGTGATTCGGGAGCAGGGTCACGCCGAGGCTGAGAAGTCGCTTGTGGATCTTGAACTGCTCAAGGGTGAATTCTGTCCAAAATGAAACGACCGGAGCGGGGGTCATCAGTGTGACCTCGCATCCATTTTGAGCTAGCAACTCCGCCAGGACGTTGCCCATGTAGTAATGATCGTCGTCATAGATTAACACACGTCCAGTAGGTAGTTTCCCTCTCATTAAATCATCCGGCGTGAAAATATTATGTCCTGTGATTGGCTCATAACGCGCTCGCCCAATACCATCTCGCCGCCATGTGGAGCCCGTGGCAACGATCACATTGCAAATGCCCGAGTCAAGCACATCCTGCGCGGACATTTGACTTGATGGATAGAATGTAACGTTTGGCATTTTGCGGATTTGTGTGAGGCGATAATCAATGACGCGGCGCCATTCGATGAGACCCGGCAGTGCGGACTCGAGCAGGACGCGCCCGCCCGCTTCGCGCCGGGCCTCGGTGAGGATCACGTTATATCCACGCTGACCCAGCGCCCGCGCCGCTTCTAGGCCAGCAGGTCCTGCACCGACGATCATGATCTCCCTGTCACTCTTCTTCGGCGGGATGATCTCGGGGTGCCAGCCGCGCCGCCATTCTTCGCCCATGGTGGGGTTTTGCGTGCAGCGGATCGGCACGAAGCGTGTGTCGCCGGTGACGCAGATGTTGCAGCCGATACACTCGCGGATGTCTTCGACGCGATCCTCTTTGATCTTGGTTGGTAAGAAAGGATCGGCGATGGATGGCCGCGCCGCGCCGATCAAATCCAGCACGCCGCGCTGAATGGCAGAGACCATGGCTTCAGGCGATGTATATCTTCCAACACCGACGACTGGCTTTGTTGTCAGTTTTTTGACGAACGAAATATATGTTTCCTGGAAGCCCTGTTTCTCAAAACGGGATGTGGACGAATCGTTTTTCCATGGGCTGATGTTGACATCCCATAGATCAGGCAGTTCCGCCAGCATGGACACGATCTCCTGCGCCTCACCGTTTGATTCCATTCCTGCGTCCCCGACCAATTCATCCACTGCAAATCTGACGGCGACCGCGCAAGTATCCCCGACAGCTTCCTTTGTATCCTCAATTAATTCGCGCAAAAATCGGATCCGGTTTTCAAGTGAGCCACCGTATTCATCGCTGCGGTCGTTGTGCTTTGAAAGAAGATGAAGGGCGAGAGTCATGTTGTGTGCGGCGTAGCAGTAAATGATGTCGAAGCCTGCGCGTTTGGCGCGGATGGCCGCGTTGCGATGCCACCTGCGGATGTCCTTCAAATCTTCTTTTGTCGCGGCGCGCGTTTGACCGGGTTCATAACCGCTTCCGCCGGTGATGCTCATCGAGCGCGGACTGAAGGGCACGGCATGGGAATACAGGTTAGAAGCATCGTGGCTGTTATAAGTGAGTTCAACGCCTGCCAGCGCTCCGTGCCTGTGAACGGACTCAGCCATGAGCGCGAGCGCAGGGATGTCATCATCGCTCCACAGGCGGCCTTCCAAAAATGGAGAGAGATCCGTGGTGTGATGGATTTCAGTCTCCTCTGTGCAGACCACACCCCAGCCTCCCTCGGCCTTGATGCCGCGCATGGCGGCGTGTCCCTGAGGCATACGGTGGCCGAAGCCATTGCAATGCGGTACCTGGTAAAAACGGTTGGGTGCGGTGACAGGCCCGATTTGTATGGGTTGGAAGAGGAGGTCAAAGTTGGTCATTCTAAGAGACCGCAAAAATGTGATGGAGCCTAGGGACAATGGGTCAGTTCGGGGAAGATCTGTGCACTGTACTCGTCGAGCTTGGTGCTGCTTTCCCTTGGAAAGACCAGCATCATGACCAGGATGTGCGTGTCATCCTGCTGTTTGACCCAGTAGTTGGCGATGTAGTCGGTGCCTTTGTCAACCAGATCAAACTTGTATAAAGCGAGTCC
>JAKOVF010000100.1 GCA_029782225.1 Chloroflexota bacterium | reverse complement strand
AGTTTTATGCTCGTTCTAATCGATAACTACGACTCCTTTACCTATAACCTCGTCCAGTATCTTGGCGAACTTGGCGCGGACATTCGTGTGTTTCGCAATGACCAGGTCACTTTGGATGAATTGATCGCCCTCAAGCCTGACCAGCTTGTCATTTCTCCAGGTCCAGGCGAACCCATCAAAGATGGGGGTATTTCTCCGGACGCGGTCAAATATTTCACGGGGAAAATCCCCGTGCTCGGTGTCTGTCTCGGTCACCAATGCCTGGGGGCCATCTATGGCGGCAAAGTGGACCGTGCTCCCCGTCTCATGCACGGCAAGACCTCGCCCGTCATGCATAACGGCAAGGATATTTTCAATAACATCCCTTCACCGTTTGAAGCCATGCGCTATCACTCGCTGGTCGTGTTTCAACCCGTCCCTGCCGAACTGGAAGTCATCGCCCAGACTGCCGAAGGCGAGATTATGGGGCTGAAACATCGCCAGCACCCGACTTATGGTGTGCAGTTTCACCCCGAATCCATTCTCACAGAACACGGCAAGCAATTGCTCAAAAACTTTTTGGATATCAAAGTTGCACCTCTCGTACAAGGAGAATTCACCATGCTCAAACCCTTTATTGCCAAAACTATCAACCGCACGGACCTCACAGTCTCGGAAGCCGAAGAGGCTATGAACATCATCATGACAGGCCAGGCAACGCCCGCGCAGATTGGCGCGTATCTGGTCGCACTTCGAATGAAAGGCGAGACGATTCCTGAGATCCAGGGCTCTGTCCGCGCCATGCGCACGAATGCGGTCAAGGTCAAACTCCATACCAAGGAATCGGTCTACGATATCGTCGGCACAGGCGGCGATGGCGCACACACCTTCAACATTTCCACCGCTGCGGCTTTTGTTGTAGCAGGCACAGGCCGCAAGGTTGCCAAGCACGGCAATCGCGCCCAGTCTTCTCACTGCGGCGCTGCGGACGTTCTCTCTGCGCTCGGTGTTAGCCTCGAACTCACGCCCGAGCAGATTGCCCAGGCCATCGAGCAAATCGGCATTGGATTTATGTTTGCCGCAAAGTTTCATCCCGCGATGAAATACGCCATCGGTCCGCGCAAGGAGATTGGTCAACGTACAATTTTCAATATCCTGGGTCCGCTCACCAATCCAGCCGGCGCACATATCCAACTCACAGGTGTCTATGATGCCAAACTCACCGAGCCGCTGGCGCAGGTTCTCAACGAACTCGGTTCCAAGGCAGCCCTCGTCATTTATGGCGCCAACGGACTCGATGAACTCAATCCAACAGGTCTCAACCGTATCAGCCACCTTAAGGATGGCGCGGTCCGTACTTACAACCTCAATCCATCTGACCTCGGGCTTGCTCCAGCAACCGTCCAGGATTTGCGCGGTGGCACACCGGATGAATCCGCAAATATGATGAGGGACCTCCTCGGATGCAAACTAAACGGTGCTCGCCGCGATGCCATTCTGCTCAACGCCGCTGCTGCCCTTGCGGCTGAGACTGGCGATTTCAAGCCCGCACTGGACGAAGCGCGTGCCTCGCTCGAAAGCGGTGCCGCGCTGAGCAAGCTCAATGCCCTTGTCGAGTTTAGCCAATCCTTCGTACCCGTTCCCTGAGCCGTCCATGAGTATTCTCGCTGAAATCATCGCTCACAAGCGGACAGAAATCGCGGCGCTTGATGCTTTGACATTACGCCGCACCGCAGAGTCTTCTCCCGCTCCGCGAGATTTTCTTGCCGCTATTGCCCCTCGCCCTTTGAGAGAGGGGGCAGGGGTGAGGGCCCGCGTCGGACTCCGCCCAAGTCTGATCGCCGAACTGAAGCGCGCTTCTCCCTCGAAAGGAATTCTCGCCCCGCACCTCGACCTCTTCCAGGTAGCAGACATTTACACCCAAAACGGCGCCTCCGCGATCAGTGTGCTCACCGATGAAAAATTCTTCATGGGTAAACTGGAAACCTTGCATGAATTGCGTTTCACGCGCCAGTCGGAATTACCTTTGCTGAGAAAAGACTTCATCATTGATGAAGTCCAGCTTTACGAATCAAGAGCCAACGGCGCGGATGCTGTCCTTCTCATTGCTGCAGCGCTCACCGATGACAAACTCGTCGCCGACATGCACGCTCTCGCCCTGGAACTTGGACTGGCTCCGCTAGTCGAAGTCCACGATGAAGCTGAGATTGAGCGGGCATTAAAGCTGAAAGATGTCTGCTTGATCGGGATCAACAACCGCAACCTTGCCACATTTGAAGTTTCGCTTGAAACCAGCGAACGTCTACGTCCGATGATTCCTGTCGATGTTATGGTTGTTGCCGAAAGCGGAATCTTCACCGCGGCCGATGTTGACCGCCTGGCAACTGCCAATATTGATGCCATTCTTGTCGGTGAGGCATTGGTCACGGCCAAAGATATACCTGCTAAGGTACGCGAACTAAGCGGTGTCACCCTGAGCAAAGCGAAGGGTCTCGCATCCCGTGTAAGAGATGCTTCGCCACAAAATGGCTCAGCATGACATGGATGAAGCGATGACCAAGATCAAAATCTGTGGAATCAAAACCTTGAACGATGCTCTCGCCGCGATGGATGCAGGCGCTGACTTGATTGGATTCAACTTCTACCGCAAAAGCCCGCGCTACGTGGAGGTAGGTCAATGCCGTGGAATTATGGCAACCATGAGGAGATATGCATATATCGAATATGTGGGTGTGTTCGTCAACGCGCCGGTATGGGAGATCCGTGCAACGATGGAGACTTGTGGATTAAGCCTCGCCCAGTTGCATGGCGATGAAACCCCTGACATGTTAGCTGCTCTGAAGGGCAAAGCGTTCAAGGCATTTCGTGGAATACCCGCTGATGTCGATCGCTTTGCAAGACAGGAAGCTCCCGCTTTGTTGGTAGATGCCGCTGTCAAAGGAGTCTATGGTGGAAGCGGTGTCACAGCGGATTGGTCAGCCGCGGCGAACTTGGCTAAGCGATATCCACTTTTGCTGGCAGGTGGTTTGGCTCCGGAGAATGTTGCAGATGCGGTGCGGCAGGTCAGACCCTGGGGCGTGGATGTGGCCTCTGGTGTGGAATCGGCTCCGGGCGAGAAAGATGCGGCGAAGATGAAGAAGTTTGTGAAAGCTGTTCGAGAAGTCAAGCAGACCACGGACGACAGACCATAGACCACTCGTGGTCAATGGTCTGTCGTCCAGTCAAGGAGAATCATGGCAACCCTATTGCCTCCCAAGTTCGGTCCCTATGGCGGACAGTTCGTCCCCGAAACACTGATGCCGGCATTGATCGAGTTGGAACAGGAGTTTGTCGCGGCGCGAAAAGATCCTGCCTTCAACGAAGAATTTGATAAGTTGATGGCGTCGTACGTCGGGCGCCCCACACCTTTGACCTATGCCAGACGGCTCTCGGAAAAGTTAGGAGGTGCGCAGATCTACTTGAAGCGCGAAGATCTGGCACACACGGGCGCACACAAGATCAACAACGCCTTGGGGCAGGGTTTGCTCGTCAAGCGGATGGGGAAGAAGCGCATCGTAGCCGAGACAGGAGCGGGACAGCACGGAGTTGCATCGGCGACGGTCGCGGCGTTGCTGGGTTTGGAATGCGTGGTGTATATGGGCGTGGTGGACATCGCGCGACAGGAGCCGAATGTCTTTCGCATGAAGCTGCTCGGCGCGGAAGTGCGACCTGTTTCGTCAGGCACACAGACGCTGAAGGATGCCATCAACGAAGCCATTCGTGATTGGGTGACGAATGTGCGCGACACGCATTATCTGCTTGGCTCAGCGCTGGGGCCACATCCATACCCGACGATGGTGCGCGAGTTTCAGTCGGTGATCGGGCGGGAGGCGCGCGAGCAGATTCTGATGGAGGTGGGATGTTTGCCCGATGCTGTCATCGCCTGTGTGGGCGGAGGTTCCAATGCAATTGGCATCTTCAGCGGATTTATGAATGATGAACAAGTTGAATTGATCGGCGTCGAAGCAGGCGGAAACGGGATCGGGTCGGGCAAACACGCAGCGCGTTTTGGCGATCCCTCGAAGGGACGGGTTGGAGTGATCCATGGGACGCGGACTTATGTTTTGCAGGATAAAGATGGGCAAATCGCCGAGACTCATTCCGTCTCAGCCGGGTTGGATTATGCAGCAGTCGGCCCGGAGCATGCGATGATGCGAGACACTGAGCGGGCATTTTATACATCTGCGACTGATGGAGAAGCGCTGGATGCGTTTCAGACCTTATGTCACACAGAAGGAATCATTCCCGCATTGGAGTCGTCTCATGCAGTGGCGGAGGTCATCAAGCGTGCGCCGAAGATGAGAAGCGATCAGATAATTCTGGTTAATCTTTCTGGCCGAGGCGACAAGGACTTGAACACTGTGATGAAAGAAATAGGATGAAATCCATGGAAACAACAGGACTGAATCACATCATTTTGACAATCTCTAACGTAGAGCGCTCACGCGCATTTTACGGTGACCTGCTTGGCTTTGACCTAAATGACATTGCCAATGGCTTCTTTTTTATGAGCGGTGGCGTCTACTTCTTTTTCTTTCTGTCCGGCCACCCCATCCCTAACGATCGCTTTGACGAGTTTCGGATCGGACTGGACCACCTGTCCTTTACAGCTCCCGATGAAGATGCCCTGCATACTTTAGCAGCAACTTTAAAAGCGGCCGGCCTGGAGACGAACGGCGTTGAGGTCTATCACACCGGGAACAAATACGTTGCGTTTCGAGACCCGGATAATATTCAACTTGAATACTGGTGGCCAGGACAGGCCGGCTGATGATGAACAGAATTGTCAATGCCTTCAAAAACAAACCAATCTTCATGCCCTATTTTCCCCTGGGCTATCCTGATTTGGCTACGTCCATTGACGTAATCGAAGCTCTTGCCCAAAACGGCGCGGACTTGATCGAAGTTGGGCTGTCCTTCTCTGACCCCCTTGCGGATGGCCCTGTCATTCAAAAAGCAACACAGGTTGCGCTTGAAAAGGGAATCACGGTGAAGAAGTCGCTGGTGGCGGTCGCAGAACTACGGAGGCGCGGCGTGGCCATCCCGTTGATCCTCATGGGCTATTACAACCCGGTGCTCGCGTATGGCCTGGAAAGATTCGTCTGTGATGCAGCGGAGGCAGGCGCCGATGGATTTATCATCCCTGATTTGCCGAGGGAGGAGGCAGATGAATTTCAATCCATCGTTCACGATTTGCCTTTGATTCAAATGCTGGCACCCACCACCCCCAACGAACGCATGGAAATGATTGCGCGAAACGCAAGGGGATTTCTCTATCTCGTCTCTGTCACAGGCGTGACAGGAGAGCGCAAAGCTCTTTCAAAAAATCTGGGTGATTTGATTGCACGCGTGCGGGAGCATACGTCTGTGCCAGTGTGCGTGGGATTTGGGATTAGTACGCCGCAGCAAGCGAAACAGGTCGGCGCGCTGGCCGATGGAGTGATTGTTGGTTCGGCGTGTGTGAAGACGATTGGAGGTAGTGAGAATCCTGTAGAAACGGCGAAGCAATTCGCGGCGGAGTTCCGAAGCGCTTTGACGTAAATCTACATCAAGCCGTAGAGCGTCAACAAATTGCCTCTTGACGCATTCGAGTGACACGCATAGAATAGCGCCCAACATGTTATCTTCTGTCCGCTTTTACTTTGCGTATTACTTTTACGGCCTCCGCAGATCGGTTGCCGTTGGTGGCGCTTAAGTAGACAGAGAAAGAAATCTGTTCACGCAAGGGCGAGACCACACGGTCCCGCTCTTTTTTATTTCCCCTCGCTCCGCCCTCGGCACCTGGGAGTGAGGCCACAAAGGAGCGAACAATGGCAATCCGTGGAATTCGCGGTGCAACGACTGTCGCCGCGGACGAGCCTGAATTGATCCTTCAAGCGACGCACGAGCTGCTGGATGCAATTCTCGAAGAGAATGAAGGAATGAAACCTGAAGATATCGCCAGTGCCGTATTCACTGTGACCGACGATCTCGCATCGACTTTCCCTGCGCAGGCAGCGCGTCAAATGGGCTGGGACCTCGTCCCAATGCTTTGTGGGCGCGAAATTCCTGTGCCAGGTAGTCTGCCCAGAGTGATTCGGGTACTGGTCCATTGGAACACGGCAACGCCGCAAAATGGAATCACTCACGTGTACTTGCGCGATGCGGTGAAACTAAGACCCGATTTGGTTGCTGCACAATAAGCAGCGAGAGACACACAAAGAATAGATCCATGGTCAGAGGAGAAGCAACAATGATGATCATCATGAAACCCAATGCCACGCCGGAACAGATCGAGCACGTCATCCAGCACATCAAGGAAGCTGGACTGAACGTCCATCTCTCACAGGGAGTCGAAGCCACTGTCATCGGCGCAGTCGGCGAAGCCCACAGCATTCCCACCGAACGCTTCGAAGGCCTCGATGGAGTCGAAGTGGTCAAGCGCATCACCCAGCCGTTCAAGCTTGCCTCACGGCAGTTTCATCCAGAGAACTCCATCTTTCCTCTCGACGGTTTTCAGATTGGCGCCAATGAGATTGTCCTCATTGCTGGTCCGTGCTCTGTGGAGTCGCGTTCGCAAATTCTTGAAACTGCACAGGCCGTCCGTGAGGCGGGAGCGAATGCCTTGCGCGGTGGCGTCTTCAAACCGCGCACTTCACCGTATTCCTTCCAGGGCCTTGGCGAAGAGGGACTTGAGTATCTGGCCGAGGCGCGTGAAGAGACAGGCATGCCCATCGTAGTCGAGATCATGTCGCAGACTCAGCTTGACCTGATGTTGAAATATGTGGACGTTTTCCAGGTCGGCGCGCGCAACATGCAGAACTTCAACCTCCTGCGGGCACTGGGTGAAACCCGCAAAAGTGTTTTGCTCAAGCGTGGGCTCTCGGCCACCATCGAAGAACTGCTCATGTCGGCTGAATACATTCTGGCAGGCGGCAACAAGCAGGTCATCTTGTGCGAGCGCGGCATCCGCACCTTTGAGACTGCCACACGCAACACAACTGACATCAACGCGATTCCCGTTCTCAAAAACCTCACACACCTCCCTGTCATTCTTGATCCTTCGCATGCCACAGGTCACGCCGATTACGTCACTGCGGTTGCACGTGCCGCGATCGCCGCCGGCGCGGACGGTCTCATTGTCGAAGTGCATCACGATCCGGCGCACGCAGTCTCTGATGGTAAACAATCTCTCAGACCCGAAAAATTCGCGGATATGGTGAAGCAGGTCAGGGCCATTGCAGAAGCCATGGGACGCAGCATCGCTCCCATCAAGAAGCCCGTGGCCGTAGGATGGTAGACATGGAGGATGGCTTTTCGCTGCAGGATTCAACAGTCGCAATTTTTGGATTGGGGCTCATGGGTGGCTCGATGGCGCTCGCATTAAAAGGACATTGTTCACGCCTGATCGGATTTGACCCGCATCCTCCAACACTCAGGCTTGCTCTTTCCAAAGGAATTGTTGACTCCGCTGATAGCGATACCGCTAAACTCCTCCCTCAAGCAGACCTGCTCATCCTCGCAGCTCCTGTTAGGGCCATCATAAATCTCGTTCAGCAATTGCCATCTCTTATGCCCAACCCTTGCATCGTCATGGATCTGGGTTCCACCAAAAGAGATATAGTCGAAGCCATGTCTGATTTGCCAGAACGCTTCGATCCAATCGGCGGACATCCCATCTGCGGCAAGGAAAAACTTGGCCTGGAAAACGCAGAAGCAAATTTGTTTCAAGAGGCCCCGTTCGTAGTCACGCCTTTGAAGCGGACAAGCCGGCGAGCAAAGTCTGCTGTTGGGCAGGTCATTTCAGGCATCGGCTCACATCCGATCGAAATGACTGCTGAAGACCATGACCGTATCCTTGCGACGACAAGTCACTTGCCGTTTCTTCTTTCTTCCGCCCTCGCGCATTCAACCTGCTCAGACTTTGCTCCTCTGATCGGATCAGGCTTCCGCTCAACCAGCCGTTTAGCAGGAACACATTCTCACATGATGATGGATATCTTGAAGTCGAATCGTGAAAACATCCTGAACTCAATCCAAAATTTTCGAGACTCTCTCAACCAGATGGAATCTGCATTGCAAAACGAAGACTTCCACCAACTCGAAAACCTCCTCACCCAATCCCGCGCCGTCTACCAACAACTGATTACAGAAAACTGATCACTGATAACTGCTCCCAAAATGCAAATCACTCCCATCCTGCATCCCCTCCACGCCACGGTCCACGTCCCCGGCTCCAAATCGCTGACCAATCGCGCTTTGCTCATCGCATCTCTGGCGGATGGAACCACGCGCCTCACGAACGCCCTTTTCTCAGACGACTCACGATATTTTGCCAAGGCCCTGCAGATCCTTGGCTTCGATATTCGCCTTGACGAAGAAAATCATGAAATGACCGTCACCGGCCTGGGCGGAAGAATCCCCGCAAAGGAAGCGAGTCTCTTCATCGGCAATGCAGGGACAGCCGCGCGTTTCCTCTCCGCGTTTCTCACCCTCGGAAACGGCGAATTCGTCCTCGACGGTGATGCCCGAATGCGTGAACGCCCCATCGGCGACCTCGTTCACTCCCTCACCCAACTTGGCTCAAACATACAACCTCTTCACCCTTCCATTTGCCTTCCCATCAAGATCACCGCCTCTGGCCTCCCAGGGGGGAAAACACAAATCACTGGCAATATTTCTTCTCAATTTCTTTCCGCGCTGCTGATGGTTGCTCCCTACGCGAGATCTCCCATGGAAATCGAAGTCACCACTGACCTCAACTCCAAACTCTTTGTAGATATGACCATTGCCATCATGCGCGATTTCGCCATCCAGGTCAAACGTGCTGAGTACGGTTGCTTCACGATTGCACCCTCCTCCTATTTGCCACTTACCACTTACCAAATTGAATCCGACGCATCCGCGGCCTCCTACTTCTTCGCCGCGCCAGCCATCTGCGGCGGGTCGGTCCGTGTGGAGAACATTTCCCGCAGGTCAAAACAAGGTGATATCGCCTTTCTCGATGTCCTGCAAAACATGGGTTGTCAGATCACAGAAGGGGAGAACTTTATCGAAGTCACAGGCACAGAAACACTCACAGGCATCGATGTAGATATGCGCGACATTGCTGATACTGCCCAGACGCTGGCGGCCCTTGCCCCTTTTGCATCCACGCCCACGTGGATTCGCGGCATCGCCTCCGCCCGCGTCAAAGAAACGGACCGCGTCCATGCAACATGCACTGAACTTGCCCGACTCGGTGTCCATGTGGAAGAACATGAAGATGGCATGACGATCTATCCATGTCAGGAGATCAAGGCTGCAACCATCCAAACCTACAACGATCACCGCATGGCAATGGCGTTCTCCCTCATCGGCCTACGCGTAGATGGGATCGCGATTGAAAATCCATCCTGTGTATCCAAGACTTTCCCCGATTTCTTTGAAGTTTTGGAAACTCTTCATTATCCTGCTCCAGTCGTCGTCCCCGGCGACGATGGAAGCCGACCATAAAATTTATGCGTTATCACCTCGGCCTCATCGGTTATCCCCTTGCGCACAGCCTTTCACCACAGATCCATAACGCCGCGTTTCGTTCCTGTGGCCTGGAAGGTGATTATTCCCTCTTTCCCATCGCGCCTGATGATATGCTAGCTTTGAAGGATTTGCTAACCTCCGTTCGCACGGGTCGAATCCATGGACTCAACGTTACTATCCCTCATAAGCAAAACGTCATTCAATTCCTTGATGAGTTTACCCCTATGGCCGGGGCCATCGGTGCGGTAAATACAGTTTATCTCCGCGATAGCAAGCTCCTTGGCCACAACACGGACGTTTTCGGCTTTATCGCAGACCTCAATCATTTTCTCGAAGACTCATCACTCGTCGCTCACCACTCGGCACTGGTTTTGGGATCTGGCGGTGCTGCTCGTGCGGTTGTTTATGCCCTGCTCACGAATGGCTGGGATGTCACCCTCGCCGCCCGTCGAATTGAGCAAGCTCAGCAACTGGCCTCCTCCTTCACGAATTACAACTTGCGAATTACAAGTACTCTCCTCTCGAAGATCGATTCATCGAATATCGCACTTATCGTCAACACTACCCCGGTCGGCATGTCGCCCAACGTTGACGAATCTCCCTGGCCTGAGAATATACCCTTCCCGCCTCGCGCCGTGGTTTATGATTTGATCTACAATCCAGGGAAAACTAAGCTTGTGAGAGACGCGGAGGCTCAGGGGCTTCCTGCCACCACTGGCCTTGGTATGCTCGTCACACAAGCAGCCCTTGCTTTTGAGCTGTGGACTGGATGTCTCGCTCCTCGTGAAACTATGTTCGCATCGGTTAACCAACATCTGGTCTCTAATCGCTAGTGTCCAATCACTACTTGCCAATTACCGCTCACAAACTACATTAACAGGAACCAAACAAAACATGTCCCTCCGCTTCCTCACCGCCGGTGAATCCCATGGTCCCTCACTCACAGCCATCCTCGAGGGGATTCCCGCTGGCCTATCTCTCTCGCCCGAGATCATTGACAGGGAACTTGCCCGACGCCAAAAAGGATACGGCTCCGGCGGTCGTATGAAGATTGAAAAGGACACTGTTCAAGTTCTCGGCGGCGTCATGGCAGGTGAAACGACCGGCGCACCGATTGCCCTGCGCGTTCAAAATGATGATCATGTCAAATGGAAGGGCAAAGCCATAGAGCCGATGACCGCGCCGCGTCCCGGCCACGCGGATTTAACAGGTGCAGTGAAATATGGCTACAAGGATTTGCGCCTGGCACTGGAACGTGCCTCGGCCAGAGAAACGACCATGCGAGTCGCGGCTGGTGCAGTGTGCAAGTACTTTCTTTCTCAGTTTGGGATTATCGTCGGCGGATATGTCGCTTCGATTGGCGAAGTTATCGCAGATTTGGGCGATATGCCTTATGAAGAACGCTTCATCCGCGCTGAAGAATCCGATGTGCGTTGCCCAGTTGAATCATTCGCTTCAAAAATGAGGGACGAAATCGAAAAGACCATCCACGGCAAAAACACTCTGGGCGGTGTGCTTGAAGTCGTTGCGTTGAATGTTCCCGTTGGCTTAGGCAGCTTTGCTCAATGGGACAAGCGCCTCGAAGCCAAACTTGCCATGGCGGTTATGTCTATGCAAGCCATCAAAGGCGTCGAAGTCGGCGATGCATTTGTGAATGCTCGTTTGCCCGGAACAAAAGTCCAGGACGCGATCACCCTCGAAACTCGTCACAAGCCTGCCCTGAGCGCAGCCGAAGGGTCACTCATTGCTCGTCACACGAACCGCGCCGGCGGCATCGAAGGGGGGATCTCCAATGGACAACCGATCGTCCTCCGCGCCGCGATGAAGCCAATTGCCACTACACTCACGCCTCAGCAAACCGTTGATCTGGGGACCGGCGAAGAATCGCCCACCAAATACGAACGCTCGGATTTTTGTCCCGTTCCTCGAGCAGTACCAATTCTGGAGTCTATGGTCGCTTTTGTGCTGGCAGATGCGTTGATCGAAAAGCTCGGTGGAGACTCGATCAATGAAATGAAACCGCGCTTCAAATCCCTTCGTAAAGCCACGCTCGAAGATTTGCAGATGGATAATGTTCCCCATGTATTTTGGGAGTAGTTTACCGTCATTGCGAGGGTACTTCGCGCTGAACGGAGTGTAACGTAGTCGAAGCGCCGCCCGAAGCAGTCTCAGTTTGAACAGTGAATGCCCTCAATTTGACCTGCTTTACTAAACGGTGGACTGCTTCGTCGCTGCGCTCCTCGCACTGACGGAAATTAAGTTTATGAATCACATCTTCCTCTACGGCCCGCCGGGCGCGGGAAAAACAACGACAGGTCAACTCCTGGCAAAGAAACTGGATATGCCCTTCCTCGATCTCGATGCAGAAATCGAGCGCATCGGCGGACGAACGATTCCGGATCTCATGGCTGAAGGTGAGGTCGTGTTTCGCGATGTCGAAGCGCAGGCGTTGGTTCAAGCCTGTGAAACGGAACCATCTATCGTGGCGTTGGGAGGCGGGGCGCTGTTGCGTGAGTCGAATCGTCAGCGGGCGGAATCCTGCGGAAGAGTCGTCCTCCTCCGCGCGGACGCGTTCACCCTGGCTGAAAGACTTGCCTCCCACAACATTCAGCGCCCGTTGCTCGCAGGAAATTTGAAAGTCAAGTTAGATGAATTGTTGGCACGGCGGAAAAGTCATTATGACTCCTTCGAGATAAAGATCAATTCGGAACGCAAGACGCCTGAGCAACTGGTTTCTGAGATCCAGCAAAAGCTTGGACTGCTATGTGTGCACACGTCGCGCGGAGATGCTTACCATGTAATTGTGCGCCCGAGCGGACTCGATGATCTAGGAAAGCTGATGTACGAACGCGGACTCGGAAATCCTGTCGCTGTGATCGCGGATGAAAATGTAGTAAACCTTTACGGCGCACGGACGCTTGAAAGCCTGGAAGCTGCTGACTTCAACGCGCATTTGATTACATTTCCTGCCGGGGAAAGATCGAAAAATATAGACACGGTCATGTCGCTCTGGCGCGGAATGTTGGATGCAGGGCTTGACCGTAATAGCACCGTCGTTGCTCTCGGCGGCGGTGTGACGGGTGACCTGGCTGGCTTTGCCGCGTCCACGTTCATGCGCGGCATTGATTGGGTAGGGGTGCCAACGACTTTACTTGCAATGGTCGATTCGTCGCTTGGCGGCAAAACAGGATTTGATTTGCCCGAAGGGAAAAATCTCGTCGGTGCTTTTCATGACCCCAAGCTGGTGCTTGTTGATTCTGGCTTTCTGTCCACGCTGCCGCAGCGCGAAATGATCGCCGGTATGGCGGAGGTCATCAAACATGGCATCATTGCCGATCCGGAACTCTATCGCCTCATCCAATCTGGATGGGACGAGGTCCATAAACATCTTAACGAAGTCATCCACCGCGCGATCGCAGTGAAGATCAATATCATCGAGCAGGACCCCTTCGAGAAAAATATCCGTGCCGCGCTCAATCTTGGACATACGATTGGTCACGGCGTTGAAATTGCGTCAGGCTTCCAGCTTTTGCACGGCGAAGCGATAGCGATTGGCCTGTGTCTTGAGGCCCAACTTGCCGAGCATATAGGCATTGCCGAAAAAGGACTCGCCAAAGAGATCACGACCACTTTGCATGGCCTTGGCCTGCCGGTCCAGCTTCCAAAGGAAATCCCGCGCGCTGAGATCATCCGTGCCATGCGCGTGGACAAAAAGAAATCGGAGGGCGTGATCCGTTTTGTATTGCCTGTTAGAATTGGCGAAGTCAGAGTGGGCGTTGCTGTTGAAGATTTGGAGGATGCGCTTGAGGAGATCCAATGACTGCCATTTTGATTCTTCACGGTCCAAATTTGAATTTGCTTGGTACGCGCGAGCCGGAAATCTATGGCTCGATAACCCTCGATGAAATCAATGAGAAACTGATTGCTCTCGGAAAAGAGTTGGGTGTGGAAATCAAATGTGTGCAATCGAATCACGAAGGCACTCTCATTGACGCCTTACAGGACGCGCGGACCTGGGCCAGCGGTGTCGTCTTCAACCCGGGCGGGTATACTCATACCTCGATTGCGCTGCGGGATGCCATTGCCGCCATCGGCATCCACGTGATCGAAGTCCATCTTTCGAACGTCTATGCCCGCGAAGGATTCCGTCATACTTCGATGATCTCCGCTGTTTGCAAAGGCAAGGTGGTTGGCTTTGGCTGGAGATCCTATATACTGGGTCTACGAGGCCTGATAGAACTGCTGGGGTAAAATGTCACTCCGACAAAAAGTTGCTGAGATTTTCCAAGAATGTTTTGGATGCGCGCCTGATCACATTGCCCGCGCACCTGGACGGGTCAATTTGCTGGGGGAGCATGTGGATTACAACGACGGATTCGTCCTGCCTGCTGCAATTGACCATGCGACATATATTGCCTTCTCGAAAACGTCAGCGCCTCACTCCGCCCTCTATTCTGTAGACTTCGCCGAGGCGGCTTTTTTCTCCCCGACAGAATTACCTGCTAAAACCCAATCAGATGGTTCTCCTCTGCCCGATTGGGCGCGCTATCCCGCCGGTGTGATATGGTCCCTGCAAGAAGCAGGCCAATCCACGCCGAACATGCAGGCTGCCTTTGCTTCAGATGTGCCGCGCGGCGCAGGTCTGAGTTCATCCGCTTCGGTGGAAATGGCTTTTGCAATTGCGTGGCAGACCCTCGGCGGCTGGACGCTGCCTCCTATGCAGCTTGCGTTGCTCGCGCAAAAAGCCGAAAACCAATATGTTGGAGTCAACTGCGGCATCATGGACCAGTTTGCATCGGCCTGCGGTGAAAAGGACAGGCTTATGCTGCTTGATTGCCGTTCGCTGGAATATCGGTCACTACCCTTGCCGAAGGACGCGGCCATTGTCATTGCGGATACGTCCGTGCGCAGGAGCCTGACGGCCAGCGCCTACAACGACCGCCGCGCGGCCTGTGAAGAAGCGGTTCGCCTGCTCAAACATGATTTGCCAGATATCAAAGCTCTCCGCGATGTCAGTGTGGATGAGTTCAATCAGCTCGCGTATAAGCTTCCGGATGAAGTACAAAAACGTGCGCGGCATGTCGTGGAAGAAATCGAGCGGACCACACGTGCCATTTCACTTTTGCAAAGTGGTGATGTTGCCGGGTTTGGTCGGTTGATGAACGAGTGTCATGCAAGCCTGCGCGATCTTTATGAAGTATCCATTCCTGAGCTAAACATCATGGCGAGCGCGGCGCAGTCCCTTGACGGGTGCTACGGTGCCCGTTTAACGGGAGCAGGTTTCGGCGGGTGTGTTGCGTCGCTTGTGGCGCGGGATCAGGTTTCAGCGTTTGTGAAAAATCTGGCGGCTGAGTACGAGTCTGAGACGAGACGTCATCCAGAGATTTACATTTGCGAAGCTTCAAGTGGAGCAGGAATCATTTCGCCCTGAGCGTAGTCGCATCGTCCGCGAAGCGGGAAGGGCGGTTGCGATAGGAGACTATGAAACAATCCACAGCCTATTTCCTGGCGGGCGTTCGTGCTGAACTCCCGCTTCTTGTTGGTGTGTTCCCGTTTGGAATGATCTACGGCGCGCTCGCACTTAAAGCGGGATTATCGGTGGCATCATCGCAGTTGATGTCGTCCATTGTGTTCGCGGGCTCATCACAATTTGTCACCGCGCAACTTGTACATGATGCTGCACCGGTGTTCGTAATTGTTCTAACCATCGCGGTGGTGAACTTGCGGCACATGCTGTACAGCGCGTCGCTTGCACCGTATTTGAAGAATCTTTCACTGCGGTGGAAAGTTTTGCTTTCGTATTTACTGACCGATGAGGCCTATGCTCCGACCGTGCTCAAATACGAAGCCGATGGCGTAACACCATTCAGTCATTGGTTTTTGCTTGGTGCCGGGTTTTCGTTGTGGTTCACCTGGCAGGTCAGTACTGCTCTTGGAATTTTTCTTGGCACGGCAATCCCCGAAAACTGGCCGCTGGATTTTGCCCTGCCGCTGACATTCATCGCGATGGTTGTCCCTGTTTTGAAGAATCGTCCGGCCATTGCATCGGCTGTTGCGGCAGGCCTGGTTGCACTTGCAGCTTACCACCTCCCCTATAAACTCGGACTCATCCTCGCTGCACTGACAGGAATCCTGGTGGGTACCATTCTGGAGGGACGTGAATCTAAAGATGCACTGTCTCCAAAGGAGGCGCGATGAACGTCTGGCTGGCAATGATCCTGGGCGGTCTCGTCACATTTGGGATGCGGTTTTCTTTTATCTACTTATTCGGCAAGTTTCATATCCCGGGAGCAATGCGGCGTGCGCTGCACTACGTCCCGCCTGCTGTGCTTTCGGCAATTGTCCTGCCAGAGTTGCTGATGCCCGGGTCTGCGCGCGTTCTGGATATTTCGTTCGGCAACACCCGCTTACTGGCCGGTGTCATTGCGATCGTTGTCGCGTGGTACACAAAGAATACCCTGATCACCATTTTGGCAGGGATGATCGCCCTTCTGCTCTTACAGATCTTTTTGAAATAAGAACTTTCCGACTATACATACGCCAGATAGACCTGGTTTCCCCCGGTTTCCTTCGCGCGTGACATGGCCTGGCGCGCATGTTCGATGAGTGGTTCAACCTCAGTCGAGGCACTAATCCGTGAAGCGGATGCGATCCCTGCGCTCACTTTGACATTCAGAGTCGGTTCATGCCCGATCTCGATGCGGGACGAGCGGATCCCGGCGATCACTCGGTCCGCGATCTTCTCCGCGTCCGTGCCGATCACGCCGGGCAGCATGATGACAAACTCATCCCCTGACCAGCGGCCAATACAATCGTACGGGCGGCTGCGCTCGCGGACGGTCTGTGCCACGATCCGCAGGACTTCATCTCCTGCTTCTTGCCCATGCGCATCGTTGATCAGCTTGAAGTTATCGATATCGAACGCGATCAGGCTAAGCGGCACGGACGCACGTCGCGCCCGCTCCAATTCTCCCGTCGACTGCCGATAGAAGGCGGCGCGGTTCATCAGGCCCGTCAGCTCATCGAACATGGCGAGGTTCTCAAGTTGATCGCGCGCGTTTGCAAGATTGCTGGCGAGGGAGAGGATCCTTTCCCCGATCGAGACGCGGTTGTTGAATTCAAGTGCTGTATAGGGCCGAGTCAGCACATCGTCTGCGCCAAAGGGGGATGCATCATCCTGGCTTTTGGATGTGATGACAAACACATAAATGGGATGTACAAATCTTGCGGCACGGGCGCGCGGGATAAATTGCAGAGGACGAAGGTCTGTGCTATCCCAATCTGCGATCAGGAATTGTGACTCCCCCGATTGAAGCAGAGGCCATGCCTGCTCGCTGGTTTCGATGGGTGTGAACACATGCCCATTTCGTTCCAAAACTCTTTGAATTGCGGAACGTTCCTTCGGATCGGGGACCAAAATCAGGATTTTCATGCGCACTCCTCGGCTCGATTATAACGGAGAGAGGCCAACTTTACAGGCTTGCTTATGGTTTAGCAATAGAGCACATGTTTAATCACCTCGCTAACTCGTCACGTTGACAAATGCTCCCTACCATAGTAATATTTGCGGCGCTTTCGTGCCGCAACACACTTAATGAAGCGCTCTTTGATGCTTCAACCAAGAAATTTCCCATGTCCCTGGGATTTGAAGTTGCGGTATTCGTCCCAACGCCGAGGTAGCTCAGTGGTAGAGCAGGGGACTCATAAGCCCTTGGTCGCGAGTTCAAATCTCGCCCTCGGCACTAAAAATCGCTCAGAAATACCTGCTGTATATGGTGGTCTCAACCCAAAAGAGGCCGCCATTTTCTTTATATGGGGGTCTCAAAAACAGGAGGATTCCATGTGTGCACTAAAAACGCAAGACCAGGGGCTTATCGAACTTCTTCAGACGGATTATTTGCCTATCCTCGTTGAATCTTTTCTTATTGATAGAAAGGCACAAGGTCTCTCAGGTGAGACGATCCATATCTATCAAAAGAAACTGAAATACTTCGTGAAGTTCTGTGAGGGACAAGCGGTAACACAAGCCACACAGTTGACACCTGATCTGATTCGTCGCTATCTGCTTGAAATAAGTGAAAGCCATAATCCAGGTGGCGTACATGCCTGCTTTCGACCATTGCGAACGCTTCTGCTATGGCTAGAGGATGAAGAAATCATGCCGCCTGATTGGAAAAATCCAATCCGTAAAGTGAAAGCTCCTAAGCTGCCTGTGGAACCAATTGAACCTGTTTCTTTAGAGGATATCCACGCGTTATTGGAAACCTGTAAACATACTTTTTCTGGAACAAGAGATAAAGCGATGATTTTAGGTCTCCTGGATACAGGTGCGCGCGCTAAGGAATTTTTGAATCTCAACTTGGAAGACATTGAACTATCAACGGGGTCAGCACTGATACGGCAGGGGAAGGGACGCAAGCCGCGCATGGTGTTCCTGGGGCGGAAAACGCTTCGGGCTGTGCGCGCGTATCTGCGCTTCAGACGAGATAGGAATCCCGCTCTCTGGGTTTCTGTTCACGGTGACAGAGTTACCTATGCTGCTCTGAGATGTCTGCTGAGGCGACGCGCTCAATTCGCTAGCATCAGGGATATCCCAACGCCTCATGATTTTCGCCGCGCGTTCGCGCTGATCATGCTGCGAAATGGGGTCGATGTCTTTGCATTGCAAAAGCTTATGGGACATTCGGATCTTCAGGTGCTGCGGCGATATTTGGCGCAGACAGATCAAGATATCCAGGCTGCTCATATGAGAGGTAGTCCAGTAGATAACAATCTTTAGACAAGTTGACAAAGACTGGCGGACGAATGACAGTGCGCAACAGGCATTGTCTAAAGCAAACCTGATTGACAAATCAGGTTTGTATTGTTATGATGGACATCATGTTGAATGTATTGCCTCTGAAAATGCCAGAAGAATCGCAAACTTATCTACTACTCGATGCTCAGAAGAGAGATCTTGTAACTGCTCGCCGCGTAAATCTGTTGCGAATCCTGTGGCGCGAAAGATACTTGACCCGGGGGGGGCTCATGCTCCGAGTCGAGGTGCTCATGGGATATGCCTGTTTTGGCGAAAAGAGCTGGGAGGATAATTTCTATCGCGATATGCGTATCGTAAAAAACGCCTTGCAACGTGCCGGTCATGAATTGAATTACAGCCGTACACAAGAACGACCCGGATACTATCTGGCTGGAGAACCAAGCCTTCACCCGACTGAGGAAAAGGCTGTCCGCGCGGCCCTTCGTGAACTGGACAAGTCTCAAATTGAGACTTATAGACGCATTTCACCGGCCCAAAAATTCTTTCAGGCGTGTTCTATCATAAACCTTGCAAATAAAGTGTCTGCCACGGGAAGGAAATCATGAGTCAGGAGTATTTGAGCTTCGAAGATTTTATAAAGATGATCCTAACAGTATTAGATCGGGCAGGCATTGATTATATGATCGGGGGAGCGGTGGCGGCATGGGCGTGGGGTGAACCCAGGTCAACTCAGGACCTGGATCTGGTTATCCACTTGGGCATGGAAAAAGTAAATGGCCTATCTAAAGAGCTTGAGAAGGTCGAAATCTATCTTCCCGCTGAGATTATTTTTGAGAGTATCCATGAAATCCGGGGAGATCTGCCGATCAACGCCATTCATGGAACGAGTGGCTATAAAGCGGAAATGTTCCTCGTTCGCGAAACGGATGAATTTCGCAAGCTTGCCTTTAAAAGGCGGGTCAAAGTGGATTTTGGACCTATGTTGGGCAAAGTCTTCGTTCATTCCCCCGAGGACTTGATTCTATATAAGATGTTATATTACTCGCTGAGCCAGCAGACCAAGCATATTCGCGATATTGGCGCCATCATCGGCGCGATGAACGAAAAGTTGGATTACGCCTACATTCAAAAATGGGCGAAGCAAAAGGACCTGACCGCAATCTGGGAAACAATTCAAAAAGAGCTTGGCATTGAAAGGAAATAATGTCGGCCAAATTTCCAATCTTATAGATTTCAATCCATGCTTATGGTGCAACTTCCTCAATCCTCTGCCACTAAAAGACTTTGATGGTCCAGACGTGTTGGATTACAAGTAATTACGGCATGCCCGTCGCAAAATAGACCTGACCAGCGATGGCCAGATATAACACATGGTTCGGCGCGACCGTCATTGAATCCACGGGCCCGGCCGGGACAGGGCTGGACGTTCCAATGCTAGCCGGTTTCATTTGATTCTGTAGTTCAAAGGAACGCGGCGTGATGCGGAACACGGCCTGGTCATCCGCGCTCAACAGAAGCAGGGATGTATCCGGCGGCGCGCTGCCAAAAATCTGTGTGATGTGAGCCGTGCCAAAGAGGTCTGTGTCCTGATAGGCAGGGAAAGGATTAGTCAAAGTAGCAGGGTCTGTACACTGCGTCGGTTTGGTTTCGATGCGGCTGTACGAGCAGTTGGAGAGATGCCCATCGGAGTGCAGCATATAAAGCTCATCACCCACCACGAGCAGATCGATCACATCCTGTTTCTCAGGCGTCTGACCGCCGAAGAAAAAGTAAGGTCGGTCTACAAATGTGCCATCCATCCCGGTATAGACCCAGACCGCGCGTGACATTGCATCCAGCACATAAAGGTTGCCGCTATCCAACACAAAGGCAGTGACCCGGTTCCAGTTTGTATCCGGCGGCGGGAGAGGAATGGCCTGCGCAACCTGATTAGGTGCGCAGTAAAGCAAGTTGCCAGCCGCATCAATGCCCAGGACCGTGGCATTGATCGAGTTCAAGGCCGGCATTGCGAGGATATCGACTAATGGACCAACAGTGTAACCGCCGTAGACACCGGGCGCGCAACTGAAACTTGTATCAATTTGAAAGCCACGGCCATTGGTGAACTCGGCGCGCAGTATAGCCCCCGTTTCTGCATTGAGCAGGTACAAATCGGTTTCACTGGCGGCCATACGGCTGACTGTTATTCCCAAGTTGGTGCTGAAAGCAGGTGAAAACTGAAGGCGGGTAATACCCAGTAAATTGTCCAGGTTTGCATTCGCTTCATTGCGCAGAGCTGATGTCTCTGATGTTTTGTATACGGACTCGGCATGCTCGACGTCAATTAAGACGTTTTCCCAGGCTTTGCGTTGCTCAACAGGGTCGGTGAGATTTTGCGCCTGGGCACGAGCATTGTTAGCGCCATTTATGTAGCCTTCGTATTGGATGTTGCGGCCATAAGCCATATATGAAGTAACTGCTGCAACGATTACAGCGAGCGCGAGGATTAGGAAGGCAACAAGAGTCCAAGACACCCACTTGGAGAATCTCCTTCGATTCTGAATAGGGTCAAGATGCCCTTTTCGAGAATAAGTATCCAGCGTATTTGCACCCCTAGAAGCTTTATCCTCCCCCTCTAAAGTTGGCGTCCTAGGGATTGATGGAGGAAACTCACGACTGATGTTAATAGCCTCATTATGCGGACGAATTTGGGAAGCTGTATTTCTTTCGATATTGTCTGGATGCCCATTGCTAATTTCACCTACTTCATCTCTCTGAAATGCGTTTCCTTTCCCATCTGGTTGAACTTTCTGCTGATAGCGCAATCTCAGTGATTGAAGCAATGCCCTATAGGCGTCTTCTCTTTTCTCGGGGAAATAATCTGCCCATTGAAGAAGCCGAAAGCCTCTTGGAACAGCACAGTCATCCAACCTTAGCGGAATAAGAAAAATCGTCTCTTCAGGCTTTTCAAGAGCGATTTCCTTCGCGTACTTCATTTCCTTCTGAACGAAACCTTCCTTGTTTACCGAGTGATTAGAAAGGCAGACTATCACTACGTCGGAAGTTTCGACGGCTTCTTCAATAATTGAGCGCCAATCCTGTCCAGGCAATAACTTGGCCTCATCAAGCCAGGCATCGATCCAGCCCTCTGAATTGAGCCGTTGAGAGAGCTCACGGACTATGGGCTTATCTTGTGATGCGTGACAGAGAAAAACCTTTAGTTTGTGGTCTTGCATAGATACTTACTCACTTATGGATCTTTAGTTACCGACCTGCTGTCGGCTAATTCTTCGGGCATCTCAATTGCCTTCGTAGCTCTTAACAATGAGCGGCTTACTACGTTCCAGGTCTTCGTCTGAATGAATCGTAATCTCTAGATTACCTGTCCCAAAATGACCGATCCTACGCACATCGCGCGTGAATCCTTCCTCTAAATGGGTGTGATCGAAGTCACCTTTGACAAAAACAATGATGGTCTTATCCTGTGGGTGGATTTCAACGGAAGCAAAATTCTTGATGCGCTTGAAGGCAATATATTGCTTTAACGTCTTTACCTGCACGTCATCTCCCAGTGCCTGGCAAAAAGCCTTCAGGCTTTCAAATCGATCTTTGACATCAGCGCTTGCCTTTGCCAATTTGTCAGTCACGGTGCTATCAGTCGTTCGGCCGCCTCTTGCACGGACCGTCACGGTTTCGGCACTTACCGTCGTAGCATTGACCAATTCAAATAGGAGCAATTCATTTCCGTAGCTCCGATAGCGGATTAGCTCGATATTGCGGTCAATCTGATTTACGGCGTGTTCATCAAATTTGGTGAAATCTCCAGCTATACATAATAGACGGGCACCTCGCCAATCAATGTCATCTTCAGGGAGATTCGAGCTGACAACATTGCGCGCGAGAGACGCAAATTCCGCTTTATGATCCAAAAGCCAATCCAGGTAATAAAGTCCTTGATTAATGACATTTTCGTTCAAGGACCGTTTGTATTCGATGATAACAGGGCTGAGATTCTCGTCTATTCCCAGGGTGTCAATTCGCCCCCGATGCGTTTTGCCAGTCACATATTCGGAGGCCAGCAAACGGACCCCCAGAAATGCCTCCAGATGTTTTTCAATCAATGTCTGGAGTGATCTCTCCACTGCCACCGATCGGCCTTCGATAGCATCAGCACGATTGCCCTTGATTTGAAAGAGTTTGATATCACTCATGAATTCCTCACTTTACGGAATCTTGGCTGTTCTTTTGACTGCTATTCACGCGTGGTATGCCGTCCACCGGGATCAATACTCCGATCGGCGATTGTCTTTCTGATGCTTTACCTTTGCTTCACGTAACGGCTCACCAGTTCGAAAAACCATACTTCTCTTCCCGTTTCTTGAAGGCAGCTTCACCGCCTTCAAGTATGTCGCAAACATGTTCTTTTATTCCACATGAGAGAAGAATTCCTTTGGATGTCTCGTTTTCAGAGAGACGGAAACTGTTCTCTAAGGAACCTGCAACATATTCAAAGTGATAATTCGCATTTTCTCTATTTGCCTGTTGCCCGTCCTGGTTGGAGACAATTACATTCTCGGCATCTGTTAAAACTACCAAGTTGGCATCATGCGTTACCATGATAATTTGTCTAGTCTGTTTCTTGGCCGTTATGAACTGCTTTAGTTCATGAGATATAGTTCGATTATCTAGGTTGTCTTCAGGTTGGTCTATAAGTATTGGGTGAGTGGCATTGCTTATATGTAATATCAATTGCAACAGGACAAGTCCACGTTTGCCAGGAGACATGTCCAGAATTTCGTCATTCTTGTATCGTATGTTATATTCGATTTTGAAATAGTTCTTAAATAGTTGAGAGATTGCATCAATGGGTGTGGCACCTTTTCTGAAAGCAAGCTCCGTATTTGATTTTGATATGAGCCTATCGTAAAGTCTGAATATGTTTTGGATATGGAACGATGCTTCAAATTGAAATTCGTTGTTGTCACTAAACATTGAGCCAAACATGACCTTAAAGTTGGACCGGCGGCGGTCAAACAAATCTCCAAATGACAGGGAAAATTTCTCTGCATCGAATCGTAAAGAGGCCTCTAATACTATATCAGCGTCAATTCTGGAATATTGGTCCGTAATTAGTTTTTCAATTATCTTTTTGTAACTGACGAGCAAGTTTTCGTAATGCTCAGACAATTCTTTCCGTATCTGTATTCCAGATGCTTTTGCGGACTCAATTAGAGTTGTCTTTTGATTATAGGATTCGAGAATTTTCTGCTGTTCTTCTAGTTTTCCTTCGAAGTTCTTAAGCCGATTCTGATCACTAATCTTCGCAGTGTATGGCTTTAGCGTTCCTACGATTTTCTGCTCTTTATCTGAGCACTTGGCGGATTTTAGTCTTGCGATTTGTGCAAGGTTTTTTTGAGAATCGATGAGCAGAGTAAGCGAGCCTAGAAGGCTTTTCTTTGCAGCATGTATCAAAATTGACAGGACGCGCTGAGAGAATTTATCTAATCCTAAACCCAAACTAGAATTTGTTAACGTCTGATTCGATTGTCTCTTTATTTGTTCAAGTGACGACGTTAAGCTGTCAATTGACTTTGCAAGCTCATCATATTTTCGCTGTTTTCTCTCTTCTTGGACACGAAGTTGCAATAACCTCTCGTAAATCGCCATCTCAGTGCTTGTGAAATTTGAGTCTTTTCTCAACCTTGTTATTTCCGATGAAATTCTGGCAATTTCATCCTGAATTGCCTGATGGTCTCCGATTGCTTTTCGATCATCGTATAGAGCTTGCAATTCCTCTCGCTTCTTCAACAACTCAGCAACTTTACTATCTATGGAAATCTCAAGATCGGATCTTTCACGTTTTGTGCGGTCAATGAAATCTTTGTACTCAACATTTTGCTCTAGAATTGATTCTATTAGTTTATAAAGACTGGTTCTCCCCGGTTTCTCGGCTAGAGCATTAACATACAGCTGAGGAATGTATTCTATTTCTCGAGTATTTTCTGGCGCTGTAGAAAGCCGATCAGTATATCCATCCTTCCACAAGACCTCAAAATCGAATTGATCCAATGTGCCAAACTTGTAGTCTAAGATAGTAACCTCTTTGGATCGGTGCTCAACTAGACTGGGGGCAATAGTCCTAGCAATGTGATAGAGAAGGAGTGACTTACCAGATGACTTGCCGCCGATTATTGTATTTAGGTTGTCATTTAGATCAATCCATTCAGGGGAAAACAAGTTTCGGCCTGTTTTATCCACGAACCGAACCTTGTCAATCACACGATACGGGATTTTCTCATCGGGCTGCAACTCCTGAAGTAGCACCCGCTCTCTGGGCTCGTATATTATTTGTCTAAAGCCATTAAATGTTGGGTCAGCTTTTATCCAAGTGGCTTTGTTCCCCGTAAATTTTCCATAGTCTGCGTAGCGATGCGCATCACTGCCGCTTATGACAGGCTTTTGAATATTCTTTAGCGTTTTCTGAAAATTCCCTATGAAGGCACGATTTTTATCAGTCTGAATACCCAGAAAGAGACTTACTGTTTCATCATCGCGCGATTCAATAATGTGCGCAGACTGCATAAAGTAGTTGTCTGCCTGTGGCTGGGTCTTCCAATCCAGCTTCGCGAGGCCATCCGTAGTGTCATATGGCAACATAATATATGCTGTGCTGCGGGGCAATATCGCAATTGCGTTTTCTAAAGACTCCTTTGTAATCTCAATAGTAGAGGAACCCAGCTTTAGCAACTCGATTTCAGACAAGTTCTTCGGATCTCGGAACCCATGAATCTGTGCCTTACTCGCATCAAGTGATTTAGCAAACTCAATAATTGCCTCCTCTGATATGTTGCGTCGAATGTTCCTGACGATCAGTTTTGATCTGAAATCGCTCAACTGCTGATTCGAAAGCAAATCAGACAGAATGACATGGATATTTAGTCTGTAGTCAACAGGCGCTTCAATTCTCAGTTCCATACCGGGAAAAACAGTCTTGGTGCAGTTCAACTGATTACGACGTAAGTATTCTTTGAACTGAATATATCCTTCAAACGTCCAATAATCCATAAAACAGAATACAGCAACATCCGAATTGTCGAGCGCCTGCAAGAGCTCGCAAAAGGATTGATCTTTTTCTTCAGGCTTCATCTCACGTAGATGCTTTCCACCGTTCCAGTGAAAAGAGGCTGGAGTATGAACATGAAGATCCCACTTTCGCCATTGTGAACCTTTTTGCCAGCTGCTGTAACTCATTGAAATGACTCCTACAAATCGGTGGAGGTAAACTTGAAAAACTTACACTCATTGCGTGAATTTATTTGCCTCGTTTTAAAATGGCTGCACGCGCGCAACTTACTCTGCATCTGCCTCATCTGAATAATCATCATAGAGCGGAAGCGAGCCAAACTTACCCTGTTCTCTTCGCATATGTCCCATATATTTGCCGCCATCACGCGGTTCATCCTGACCCTGTTTTAGCCGCTCACGCTCTTTCACCAGCTCATTCAATTCGTTTTCATATCTGTCCTTTTCGATTGGCTTATTGCCCTTGTACACTTGGTTGAATTTCGCCATCACGATCTTAGGGTTTACTTCGGGATGACTAACCTGTATGTGAACAAACAAGACGTTGTATTGAGTTCTGTGCTCGCAGAGCGGACATTTCACGAGGTTGCCCTCCTTGGTGGAATGCTCGTTTTTACCAGTTTTGGAGAGTTGAAGTCTGTCGCCCGTTTTTTCGTAAAAAGCCAGTCGATAAACACGCGGATGAGCCTTTGCAAGGTGCCTTTCGAATTTTGCCGACTTGATTGTTGCCTTGCACTCAGGACACTGAATATGTGCAGGTCGCTTTGAGTCATTTGCTTTTTCAAGCGCATCGTCAAGCTTCCTCTGCTTGGCATTCGCTTCGAATACAGTATTGACATTGGAGTTTCCAGGAGTTTTTTTTCTTTTCACTGCAATCTTGGCAAACGTATTGTTCGGAGCAAGATGAGGCGGTTGCGTAGTCACATGGCTCAACCTTTCATCACGACTTTTCCTGTGCTCTCCAGTATCCAAGAGATCTGGGTTTATCAGGACTCCGCTCTCATCTATAACATAATGTTTGACCTGTTGGATTAGTTCTGAATTCCGCACTTCAATGCCATCTATAGAGCTGCTAGGCTCAGAAGGTTGTCGAGTGGACTTTGTTTTACTGGCCCGAAATGGTTCTTGTAAGATAGGCCTTTCTTCTTGAGCTGATCGTTGTGCAAGTTTCTTTTGCAGTGTTGTTGGCCTTCCAATTGCCGCTGGTCTGTAAGTGTGATATTTGCTGATGGCCTTGGACCCTTTTCGCCTCACCTGCGTGGTCTTGGGAAGCTCTGTCTTCGTTTCTTTCGATGCCTTCTTTTGTATCCTTACCTTGGCGATTTCATCCTTGTTCGCCCGAATTATTTCAGCGATGGTCTGAGCGGATGATACTTCCTTCTGTAAATTCTGCGCCAGGTATTGAGCTATTGTCTTGTATTGCAGAGGCGCGCCTAACCCACTCAGTGTGCGGACCTGCTCACAGAACGAGACAGCCTCTTTTGGAGAGATATTCAGTAACTCTGCTACTCTGCTCGATCCGCTCATGGAAACAACTCCTTGCTTGCTCAGCCGTCAAGCACTCTCTCCTCTTCCCTTGCGGGCAGACTTCTTTAGAGGAATAGTCTCTTTCAACTGGCATTCTTCCCATTGACATCGTATTCTCTCTAGAAACATGGGCGCCGGCTTATAATTGGAATCCTGATCTATGACCTGCCCGCGAAATGCCTATTCCGGCAGCGACAGAATTAGCCAATCGGGCCAGATGGCTCTGAATGTGTCGAAAAAAGCATTATTCACGGCGGATCCATCCCCGTAAGTTCTTTATATTTGGCAAAGTCGGCGTCTGCCTTAAAAGTATTGCCAAGAGCTTCATAGGCATGACCTCTTACCTGATAAGCCCAGGCGTATTGCGGATCTAGCTCAATCGCCTTGTCATAATCTTGAATAGCTCGTTCGTACTGTGCTAATCCAAAATAGGCGAGACCACGATTTCCATATGCCCAAGCCGCAAAATGTTGATCCGATCTGCCAAGCTCAATCGCCTTATCATAATCTTGAATAGCTCGTTCATATTGTCCTAAATCAGAATATGTGTTACCGCGGTTTGCATATGCCAAGGCAGATTGTGGATCAAGTTCGATGGCCTCATCATAGTTTTGAATAGCACGCTCATACTGTTCTAGATGAACATAGGCATTCCCCCGAGTTAGATATGCCGAGGCATCTCCCTGATCAAGTTCGATAGCTTTATCAAAATCCTCAATGGCGCGCTCATATTGTGCCAAAGCATCATACATGGATCCGCGTCCACGGTAAGCCAAAGCATCTTGCGGATCAAGTTCAATAGCATGATTGTAATCTTGGATGGCACGCTCATATTCTTTCATACTGGCATATGCGTTGCCGCGATTCCCATATGTCCAAGCATTTTCCGGATCGAGTTTAATCGCATTGTCATAATCCCGAAGAGCACGCTCATACTGGCCTGAATTAGCATAAGCAATACCTCGATTTGCATATGCCACTGCAAATTGCGGATTGAGTTCGATAGCTTGGTCGTAATCTTGAATCGCAAGCTCAATTCGTCCCAAAAAAGCATACGTGCTGCCGCGGGCCTCATATGCCCAAGCATATTCCGGATCAAGTTCGATTGCCTTGTCATAATCCCCAAGAGCGCGCTGATATTCTTCCAAGGCATCATACGCGCCACCGCGGTTTCCATAAGCCCACGCGACAAGGTGTTGATCCGACTCACCCAGCCTAATGACCTTATCAAAATCATGAATTGCACGCTCATATTGCTCCAGATCAGCATATGTGCGACCACGGCCAGCATAAGCTAGGGCGTATTCTGGATTGAGTTCAATGGCCTTATCGAAATCCTGAATAGCCCGCCCATATTGTCCCAAGGCGACGTACGCACCGCCACGACTCCCATACATCACCCAGACAGACCTTGGTTGAAGTTCAATAGCCCTATCATAGTCTTGAATAGCAATTTCATACTGTTTCAGGCTGGCGTAGGCAAGTCCGCGATTGCCGTATGCACGCGCATAGTTTGGATCCAAATCAATCACTCCACTGAATTCTTGAATAGCAGCCTCAAAATTGCCTGTGCTATAGTAAGAAAGGCCCAAGTAAAGATGTAGGCTTGAGGCATCTAATAAAGTGGACTGATCTTCCTTTTGCAAGATTGTCTCGAAGTGCTCCGTAGCTGTTGAGTAGTCGCCCGATTTATATGCAAGCAAACCGGTGATGAATGAAATGAATATACTGGTTTCACTTCCAATTCTTTGCTGAACTTCAAAGGACTCTAGTTCGGCAAGAGATGCCTGCGGCTGGTATGTAACACCCGTTTGGATAACATCAATAGTCTCTGTTGACAGGTTCTCGAAGTGAATGGTGATGTTTGGATTTTCAGTAGGTCGGTACCAACCCCAGATAACAACATCTGCCAGATACTGCCTTCCCAGTTCACGAGCATAGTCAACATCTTGTGTTGGCGCAATTGCCTCATCAATGGGAACAATTTCAACATTCTGGTCGCCGTCCAATTCGATACGCAAGTTTTCGATAATCTCATTTCGTAAACCATATATATCTTCAGGTCCTTCAAAAGCGGCAATCAGTACGATTAATTTCTGTTCTTGCTCGGCCAGGAATCTCGCTTGAGCCTGGCGGTGCTGCATGAGCAAGATGCCGCCCAAGACAGCAAGTGCAGCGATAAAGCCTAGACCTATCGTTGCACTTCGTCTCAACACTGGTGGGTAAAAGGAGACCTTTTCCTTTCGCGGTGCATCAAATGGATGCGCGCCATCACGAATGCTAAACTTGGCCCTTCCTATAACAAAGACAAGGACGATTGCCAGTACGAGTAATCCCCCATCTGCCAAAAACCACGTCACTGTATTTTGGTCTCCCAACCATAGCTTATAAAAATTATATGCCAGTGTGACCGCGCCTAGAAAACCCCCAATAGGTAGCCACAGCTTCTTAATTAATTCCAACAGGCCGTCTTTTTCTTCAGGCTGTTTATCAGACATAGTGCTTCCTAATCTTCGCTTGCGAACATTGGCATAATTCTTCCAAAAATAGGTGTTTTTAGTCAATCCCTGTTAACTCGCGGCACTTCTTCAGGTCACAAACGGCGCATATCTTGCCATGAGGACAATGGTCTAGTTGCTTGCCAGATACGCGTTCATGATTGTATAACGTTGGGCCGGGAATTTTCTTGGGCAAATATGGTGCCTTCGAATATTTAATCCGTTTATGGCGGACACCAGATCCCCTTGTAGCGGTAGGTTGCCACTGCGAAGGTTGCTTTCGGAGTCGTTCTATTGATTTATTGACTCGCATAATTTCGGCCACCCTCTGTTGAGAAGGAGATTCGTGCATATTCTCCGGCAAACGTGCGGCAATTATCTTATACGATAACACAGTGCCCAATCTGCTGAGCATACGGACTTGCTCACAGAACAATACGGCTTGGTTTACGGGGAATTTAAGCAATTCTGCTACCTTCTTTGTTCCGCTCATTCAACTATCCCGTGCTATTTTAGAAATCAATTAACCAGTACAGTCTGCTTATCCAGCCACATTTCAACTCGAGCAATCTCCGCCTTGACGGTGGTATTCCATTCCTTGATCCAATCAGACATTTCTGTTAGATATTCATCTTGGGGCTTGTCAGTCAAAACGATATTTCCATCGTCAAGCTCTCCTTCATAATATGGTGAAACATTCCATGTTGGGTCACTCTCTGACAACTGATAGGCTGTATATGCGTCTTCTGTGCCAAAAAGAGCATCTGCCAATTGTAGGTAAAGACAGTTTGGATCTTGTAGAAAAGAACCTACTTCAATGAGAGGAATATCCACTGATTTGTGAGCAAGAGATGCTTTGACCACACGAAAGAAATAGGCATCTGCCTTGTCCTCTGATTCCTGATAGTACCTTCTGAGTGTTCTGATAAATACGCCCTTGGTAATGTTGGGGCTGACTACTTCCAATGCAAGTTTGGCGACCTCTCCTAATCTTCTCCTGGATTCCATCAACTCTCTTTTATGTGTTTCGAGAAATTGTCGTCTCTCATTTTGTGCCTCAGTCAATTTTGTCGCAACGTCTGGCGCGTGTAATATATCTCCGAGATCAATATCAAGCAGATGCTTCAAGAGCCCTACGGAAATTATGCTGTAGGACTGCAAATTGAAAGTCTCGATAGTGATTCCATTGCCATCATGATAAAGTGCGTTTCTTTTTTCATGAAAGAATTCAATATGTGTTAAGTCGAATTTGCTCTCGATTTCAGGTACAGCATCCAGTACACCTCTTATGAGGTCATGAAACCTAAAATCCCGCCTCGGATGTCGTGTCTCATCCTCAACAGGATGAACTACTCCATTGACTGCACCTTTCCGTTTCTGATAAGGACTTCTTGTCCCTGTCACTTCCTGGGGCAGTAAGAGATATGTTTTGAACAGCGTTTCAACGCCTACGTCAAAAAGCAGGAAGGCAATCCGATTGTCAAATTCCGTATGCATATGATAATGCTCAATAGCATGTGCAATCAATTCTGTTGGCCCGCGTTGCCATGGATGTCGGATTCTTTCTTTGATGTCTATCATTGCTAGCCGCTTTTCTTTGTGGATATGAGTTGACAAATGATCTTCCATAAAGGGGCTATCTCCTCTCACTTCAGGCTATTCTTCTTCCCTGATATAGGCGCTTTCGATTGCCCCTGTTTCTGTTGACATCTATCTTCTCCAGCAATACGGATGCCAGCTCATCATTGAGATTCTGCTCCACTAACTTCCCCCGAAACGCCTTCGCCAGCAGGGACGGGGTCAGCCGCTCGACATGTTCAGACGCAGACATGTAGCGGGCTTTCCATTCGTTTATTCGTGCCTTATTTGTGGATGATCTCATGGTGCAGCCTGCCCCATAAGTTCTTTGTATTTGGCAAAATCAGCTTCGGCCTCGGCGTTTCTGCCGAGAGCCTCATAGGCATTCCCGCGATTGTTATAAGCCACAGCATTACTCGGGTCTAATTGGATAGATTGGTTATAGTCTTGAATAGCACGGACATAGTTTTTTAGATGAGCATATGCAAACCCGCGATTGTTATATGCAAAAGCATTATTTGGGTCAAGTTGGATGGCTTGGTCAAAGTCCTGAATCGCGCGAGAATAGTCTTGTAGATGACCATACGCAAGCCCGCGGTTGTAGTAGGCTAAAGCATAATTCGGGTCAATCTGAATGGCTTGGTCAAAGTCCTGAATGGCGCTAATGCTATCATTTAGATAAGAATACGCTCTCCCGCGATTGTTGTATATCAAAGCAGAATTCGGGTCAATCTGAATGGCTTGGTCAAAATCCTGAATAGCGCGGGAATAGTTTTGCAGATCAACGTATCCATTCCCGCGATTATTGTATGCCGCAACTTCATTCGGGTTAAGTTGAATGGCTTGATCATAGTCCCGGATAGCGTGGGCATAGTCTTCTTTAGAGTAATATATGAGCCCGCGATTATAGTATGCCGTAGCGTAATTCGGGTCAAGCTGGATAGAGTGGTCAAGGTCCGAGGTCGCACTGTCATAGTCTTTTAGATAGTAATAGGCATTCCCGCGATTGTTGTATGCCACAGCGAAACTCGGGTCAAGTTGGATGGCTTGATCAAAGTCTTGGACGGCGTGGTTATAGTCTTTTAGAGAATAGTAGGCAATCCCGCGATTGTTGTATGCCGCAACTTCGTTAGGGGCGAGTTCAAGCAGATGGTCGTAATTTTCGATAGCTTTTTCCCACAGACCCAATTTGCCAGATGAATAGCCAATATCAAAATACAGGGTAATGGGGTCTACATACGTGGAGATATTTTTTTCGAGCAAGATCGGTTCGAGGTGAGCTAATGCGCCTTGATAATCATCTGATTGATAACCTATAACCCCGGCGATGAAGGAGATGAGTGTTTTGGTTTCGGCACCAAGTCTTTGCTGCACTTCGAATGACTTAAGTTGGGCAAGGGTCGTCTGCGGTTCATATGTTTCACTGCTTTGGAGGTTGAGATCTGCGCCGTAGATAAATTCTCAAAGTGAATAGTAATGTTGGGATTATCTGTTGGTCTATACCATCCCCAAATGACTAAATCTGCCTGGCGGCTTTCTCCTAATGCACGTGCGCGGACACTACCGCTATCGCTACCAGGTCTAATAATTTCATCAACAGTTTCTATCAATATTTCATCATCATTTGCAAAATCTACAGTGAGTTTCTCGACAATCACATTACGCAAACCATAAGAATCTCCAGCAGCATCATCGAAATTGGCGACTAACACAATGATTTTATCTTCTCTGGCTTTAATTCTTTCTTCTTCTGCCTTCTTGCTTGAAGTCCACCATATCCCAACAATCACCACCGCAACCATCGTGACTGCCAACCCGATACTAAAGGCAATATTTTTTTGCCTATATAACAACCACAAGATAATTCCCCATACAACAACAGCCGCCACAATTCCAGCCCAAAGGAAGTTCTGATACCCCATCTGTCCATATTGGACAATATCCAGCCACGCTATTATGGAAGTGATAAAACCCGTAATACTAGAAAAAATGGCGATTACTTCGCTCCAAGAAATTCCGCGTTGGGGTTTGGTTTCTTTTTTAGGCACTTTACTCCTCCTGCTCCGCCAGCGCACCACAAAACGCTTTTGCCAGCAGGGACGGGGTCAGCCACTCGGACCAGCGGCTGGCGTACTGGTAATGAATTGCAAGCCGTTTGGTAGGTTCAGGGTTGAAGTAAATGTTCATCTCCACTGGTAACATCAAAAAGACTTCAGATAAATGCTTAATTCGCTTCCGCAGATAAACGCGCAGCCCATCCGATTTCACTTTTCTGAAGACAAACGATTGCAGTGCTCGAGCATATCTTGTCCCGTTGGGCGTATGTGGCTAGTTGCTTGATCTTCTCTTCGATGCGTGTTCTCTTTGTAGCACTTGGGGATTTGGATTGCTCACACATTAGATTCTGTATCTCATGGATGAGTGCAGTGCATGTATCCCATACGTCTTTCCGGGTTAATTCTAGTTTGTCATGGTAGAGCTTATATCTTTTTATGGAAACTCTGACTCGTAAAGTACTCCACTCGTCAAGCCCGGGTGCGGGAATGGCCTCGCCTAATTGATTAAAAGAAAGCAATTGACAATCAGCTTTATTAATGGGATCAAGCAAATATGGTAATTCGTCGTCGGTGTTGCGGTTGTTTTCGTCTGCAACAAATCCGTTGACCGGAAAAAATGTACCCTTTTTGGTATTACCAACCCGTCCACATATGCGATAATTTTTCCAATCAAGACTCAGCCACCAATAGCCATCTCTTACAGAGCGATCAAGGTTCTTTGCACTTTTTTTCGGGCGATAATGTTCTACATCCCAATCCTGAAAACAGTCTTTCGCTTCTGAGAACCAGCACTTTTGATTTGACAGACATAACAGCCAGTCCTTAAGTTCCCCCCAAATTGCGGCCTTCTTATCAATGAGCTCATTGCGGGCCTTTCGATCACCTCTTTTTGCTTCTACCTCGATTTCTTCAGTAGCAGCAGCAGCCTTGTCTAGCCATTCCTGAGGTGGCATATTTTCTAGAAGCGGAATATATCTCATTCAGATGTATCCTTCAAAATTTTGTCGAGAATCTCATTGGCAAGTTTTTCCTGCGCTTCAATATCTTCTTTCGTGAGTTCAGGTTTCTGGAACAATGGTTCGTTTGCAACTGCTTTTGTGAATAAATCAAAGAGTGGATTAGGGTGGCTACGGGTAACTCCTAATTTTTCCAGCCGTTGAGTGGCTTTAGAGAGCTGGTCCTCTTGTTCTTGTGTTCGATCAGGTAATGCTAATAATTTATTTTGCAAATCGATATCATCAAGTACGTCTTGGGGGAGAGAAGAACGCATACCATATAGGTCAGATTTCAATAACCCTTCAATACCCACCCCCTTTGGATCATATTCTGGCTCGGTAGCAGTGGCTGAACCGTTTTCTTGCAGAACGATACGTACTTGATTTTTATATAGGCTGCCAACCATCAATGGATCGTGCGTTACAACCATAACTTGACTATTTTTTGTACGGATATTTTTCCTCAACAATTCGAAGTAATCGTATGTCCAAATTGGATTAAGATGTGTATTCGGCTCATCCAACAAAAACAAGGATTCGTCATCTTGTGTAAAAAGTAGCAACCCAAGCACAGTCAATAATTGTTGTTCTCCCTCAGATAACTGATTGAAGGTAACAATGTTGCCATCTTTTTTGCGGACTTTGACTCGCACTTCATCTATCAGGTCACACAAGAATAAGCTCTCCAGGTTGAAAAAGAAAAGTCTGATTGATTCATATTTTTGCTGGAGCTCACTCAACTGTTGCTGGTTTTTGATAAATAGATAAACTCGCTCTGTGATCTCTCCGCTGCGCCTAATGTCTCGCTCAACAGTCTCTGTGTTCCGAATTGGCGCAAGTGCTTGCTCCCAAAGGCGCGCTAAAAACGGGCGAAACGCACCAGCAGCATACCAAAATCGGGGATCAACGGGGTCTTGCCGGTTGGGCCTCGCGTTACGTCCCCACCATGGACGTTTGATGACAAACAAAGCAGATTCAAAAGAATCAATATTAAAGCTGAGGTACTCATCAAGAATTCTCTTGGCACTGGGGTCGTTGGTCAGGAAAAATGCCAGGAGCACAAGCTGGCTATAATCTTTTCTGCAAAAAAAGAAACGCCTCGGCGGTAAATCTGAGTTTTGTAACACTTTGTTGTAATAAGCTCGCGTCGGCGTTCCAAACTGTTGTTCTAACCGAGGACTCCAGCCAGAATAGTATGCAAAAACATATCGTGGCAAGTAAAAATCTATACTCTTTCTGAATTCACTTTGACTGGTGGTTTTACCGTTAACAATTATCTTCATCCTTCGTGATGCTTCTGGGTTAGAGTTCACTTCAATCGTATTTCCATAGCAGAAATACTTGATCGAATAAGCAAATGAGGCTGGCCTAGCGAATTCCAATTCGCGAAATATCTCAACCATAGCTTCAAACAAATTCGATTTTCCTGAACCATTATGACCAAGCAAGACAGTAATTGGCTCATCTTCTTTTTGATCAAAATTGATTTCAAGATTCCTCAAATTGCGGTGATTAGGAATTTTCAGCCAATCAATTCTCATAGCGCCTCCAGTAAGCGCGGAGAATTTTCATCCTCTCCCCGGACTTCCCGTAACAATTTCTTGGCTTCTTCTTCCTTCAATTGGTCATAAAACTCATCAATATCCATCTGAGACGCAGCCCAGAGTGACTCCGCTGTCAACTCACCACGTTCTCTCAGAATGGAAGAAAGGTGATTTGGTTGAACTTCACTTTTTTTCAGCAAGGTAGCCTCATTCTTCAATTGATCTTCGATCCTGCGCGGTGTCTTTATCCTTGTGACTACTGTTTGATTTGCAGAACGTAGAGATTGTATCCTCTCCAGCAACACGGACGCAGGTTCATCATTGGGATCCTGCTCCACGAGCTCCCCCCGAAACGCCTTTGCCAGCAGGGATGGGGTCAGCCGCTCGACCCGCTCGGCTGCGGATTGGTAGCGGGTTTCAAGCCGTTCGGCATAGGCAAACAGTTTTTCGACGCGCCGCACGATTTCGGCTTGTTCTTCAAGGGATGGAATCGAGATTTCAAAGTTGGCAAGTTTTTCTTTTCCGATATGGAAGATGTTTACACCACGAACATTTTTCACAAAAAGTTTTGCCATTGCAGTGTAAAGGAATAAATAGTACATATACTTTGATGAAGCCGAATACGGACGAACACAAAGTAACGTATTTTGAAAACAGCAATCTTCAATCTCGCCATTCCAAATTGCTGGCTTGCCTACTTCATCTGCGCTTCCAGAGCCTTCATTCAATAAAACGTCTCCAACCCGCAAGTGATATTTTTCAAAATCACG
>JAKOVF010000082.1 GCA_029782225.1 Chloroflexota bacterium | reverse complement strand
AGATTGGCCTGAGCCAGCATTGCAGTTCCCGCGGCCTGCAGGATCTGGTGCCTGGTGAAGTTGGCCATCTCAAGCGCCATGTCTACGTCCCTGATACGTGAGCCGGCGGCTTCGAGGTTCTCGGCAGCGGTGTTGAGGTTGTTGATGGTGTGCTCCAGCCTGTTTTGGTAGGCGCCGAGCTTGGAACGTTCCTGTGAGACTCGCTTGATTGCACCATCGATTGCGTTGATCTGATCGTCGATATCATCGGTGCCATCCGTAATGTTTACATCCTGCACGCCAAGGCTTTGTGAATCCATGTTCTCGATGCTTATCTGCATGACTTGACCTGCATTGGCACCGATCTGTAAGTTTATGTCTAGCTTGCCATCTAAGAGTGTTTTCGCGTTGAACTCAGTTCGGTCTGAAATCCCATTAATCTCTTCAATGAGCTGGCTGATTTCGTCCTGGATCATCTCGAGGTCGTCCGACTCATAAATCCCGTTGCTTGCCTGGACCACGAGTTCGCGCATACGCTGCAGGATAGCGTGGACTTCATTGAGTGCACCTTCTGCGGTCTGGATGAGTGAGATGCCATCCTGGGCGTTTCTGACCGCCTGCCTGAGTCCGCGGGTTTGGGCTTTCATCTTTTCTGAGATAGCCAGTCCAGCGGCATCGTCAGCGGCTCTGTTAATTCTGTAGCCTGAAGACAGTTTTTCCAGCGATTTGGTCATATGGTTGTGGGTAATCGATAGGTTCTTCCACGCGTTGAGCGCGGAAATGTTGGTGTTGATTCTCACTGTTTCTACCTCCTTGTAGAATGTAGTCCGCATCCTTGCGGAAGTTCAGATAGCCGATTTCTGAAGAATCTAGCCCAGGGACCGGGTGTTTGTTCCAGATCCCTGGGGTCCTTATTACCCCAAGAGTTTCAGGATCGACTGCGGTGTAAGGTTGGCTTGAGCCAGCATAGCAGTTCCTGCGGCCTGCAGGATCTGGTGCCTGGTGAAGTTGGCCATCTCAAGCGCCATGTCTACGTCCCTGATACGTGAGCCGGCGGCTTCGAGGTTCTCAGCAGCGGTGTTGAGGTTGTTGATGGTGTGCTCTAGCCTGTTTTGGTAGGCGCCGAGCTTGGAACGTTCCTGTGAGACAGTCTTGATTGCATCATCGATTGTGTTGATTTGAGCTTCAATGTCGGCCGGATTACCACTTTCATCAGGTGTTATTCTTACAGATTTTACCTCAAGAGATGCGGCACTCATCTCAGTGATCGCTATCTGCATGACTTGACCTGCATTGGCACCGATCTGTAAATTTATGTCTAGATTGCCATCTAAGAGTGTTTTCGCGTTGAACTCAGTTCGGTCTGAAATCCCATCAATCTCTTCAATGAGCTGGTCGATTTCGTCCTGAATCATCTGGAGGTCGTCCGACTCATAAATCCCGTTGCCTGCCTGGACCACGAGTTCGCGCATACGCTGCAGGATAGCGTGGACTTCATTGAGTGCACCTTCTGCGGTCTGGATGAGTGAGATGCCATCCTGGGCGTTTCTGACCGCCTGCCTGAGTCCGCGGGTTTGGGCTTTCATCTTTTCTGAGATAGCCAGTCCAGCGGCATCGTCAGCGGCCCTGTTGATCCTATAGCCTGAAGACAGTTTTTCCAGCGATTTGGTCATAAGGCCATCTGTTATCGCCAGGTTCTTCCACGCGTTAAGCGCGGAAATGTTGGTGTTGATTCTCACTGTTTCTACCTCCTTGTAGAATGTAGTCCGCATCCTTGCGGAAGTTCAGATAGCCGATTTCTGAAGAATCTAGCCCAGGGACCGGGTGTTTGTTCCAGATCCCTGGGGTCCTTATTACCCCAGGAGTTTCAGGATCGACTGCGGTGTAAGGTTGGCTTGAGCCAGCATAGCAGTTCCCGCGGCCTGCAGGATCTGGTGCCTGGTGAAGTTGGCCATCTCAAGCGCCATGTCTACGTCCCTGATACGTGAGCCGGCGGCTTCGAGGTTCTCGGCAGCGGTGTTGAGGTTGTTGATGGTGTGCTCTAGCCTGTTTTGGTAGGCGCCGAGCTTGGAACGTTCCTGTGAGACAGTCTTGATTGCATCATCGATTGTGGTGATTTGAGCTTCAATGCCGGCCGGATTACCACTGTCATCATCAGGTGTTATTTTTACAGCATCTACCTCAAGAGATGCGGCACTCATCGCATTGATCGCTATCTGCATGACTTGACCTGCATTGGCACCGATCTGTAAATTTATGTTTAGATTGCCATCTAAGAGTGTTTTCGCGTTGAACTCAGTTCGGTCTGAAATCCCATCAATCTCTTCAATGAGCTGGTCGATTTCGTCCTGGATCATCTGGAGGTCGTCCGACTCATAAATCCCGTTGCCTGCCTGGACCACGAGTTCGCGCATACGCTGCAGGATAGCGTGGACTTCATTGAGCGCTCCTTCTGCGGTCTGAATGAGTGAGATGCCATCCTGGGCGTTTCTGACGGCTTGCCTCAGCCCGCGGGTCTGGGCTTTCATCTTTTCTGAAATAGCCAGTCCAGCGGCATCGTCAGCGGCTCTGTTAATTCTGTAGCCTGAAGACAGTTTTTCCAGCGATTTGGTCATATGGTTGTGGGTAATCGATAGGTTCTTCCACGCGTTGAGCGCGGAAATGTTGGTGTTGATTCTCACTGTTTCTACCTCCTTGTAGAATGTAGTCCGCATCCTTGCGGAGTATTGCCCGGCTCCTTACCGGGCCGAGGTGCAATTTCAATGGGTTAATCGAAAACCTTAGCCCTAAGTT
>JAKOVF010000059.1 GCA_029782225.1 Chloroflexota bacterium | reverse complement strand
CTGCAACACTACGGAATGTTGCGAATGATCCGAGACGCTTTTTCGATTCCAGGCCAACTACATTTCGATGCAAGTGGACGTCTCATTCAGGTTGTGCTGAATAGATCGCATTCGCTCGCCGAAACATTTCACAAGACCTGGCTTACCCTCTTCGCCCATAACGACTTGTCGCTTATTTTGGGCGAAATTTAGGTGTCAGGTCAATTCTTTGGAGACCCTAAATGACTGATTCAACCTTTACCCCCGTCGAACAGATCCTGGAAAAGAAATCTCATCCTGTCACGCGTGATGCAGAGATTGCGCCGACACATGATATGCACGAGCTTTTGCATGAGCTCGAAGCAAAGGGCGAGATCATCCTCCAGAAAGTCCCTGAGCCATACGTTGAGTTCAAAACAAAATATGGACGGATGAAAAAGATTCCCATCGAGCATACCTGGCATCACAAATCCTGCGGTCACTGTGGACACATTCCGGGTTATGCTTCCTCCATTCTCTGGCTTCATCGGCAATTCAATCTGGATTATCACGATCCCACTGACCAGACCTCCTGCACCGGCTGGAATTATTACGCGTCTGGCGCCTCCAACGCGGTGGGACAGGCTGCGGTCATGGCGCGCAACTTCGCCGCCGCCTATGAAACCGGATACTTCCCGCTCATCCACTGCGGTACAAGCTTTGGGCACTACAAGGAAATCCGTGAGCAGCTTGTGCATCACAAGGAGCTGCGCGATGAAGTACGCCGCATTCTCGATAAGATGGGAAAGCCGCTCGTGATCCCTGAAGAAATTGTTCACTACAGCGAGTGGGTCTATGCCATGCGCCAGAGGATGGCTGAGCGCCAGCTCGTGGACATGAGCGCCATCACGGCAACGGTGCACCCCGCCTGCCATTACTACAAAATTGTCGCTGAAGACGCGATCTACGATCCCGAAATCTACGGTGGACAGCGTACAGCCGTGGTCACTGCATTGCTTGAGTCTCTTGGGATCAATGTGGCGGACTATTCAACCTGGTTCGACTGCTGTGGATTTGGTTTTCGCCATGTGTTGGTGCAGCGTGACTTTACCCGTTCGTTTGCGGTCTTGCGCAAGATCGAAGTGATGAAGAACGAAGCCAACCCCGATCTGACCGTGACTCACGACACGGGCTGCGTAACCACCCTGGACAAGAGTCAATTTGCGGCGAAGGCACATGATCGCAAAGTGGGCCTCCCCGTTCTCTCGGATGCACAGGTGGCTGCGCTGGCGATGGGCGCTCATCCGTTCCGCGTAGTGCAGTTCCACTGGCACTCCACGGACTGGCGTCCGTTTTTGGAGAAACTTGGAATCAACTGGCAGAAATACTGGGATGAATTCCAGGGCGACCTCGATGCAATCCGCGCGGGGACGAAATCTGGAATCACCTGGCAGGATGCGGATCAGCCGATTAATTTGACGGCATAAATAACTCCGCTGGTTGAGTAGCCCCGACTGTTCTTCGAGGGGCATATCGAAACCAGCAATAATAAGTAAATATGCAATTGGTGGTTTCGATACGGCGGACAAACACCGCCTACTCAACCACCGAAGTCTGGAGGAACTATGACATCTGACAAAGTGCTGATCATCGGCGGGGGACCGGCGGGACTGGAAGCTGCACGTTGCGTTGCAGAACTTGGCAGGGAAGCCATCCTCATCGAAAAGCGTGAACGTCTCGGCGGCACACCGGACCGCGAGAATTATGCCAAGCTCACGCACCACTGGCGCGACGCGTCCGAAGCGATGGCTGAGCTTGCCGCGTCGGTCACGAGTCACCCCAACGTGGAGGTGAAGTATCAGGCCGAAGTGAAGGGTCTGACTGGAGACGAGGGCAACTTCGAGGTCCAGATAGAAGCGGGCGGCGCAGCCGAATCCCTGAATGTAGGCGCGGTCATTGTCGCTACAGGCTTTCAACACTTTGATCCAGGTCGCGCGACGCAATACTACAACTACTATTCTTTTCCTGATGTCATCACGTTGACTGACCTCGAAAAAATGTTGAAGGATCACAATGTTGTTCGTCCGTCGAATGGGGAAGCGCCGAAGAAGATCGCGTTCATTCAATGTGTGGGTTCGCGCGACCGCCAGATTGGAAATGAGTACTGCTCGAAAGTCTGCTGCGGCATCGCCAGCAAGCAGGCCATCGAATTGCGGCAGCAGCTACCGGATTCAAAGGTGTTCATCTTTTACATTGACATGCGCATGTACGGCTACTGGGAAAATGAGATCTACTGGCCCGCGCAGGAAAAGTATCACGTCAATTATGTGAAGGGCGTGATCAGTGAAGTGCTGCCAAAGGGCGGACAACTTCTCGTGCGCGGCGAAGACACCACCATGTCGCGCCCCATGGAAGTGACAATGGACTTGATCGTGCTTTCCGTTGGCATGGAGCCCAGCGCAGGTACGCGCGCTATCGCTCAATTGATGGGTATTCAACAAAACAAATATGGTTTCATCGAAGCGGGCGGCGCAGGAGGTCTTGATCCGGTTGCCACCTCCCGCCCCGGAATTTTCGTCGCGGGCGCGGCGGCTGGCCCCGCCGACCTGGATGACTCCATTTCCCGCGCGGGACTTGCAGCGGCCCGCGCGGTCGCGTCCCTTCGCAAAGTCAAAGTACTGGCATGATGGAACCTCAGCGGCAGAGTCACATCATCAAGCAGAAGACGGGTCCCGATGACCCCGAACTGCAAGTAACATTGCAGGAGGCATTGGGACAAGTCTCGCCTGAGGATGTGATTTCGATTGCGGATGAATTGATGGAACGGCAAATCCGCCTCTTCAACGGACTACAGACTGATACTGCTCAATTCACTGCTTCCTTCGTTGACATGGTTTCTGCTGTCACCCATACGCGAGCAAACGCCAGGATCATTATCAATTACTTTGAGCTCGGCGATTACAAACTTTTCCATGAATTGCTAAATGGCAGTGAACCAACGCCCGTTCGCGTGGCTGTCTTCGTTGAAAAGTTAAACGCCCTCGATACCAGACTGGCACTCGAGCTTGCCACTGGACTTTTGCATAACACGTTTCCCAGGGAAAACTGGCTGTGGACGCGCTGGCTTTGGGATCCGACAACGGGCACAGGCATCTTGCCCTTGCTGGCAGGGAGTTCACATAACCTGCTGGCAACCAACATCGCGGAGGGGTATGCCCGAGTCGGCGCGGTCACTGCGATGAGCATGAAATTTGCCGAAGGTACTGGCTTGTGGACGGATGAGTTAATGAGCGGTGAAAAGCTCTCTCCATTTGCCAACAGTGCCTTTCTGGCCTGTGCTTACGGAGTTTACATGTATGGCTCGACGAGTTGGCGGCTGAGCCGTGACTTCAATGAGTTGTTACCGTCCCTGCCGAATATGGCGAGAAGGTTATTAGGGTTGCCGAAAATAAAAAAGGATACTCCGATGGTCGAGTAGCCCCGCCTGCTCTTAGCGGGGCGTACCGAGACCATCAAGTTACATGTAAACAGACAATAGCTTGAAACATGGTGGTCTCGATACGCCCTTCGCAAACAACGCTCAGGGCTACTCGACCACCGAGGTTGAAAGAAACAGGAGACCATCATTCATGGCCGTCAAGTATGAGAAAGCAAAAGGAGTAGAAAAAGAACATGCTGTTGTGGATGGCGTGGACATTTCCGGTCACTGGAACCGCATGTTCGAGCAGCGGACGATCTTCGAGTATACGCCTGAGCTAATTGAGAAGATTGCAGTCCTCCCGAACGCAGAATCCTTCGCAAACTGCTATCAGTGTGCCAAGTGTGTCGCTGTCTGCCCTGTAGATGTGGTCGGGAATTATGGTCCGCGCAAACTTTATCGTTATGCCCAAACCAGCATGGATCTCACTGAAGCGCCAGAACTCTGGCTCTGCACCACATGCGCTAACTGTCTGCGGGTTTGCCCCAAAGAAGTGAATATGGTCAAGATCATGCCGGCTGCGCGGGAACAGGCGATCTTGGATGGGAAGTTCGTCCCACCTGAATTACAGCAGGCTTTTGAAAACACAGCCAAATCTGGCAACCCGCTTGGCCAGCCGCAGCGCAAACGCGACGCGTGGATTCAGAACGCAGGCGCGCCAATTCCGATCATCAAGGATTTGGGCCGCCCTGTGGATGTGCTCTGGTATGTTGGTTCCTATCCTTCCTATCATCCCCGTGGCATTGACGCGGCATCAGCGGCGGCGCGTATCTTCACCGCCCTCGGTATTGACTTTGCTATTCTTGGCAAGGAAGAAAAAGATGACGCTGACTCCCAGCGCCTGGCTGGCGAAAAAGGTCTCTTTGAAATGATGGCGGAATACAACATCGAGACTTTCAACAAGTATGAATGGAAGGAACTGGTGGTAACGGGTCCCCACGAACTCAACGCCTTCAAGAATGTCTATCCCAAATATGGCTTTGAGCGACCGGTCCTTCACTACACCACATTCCTCGCTCGTTATCTTGACCAACTCAAGCCTCTGCTCAAGCATGAAGTCAACGTCAAAGTGACGTATCACGACCCGTGTTATCTAGGCCGTCACAACGGCGAATATGAAGCGCCGCGCAAACTGCTGGAAGCGATCCCTGGAGTGGAGCTGGTTGAGATGGCGCGTAACCGTGAAAACGGATACTGCTGTGGCGGCGGCGGAGGAGGCATGTGGATGGACTCGTTCACTCAAAAGCACACCAAAATGCGTCTTTCTGAAAAGCGCGCGATGGAAGCTGCCTCCACAGGTGCGAATGTGCTGGCAGTGGCCTGTCCGTTTGAAGTTTCGCGCTTCGAGGATGCGGTCAAATCCACGGGAAATGAGCATGTGACTGTGAACGATATTTTGGAGTTGCTGGATAGATCTATGAGGGGAAACGCCGCTGGTTGAGTAGGCGGCGGTGGTTTTCCGCCGCCATATCGAAACCAGCAATAACGAGTGAACATCAAAGTGGTGGTCTCGATATGCTCTTCGCAAAGAATGCTCAGAGCTACTCGACCACCGAGATTGAATGTAATAGGAGAAAGAGTTTCATGAACATAGTTGTCGCTATCAAACATATCCCCAGCATTGCTGATGACCTGCCCGTCAAAGGCAACAACGTGGACTTTGACTCAGTGGATTTCGTGCTCAATGAATTCGACGAGCAATCCATCGAGCAGGCGGTGCTGGTGAAGGAAGCGGTCGGTGGGACGGTGACCGTGGTCGGCGTGGACTTGATCGGGGAACTGGATAGTGTGCTTCATCTTGCGCTGGCGAAGGGCGCCGATAAGGCGGTCAAGGTTACGGCCGATGAGCCCGGTGCGGATTCACATCAACAAGCGAAATGGCTGGCAGAAGCGATTAAGGGATTGTCACCAGATATGATCTTCACCGGAGTGCAAGCCTCCAACGATCTCGACGGTCAAATCGGACCGATGCTTGCCGCGTATTTGGACATGCCATATATCGGCGGAGTCAGTTCCGTCGAGGCAGCGGAGGGAACCGCCATTGTAACCAAGGAATTTGCGGGCGGGAATGGTGCTAAGTACTCTGTCAGTTTGCCGATGGTGATTGGCGTGCAGGCCGCGTCCAGGCCACCGCGCTATGCACCGGTCAGCAAAGTGCGGCAAATGGCGCAGACTGCGACGATCGAAAAGGTAGCTCCTTCCGGTGATGCCAGTGGGGGATTGGTTATCAAGAAGATGGCTCCGCCTGTGGTCACAGGTCACGCGGAGATGATTGAAGGTTCCTCCAAAGAAGTGGCCGCGAAGATCGTGGAGTTGTTGAAGAGTAAGGGATTGGCGTAGCGGACGATGGACGACAGACCATTGACCACCGCAATATCAATCGTCGATTGTCAGTGGACTGTGGTCAATTGATTATGGAGTAGATACACATGAGCAACGATGTTTTGGTAATCGCAGAACAAATGGACGGCGTGATTGCCGAGATCTCTTACGAAATGGTGGGCAAGGCGAAGGAACTTGCCGCGTCGTTCGGCGGACAGGTGGTTGCGGTGGCGCTTGGAAGCGGCGTTGCAGCGGACGGATTTGCATCAGACGCGACACTGGTCGTTGATAACGGAGTCCTCTCACAGTTCAACCCCGAAGCGTACGGGAAAGTGATCGAAGCGCTCGTAGCGGAGAAGTCCCCTCGTTTGGTCATGTTCGGCTGGACAGCCACAGGCATGGATCTCGCTGCGTGGCTTTCGGCGCGTACCGGCAAGCCATGCGTGGCTTATGCAAGGGATTTGTGTGTGGAAAACACTTCCCTGGTCGTAAGCAGCCAGGTCTACGGCGGAAAGATGCTGGCTGAGGTCGCGCCGGAGGGTGACATGGCGATCGTCGCCTGTGTGGCTGGATCATTCCACGCGGACGCAGGGCGCGGTTCAACGCCCGCCACCAAAATCGATTCTCCCGTTTCACTCGACGGATTGAAAACAAAATTCGTGGAGGCCATCAAGCCTGTTGGCGGCGATGTAGATATTACCGCGCAGGACAAATTGATTTCGGTCGGCCGCGGGATCGGGGGTAAAGAAAACATCGAACTCGCCGAAGAATTGGCCGAAAAACTCGGGGCAGTCGTCTCAGCTTCTCGCCCCGTTGTGGACGCGGGTTGGCTGCCTCGCACGCGCCAGGTCGGTAAGTCCGGGCTGAAGGTCAAGCCGAAGCTCTATCTCATGTTGGGAATCTCCGGCGCCCCCGAACATCTTGAAGGAATGAAATCTGCGGAGTTGATCATTGCCATCAATACCGACAAGAAAGCGCCCATTTTTAATGTAGCGCATTACGGCGCAACGGTGGATCTGTTCGAGGTCGCGGAGGCAATGCTGGAATTGCTGTAGACGATTGGAGAACAGAGAGTAGAGATCAGGTTTTCGAGAACTACTTTCTGTTCTCTGATTTCGACTCTCTTCTTTGGAGGGCACCTTGCTCACGACGATTGAAAAAATTGTCTTTGTTATCCTGGCTTTGATTTCAGCAGGGTTCACGATTCATGGAATCAAAACCATCGTAGATTCCGTTCGCAAGGGACGGCCCGCGCCTGAGCTAAAAAACATACCTGCGAGTCTAATCAAAGCGGGGATCACCGTTCTCCTCCAACGAACTATTTTCAAGGCGCGCAAGGCGCTGAGCACAATCCATCTGGGCTTGTTCTTTGGCCTGATCACCTATGCCTTCGTCAATCTCGTGGACGTGCTCGAGGGATTCATCCCGGGCTTTGAGCTGGTTTATGGCGGTAGACATCTGGCCTTCCCGTTTTTGAATTCCTCTGTCATCAACACGTTCAACCTGATCGCTGACTTGATGAGTGGCGCGTTGCTAATTGCCATTACCGTTTTCCTTGTGCGGCGCTTCATTGCCAAAGATAAGCGGCTCGAGTATCGTGGAAATGTTTTGCTGAATCCAAAGGTCAAGGCGGGCGGACAAAAAACCGACTCGCTCATCGTGGGCGTGTTTGTGATTTTGCATGTCAGCGCGCGGCTCTTCGGTCAGTCATTCCGTCTCACCAACGGCGCAGATCCGTTCATGCCAATTGCAAGTCTTATCAACAGCACTTTTGGCGCGTCACAGACAGGAGTACATGCTGCCTGGTGGATCAGCCTCGGATGGGTGCTTTATATTCTTCCATACATTACGCGCAGCAAGCACACGCATTTTACTGTTGCACCTATCAATCTCGGGCTTGCCAAGCAAAACCCGCGCGGGCAGCTTGACCCCGCGATTCCGCTTAAGGTCGTCAATGGTAATCAGTATGAGCCTGGCGCGAAATATCTCCACGATCTTTCGTGGAAGCGCGTTCTGGATTCTTATGCCTGTGTGCAATGCAATCGCTGTCAGGATATCTGCCCTGCTAATTTTGCCGGGCGTCCGCTTTCGCCTTCGGCATTGGAGGTCAACAAGCGTTACCTCCTTAAGGATGCAACCTTCGCTTCTCACCCCGACCGACTCCTGCTCCCGTTAACGGAGACAGTCATTTCCCCTGAGGCAGTTTGGTCTTGCACAACCTGTTATGCCTGTGTAAGAGTTTGTCCTGTTGGCAATGAGCCGATGGCAGATATCGTTGACATCCGCCGCCGCTTGATCGTGGAGGGCGCGGAATTGGACAGCGGCGTGCAGAACGCGTTGCAGTCTCTTGCCACCAACGGCAACTGGATGAGCAAAGGCAAACGTCTGCGCGGACGCTGGGCGAAGGAGATGGAGTTCCCCATCAGGAACGCGACCGAAGAACCGGTCGAAAATCTGTGGTTTGTGGGGGATACGGCTTCGTTCGATGAACGTGTAGTTCCAAATACAAAAATGGTCGCGCGGATCTTCCAATGTGCGGGGCTGGATTTTGGAATCATGTATCAAAATGAATCCAACGCGGGCAATGATGTTCGCCGCGTTGGCGAGGAAGGTCTCTTCGAGCAGTTGGTGGAGCAAAACCTTCAAGCCTTCGGCAAGGCGCAGTTCAAGCGCATTGTGACGACTGATCCCCATTCGTTCAACACATTGAAGAACGAGTATCCACAATTCGGCGGAACCTTTGAAGTGAAGCACTACACCGCGGTTTTGGTTCGGTTATTCGAGGAAGGCAAGCTGACGATCAAGAACAAACTGCCCCATTACAAGGTCACCTTCCACGACCCGTGCTATCTCGGCCGCTACAACGGCGGATTCACCGCGCCGCGCAAATTGCTTGAACTGCTTGGCGTGGAATTCCACGAAATGCCGCGCAACTGCGAGAACTCGTTCTGCTGCGGCGCGGGCGGCGGACAGATCTGGATGGGCAAGGTTGCTCCGGGCGAGCGGCCCGCAGAGAATCGGATCAAGGAGGCCTTGTCCACGTTTGGAAAAAATCCAAGTGAGAAGAAACAGTTATTCATCGTAACCTGTCCAAAAGACATGATCATGTACTCCGACGCGGTCAAGACCACGGGCAATGAGGGCAAGATCGAAGTCCGCGACCTGATCCAGTTGGTAGCGGAAGCTGTCGGCGTGGAAGAGGCCGCGGTAGTGGAAGCAGTTGCCAGCCCCGCGTGAAGCGAAGTTGGTGACATGTCATTCTGAGCGCAGCGAAGAATCTCCAGTTAACTGAACATTGCTTGCAATCTGAGATTCTTCGTCACTTCGCTCCTCAGAATGACATATAAAGGTTAAGATGTTCAAATGTCCTTATTGCGAGTTTCAAGGAAAGAGGTCTGAAGTCCACAATCATCTGGCAGAGATGCATGCGGATACTTTGGGTTCGCGCATTGACGAATTTACAGGTCACACATTCTATATCGTGATGTGTCCTATATGCGGCGCGAGTTACGAGCAAGTTACAAAGAAGGCGCGCCGTGACCCGACTTTTGCGCGAGAATATGAACATGAGATTCGTCTCGTTATCTTTGACCTGCTTCTATATCACATGCAGGGTGAACACAATATCCCCTCACCCCCTGCCCCCTCTCCCGCCGGGGGAGGGGATGGGTGAGGGCAAAATCGGAGGGCAGCATGGCTCAAGTACGTGGATGTAATATCCCTGAAGACCGTTTCTACTGGGTGGAAAAACATGCCTGGGCGCGGCTGGAGGAAGATGGCATGGTGACCATTGGCATTACGGACGTGGCGCAGCGTTTGGCAAAGGGGATCGTGAACGCGACTCCGAAAGATGTGGGGCGCGCGGTACAAAAGGGCAAGAGCGCGGGGACGTTGGAAAGCGGCAAGTGGGTGGGGCCCGTCACGTCGCCTGTGACGGGTGAGATTGTGGCCATAAATGAGACAATGAAGGCTAACCCATCGTTTATTAATTCTGATCCGTATGGGGAAGGCTGGTTCGTGCGTCTCAAGCCGGCCGATTGGGCTGGCGAGAGTGCGTCGCTGATGACAGGAGACGGCGCGGTCGCGGCGTATCAGAAGTTTATGGAAGAGCAGAATTTGAATTTCGAGTAAACATAAGGTGACTGTCACCTCAATTGCCAATGATCTACTACGCCTGCGACATCCCTGAAGACCTTACCTATGACATCGAGCGCGATGTATGGATTCGATTCGAAGGTGACTTTGCGGTTCTTGGTATGACCGATGTGGCACAGACCCGCTGCGGCAAGATCGCGGCCATCAGCTTTCGCGATATCGGAAAAAAAGTGGCGCAGGGCAAGGCGCTGGCGACGGTTGAAAGTGCGAAGTGGGTAGGACCATTCCCCGCTCCGTTTTCGTGCGAGATCATCGCGACGAATGAGGAAGGCTTTGCACACGATATTTTGATCACTAACAAAGAGCCTTACACCACGGGTTGGCTGGTGAAAGTAAAACCGACGGATCTGGCAAATGAACGCGGCCATCTGGTCACGGGTCAGGAAGCGGCAGAGAAGTACAGGGCGAGAATACAGGAATTGAAGCTTAGTTGTTTGCGGTGCATGGATTAGGAGCTGTTATGTTTACGGTTTACTGGATAATCATTGGTTCGGTAGCCATGGCAATTGGCGCGGTACTTCTAGAAGCGGTTTCATAACCTAAGGGAAGGGGTTGCGCGAATAGGCAACCTGTGGCTTAACGTAGTCGGAGGAAGCGCCATGAGCCAACGACGAGGAAAGCCACTGCTGAATGATAAACAATGGAAATTAATCGAACCTTTGTTGCCAGAGCTACCCAAGTCGACGAAAGGAGGCCGACCCTGGGCACCCAATCGGGCAG
>JAKOVF010000060.1 GCA_029782225.1 Chloroflexota bacterium | reverse complement strand
CTCTAGGCTGAGACCATTGCGCTCCCCTTTCTCGATTTTCTCGAAATACTCAGGGTTCCACACAACTCCGAGAAGCCATGTACCCTTCTTCACAGTCTCCCCGGTGACCTCAAAATCAGTTGGCGCAATATAGCACTCGACAATCGTGCCGAGTTCTTCATCGCTTTCCGAAGGAATGTGCATATCGTTGAGACCGCGTTTTTGCACCGCCTCATAGGCATCGGTGATGTCCAACCGCACACTCTCGCCACTCTCCGCGGCCTTGATCACTTCCTCCAAATCCCGAATAGCCGCCTTAGTCAAAGTGTCCTGCCCCTGGAGACGGCGCATGAAATTCCAACAAGCCTTCTCAATCTCGTCAGCATCAGCGAAGTCTCCCTGGCTGTCCACCGTGTCCGGCTCATAAACAATGCCAAGCGTGTAATACTTTTTGTCGCTCTTGGCGATGAATCGGCCCTGCTTTTTCACCTTCACCCACTTCCCCGTTCGTTCGTCTCTCTTCCAACCTGCCCGCTGGACCGCGGCCCATGCAGTGGCGGCGGCTCTTCCTTCGTCACCGTACTGCCTTTCCGCAGAATTGAAAGCCTTGCGCCAAACCGTCTGCGCTCCCTCCGGCAGGGCATCACGAATAGGCTTGGGAAGGTCACGGTTTCTGTCGTAGGGCAACAGACATCACCTCCCCATCAAAGGAAAGTGCCAGGAAGATCCACCGGTCGCACCGACACGCGAACAAAACAACGACAAAGGGGATGGATGGGCGGCGCTTCGACGAAATCCCCACCTACGGAAAACAGCCCGCGTAGCGGAACCTCCTGACCATGCAGAGGTCCGCAACGAGGACATACCCTTTCGTCCGCCTGCGTGAAGTAGGTCTTTGTAACCAGCTTCCCATCCATTTCCCACAATAGGCCAGCGACCAAGAACCCTCGGGCAATCGCCGAAACAGTATTGGTCTCTCCGATCATCTGCTGGCGAACATCCAGCAGCCGCCGGGCATTCATAACCGCCGCCTCAAGCCCTTCCGTACCATCGGATAGGACTGGCCTCAATGCGGCACCGGCGAATCGACGAGTGAGGCCAAAAGCACCAGCGCCAAGAAGCGCGTTCATTGTGCCGCTGTCCGTCGCTCCAGCCTCATCCAACGACATGACAGACTCGATAACGGCCATCCTCGTTTCAGCCGCAATCAATCGAGCCTGCCTCGCCGCTTCGGAACCAGCCCACATGGCGATTTCCACATCCGCCATACGAAGCGGAACAGGTTCATATTCTTCGATCGCCAGCCTCCTCACGGAAGCCCGTGCCGCCTCTCGCAACCTTGGGGCCAACAGTCTTGCCAGACGCTCCTCAAGAGCAATCCACAAGAACGGATCGGTCCATTCGACCCAATCCACCGCCGACAGCGTATCCTGCACTTCCATAAACCAAAGGAGCACCACAGCAGCAATCTCCGCCTGG
>JAKOVF010000035.1 GCA_029782225.1 Chloroflexota bacterium | reverse complement strand
CTCGATGTGGCTTTGAACCGCTACGCCGAGGACAAGGAAGATCCTTCCGAAGGGCTCTATGATTACTACCACAATGTTGCTGTGGAAGCCGAACTCAAGGACGCTGTCCCCGGCTTGACCGTGAACGGTGTCTATGCTTTCTATCAACAAGACAAAGACTGGTTGTACGAAGTGAAAGCAGAATACAAGGTATCCGATGCCTTGAAAGTCTGGGCCGGCCACCGCAACAGCAAGTTCGAGGACACCTGGAAGAAGACTTCCGTAATGGGTGGTAACAGCACCAATAAGAACATCGCTTATGTCGGCGAAGGTAAACCAATCGACGCTATCTGGAAGCGGAACAACAGCATCGATGTCGGTGCTGAATACAGCTTCGCGTTCGATCCTGTGACCGGAAAACTGACAGCTTCGTACGATACCACCAACCCGAAAAAACGCGACGACTTCGATGACGTTATCGCCGTAAGTTTGAATACAAAGGCCTATGACTTCACCCTGAACCAGGCAGTGAATGTATATCTGGCCGACGAAGACACCACACCAGCTGTACGGCAGCAGGCCACACCGTACTATGATCTGGACAAACCGCGCATTGACTATGCACTGGACTTCTATACACCAAAATACAACCTGCCGGTTGATTTCGCCAGCGACGCTTTCATCCAAGGCAAGGTCAACTTCGACTATGATACAAACTTCGTTAAAGACAGCCGTTACCACTTGATCGGCGCTGTAGAAGTTGGAGTCAAAGCTGATGTATGGCGCTTGCCGGGCGTCTACTTCGGCGGTATCTTCGCTTACGATATGCCGAGCGACAAGGAGAAAATCGAGGATCCGTTCAAGTATGCTTTGATCCTCAAGTACGACGCTCCGAACAACGTCAAGTTCAGGCTCGAGTACCTGAGCTCCAAAGACTATAAGAACAACACTAAGTTCGTGCGCAATGAAGCAATCAACGATCGTTACGGCGACATCCGTTACTACGGCAACAGCAAGTTCCACGGCATTCGCCTGTCGATCAACTTCCCACTCCAGTAACAGTAAGACAACTCTTTAACGGAGCACAGCGGGATAATTAGTTCACTGATTATCCCGCTTTTTTCATGCCTGCTACAGGAACATGGGCACCGGATGGGGAAGTATATTTGTAGTTGTATTTTCAAGCAAAGGAGTAGATGCTGTTGGCCAAGTCGGCATGGATCAGCAAATATGCATCCATCTGGTATCTCGTGGTTAACTTCGCTTTTTCGTGGGCGTTGCTGCTGCCGTTTGTCAAAACGGAGAATGCACTGGATTCGCCTTTTTTTCTGCTTGCCAGGATTCTGGCCAGCTTTGGGCCGGCGCTGGCGGCGG
>JAKOVF010000018.1 GCA_029782225.1 Chloroflexota bacterium | reverse complement strand
GGAGAAAGCTGACCGACAAAAAAACGGATGCCGCTTACTGGAGAGAGCAACCTTATCTGGCGCGGCTTGCCGCGCTGGAAGAAATTCGACGGGAATATCATCGCTGGAGATATGGTGTTCAACCAGGATTTCAAAGAGTTTATCGCATCGTTAAACGATAATGGAGTGCGCTACCTTGTGGTAGGAGGGTATGCTGTGGCGCTGCATGGCTATCCCCGCTATACAAAGGATATCGATATCTGGGTGGAGATGACCCCCAAAAATGCAGCGAACATCATCAAAGCGCTCGATCAATTTGGGTTCGGTTCACTGGGGGTGAACGAAGCAGAATTCACTGTACCTGACCAGATGCTTCAGTTGGGGTATCCACCGGGGCGAATCGACCTCGTGACAACTCTGCCTGGTGTGGAGTTTTCAGAATGCTATACGACACGCATGGTCGTGGAGATCGACGGGGTTTCTGTTAACTTCATCGATCTCGAGAATCTTAAGAAAAACAAAAAGGCAACTGGCAGGCATCAAGACCTGGCAGATCTGGAAAACCTGGAATGATGCCTCGTGCAGCACTCGTCTGGCGCAAGGTCTCTGACCTCCCGAAGGCCGTTTCGCCCCGTCGGGCTCACGGCCCGAACGGGGACATCGGGACGGTGTGTGCCAGCGGTTGACCGCCGGAGGTCCCCGAAGGGGAAGGTCTCGAATAGAGTGCGTACCCTTCGGGTATGATATCGCACTACCCCAAACGAGATGTGATTTCTCATTCAGGCTCTCCGCCTAAACGGATTTACCTCCCCGTAAGATGCGGTGCACTCTCTGGCCGACCCCTACCTACCTGCTCTCTGATCATCTTGGCGGTTCAAATTGGCATTTTGCGCCACGAAACGCGCCTCTCCGACAAGCTCCTGTAGGGAATCTTACTGCCAAACGTCACTTGAAACCTGGCTGCTCAGACCTATAATAAGATTGGAGAGTGCATCGCACTCGCGAACCAAAGTCTTGTTATAGCCGACTCAGACAGGCAGCAGACCGCGGGGAAACCCTCTGGAACCACTTGAGGATGGGGTAACGCAGTCATCGCTTCTCGGACGGTCCGCGTTTGTGGGTCGGCGAAGGGAGAGGCAGAATGAATGTCGATGAGCTACTGGCAAAAGCGAAAAAGCCATCAGCCGATGCGATGAAGTTGCATCCGTTCTATCGGGGGAAAGTGGAGACGGCGCTGAAATGTACCGTGCGCTCGTTCAATGACTTTGCCATCTGGTATACGCCCGGTGTGGCCGCGCCCTGCAGGGCGATCCAGGCTGACCAGGAACTGGTGTATGAATACACCAACAAGTGGAACACGGTCATTGTGGTGAGCGATGGGACGCGCGTGCTTGGTCTGGGCGATATCGGCCCGAAAGCCGGCCTGCCGGTCATGGAGGGCAAGGCGCTGCTGTACAAATACCTCGGCGGTGTGGACGGAATTGCCATCATGCTGAATACAAAGGACCCGGATGCGATCATCAATACCGTTTTGATGCTTCAACCGGGATTTGGCGGCGTGAATCTGGAGGACATCTCCCAGCCGAAATGCTTCTACATCCTGGATACATTGCGCGAAAAAGCGGAAATCCCGGTCTGGCATGACGATCAGCAGGGCACCGCGACCGTCACATTGGCCGGGCTGATCAATGCTCTCAAGGTAGTCGGCAAGAAGAAGGAAGATGTAAAGGTTGCCTTCATCGGCTGCGGCGCGTCGAATGTTGCCATCTCGCGCCTGATCTTTGGCTGGGGTGTGAATCCCGCCAACTGCATCATGGTGGATACCAAAGGAATCCTCGGCAAGCACCGCAAGGACCTTGAGATGCGCAAAGCTGAGTTCAAGGATAAGTGGAAGCTGTGTAACACCACCAATGCTGAGGGCCGCGAGGGAGACATCCCCGAAGCGATGAAAGGTGCGGATGTAACGATTGCCCTCTCAAAGTCCGGGCCGGGCGTGCTCCAGGCAGAATGGGTCAAGACCATGGCGAAGGACGCGATCCTCTTCGCCTGTGCGAACCCTGTGCCGGAGATCTGGCCGTGGGAGGCGAAGGAAGCGGGAGCGGTTGTCGTTGCCACTGGCCGCTCAGACTTCCCGAATCAGGTCAACAATTCACTCGGTTTCCCGGGTATCTTCCGCGGCACGCTCGATGTGCGGGCACGGACGATCACGGATGAAATGTGCTATGCCGCAGCAGACGCGCTGGCAAACCACGTAGGCAGCGATCTCTCGGCGGAACATATCCTGCCGAACATGGATGACTGGGAAGTCTTCCCGCGCGAGGCTGCGGCGGTCGCCATGAAAGCGCAGGAGCAGGGACTGGCTCGCATCGAGACCACGTACGAGAAGGAATTCGAAAATGCCAAGCGCATCATCAAGCGCTCACGTGACCTGACGCAGATGATGATGAAGAACGGCTTCATCCCGGAAGCGCCTGAAAGTGAAGGTGAGCATCCGATGGATCTGCAAACTCTCGAATCCGCTTATTAGGATGGCACGGAAGGAGACTTCTTATGTATGACCTGATCGTCATTGGCGGTGGTCCCGCGGGCTTAACGGCGACCATTTATGCCATTCGGAAACGCCTCAACGTGTTGATGCTGACCAAGGACCTCGGCGGCAAGACTAACTACCATCTGGCGTTGCCCTGGGTCGAAGATTACCAGGTCATTCGCGGCCTGGAGATTGTCAGCAAATTCCGCACGGAGCTTGAATACCTGGCGTTTGCACATCAGTATGACACCGCGGAAAGAATTGAAAAGAAGGATGATCACTTCCTCGTTACCACTAAAGAGGGAACGACGTTGGAAGCAAAGTCTGTGATCGTTGCCACCGGGGCTCGACAGGCGCGCATGAATGTGCCCGGTGAAAAAGAGTTCACGATGAAAGGACTGTGCTACTCTGCCTTGAGCTATGCACCTCTCTTCATTGATAAGACGGTAATTGTGATCGGTGACGATGAACTGGCCCTGCGTTCGACAGCGGAACTGGCGACCGTCGCAAAGCATGTCTATCTCGTTTGTGGGGGCGATCATGTGCTGGATTCGCCCCTGTGGATGAGGCTGCAGACCTCCATGAACGTTACTGTGCTCAACGGTCATCAGGTGGTCGAGGTCAAGGGTGACGAGTTTGCTCGTGCTCTCGTAACCAAAGACCCATCCGGCAAGATCGCTGAATATGAGGCAGACGGCATGTTCGTCGAAAAAGGTCTTGTTCCGCAGACCGATATGCTGAAAGATCTTGTTGCCATGGATGAGCGCGGCCGTATCATTGTGGATTATGCCAACCGCACCGACATCCCCGGTCTCTTTGCCGCTGGTGATGTAACCAACGGGTACGCTGAACAGGTTTTGATCGCCGTCGGCGAGGGTGCAAAGGCCGCCTTGAGCGCGTACGAATATCTTTTGCCTACACTTGCCATTACAGCCGCCGCCTGAACGCTAAGTGGAGAAGAAACGAAGGGTAAGGCCTAAAACCTTCGTGAGGTTCCAATTATGGATTACTTCGACGTCATCAATGAACGGCATTCCATACGCGCTTACGGGAACAAACCGATTGACGCAGACAGCCTCCAGAAGATTCTGGAGGCCCTGGACCGCGCACCCTCCGCCGGGAACTTGCAGGCCTATGAGGTCTACGTTGTTGCGGATGAAAGCTGCAAGCGCGCGCTGGTCAAGGCTTCCGGCGATCAGGAGTTTCTGGCTCAGGCATCGGTGGTGCTAGTATTCTGCTCACATGCGGCTCGTTCCAAGGTGCGGTACGCTGAACGAGGTACGAGCCTGTACTGCGTACAGGATGCGACGATTGCCTGTACCTTTGCGATGTTAGCAGCGGCGGCCTTGGGACTCTCTACTGTGTGGGTTGGCGCCTTCGATGAGGATGAAGTTCGGGAGATCGTCCACGCGCCACAAGGACACAGGCCAGTAGCCATGCTCCCGATTGGCTACGCCGCTGAAGAACCACGGCTCAGGCCGAGGCGAAAATTGAACGATCTCGTTCATCAGGTTTGGTGAAGCGGGGAATAGCCTCTGCCTTGAAGATCTGCGGACCACGAAATGACGAACCAGCCCGGTATCTGAGCCGGGCTGGTGTGCTAATCGTGGTATCCATCAAGCAGCTGTTCTATGCTTAGAGGATCAACTTGAATACGGGGTATTGGAAGTTAACCTTGTGAAGTACTTCAATTGTAAAAAGGAGCCCGGTCTGCTCCTGACCGGGCATGGGGATGTGCCCGGCTTGACATGCTTCCAGGGCGGGAATAAAATAGTTTCAATACTTAACTATTAATGAGATTAATTATACATAAGAAGGCGACCATGAGAGCTAGTGAACATCTACGAGATCAGGCGATCGACCGTTTCTGGGAAACGGTGCCGCCGTTGTGGAATCAGATCCGCTCGCACATCCGCGCCACTGCCACCGGGAGTTTTGACATTACGGTGGAACAGTTTCATGTCCTTCGTTATGTAAGGCGTGGGAAAGATTCAATGAGCGAACTGGCAGTTGCCAAGAATATCAGCCGGCCTGCTATCAGCCAGGCGGTGGAAGTGCTCGTCAAGAAGGGATTGTTGACGCGGGTTCACAATACGCAGGACCGCCGTTACGTGGATCTTGCATTGACCGAGGCCGGGGACAACCTGTTGGATACTGTGTTCAAGGAAACCCGCGGTTGGATGAAGGATTGTATGCACGGTTTAACTGCGGATGAACTGGAGACTGTTGCGAAAGCGATGGAAGCTCTCAAGAAGATGTTGGCGTGACTGATCGGAGTGCGGAGTTCAGTCGGCTTTTGAAACCTTAGGAGTATGAAAGTATGAAATTAAGCATTGAAGAGCAGGGCGCTGAAACCGCGGAGGCGATCCCGATCAGCGCTCCAGCGGGGGAAGAGGGGAGTACAACCTTTTCGGCCATGCGCCATCGCAATTTTCAACTATATTTTGGCGGGCAGTTGATTTCCAATATTGGCACGTGGATGCAGGTCATCGCGCAGGGCTGGGTGGTCTATCAGATCGGTCACTCAGAATTGACCCTGGGGCTGGTCGCCTTTGCGGCGGCTGTGCCGAATCTGTTAATCTCTCCCTGGGGTGGTGTGGTTGTGGACCGCGTGTCCCGCCGCAGCTTGCTGATGATGACGCAATCCGGTGCCATGCTTCTGGCTTTCATCATGGCCGCGCTGACATTTTCCGGCGTGATCCAGGAATGGCATGTGATTGTGCTTGCAGCCTTGCTGGGCGTGGTCAATGCCTTTGATGCCCCGGCGCGCCAGGCATTTGTCTCGGAATTGGTTGGGAAGCAGGATTTACCTAATGCCATTGCTCTGAACTCGATCATGTTCAACAGCGCGCGTGTTATCGGACCTGCCGCCGCTGGCCTGGCTCTGGCGGCCGTCGGTGCGGCCTGGTGTTTCACGATCAACGGGATTTCTTTTCTGGCGGTCCTCCTCGGATTATGGTTGATGCAGCTGCCGCCGCACCAAAAGATCCAGCATACAACTTCACCCTGGCAGCAGCTGGTCGGGGGCCTGAGATACTCGGCGGGCAATCGTGAGATCTCCGGGCTGATTCTGCTCGCTCTCGTCTTTAGTGTTTTTGGAATTTCTTATTCCACCATCCTGCCGGCATTTGTTGAAAAGACTCTGCACCAGGGAGCCGCTGCTTATGGGTGGGTCAACGCTGCCACCGGGCTGGGTGCCGTGACCGCAGCCTTCCTGCTGGCACACCGCGTGAGTCGCGGCAGGCGCGGCCGATTTCTGGTCCTGGCAAATATTGCCTTCCCATTGATACTCATTGCTTTTTCCTTCACATCCCTGCTTCCGCTTTCCCTTCTGCTGGCCTACGGATTGGGTGTTGGGTTCATGATGCAGTTTACAACGATCAATACGCTGCTGCAAACCCGCGTGCACGATGACTTTCGTGGGCGCGTCATGGGACTCTACAGCATTACTTTCTTTGGCTTTGCGCCTTTTGGAAATCTGTTGATCGGTTTCCTCGGTCAGCAAATCGGATTGGGAATTGCCATGACTCTATTCGCCGTTTGTTCCCTGATTCTTTCACGGCTAGTCCTATTGAAAACCCCGGAGATCCAGAAATTGTATTAACCCACATCAGGTAGTTGTATGAAGCACATTCGAAAACTATTACGGTTCATAAAACCATACTGGCGGCGCAGCCTCGTCTCGCTAGTGTTTTTGATTCTGGTTATTGTCATTGACCTGACTATTCCTCGGTTGATCCAGCGCATCATTGACCAGGGGATCAATGGCAGGAATATGCAGGTGGTCACCGGCACGACCATCATTATGCTGGTGATTTCCGTACTGCAAACTATCTTTGCACTCGCAAACAACCTGTTTTCGATCCAGGTCGGGGAGAGCGTGGCCAGGGATTTACGTGAAGCGCTGTTCCTGAAAATCCAATCCTTCTCGTTTGGCAACCTTGACCATATCAATACAGGCCAGCTCATGGTCCGCCTCTCAAGTGATACCACTGCTTTTCAGCGGATGGTCCAGGTTTCTCTGCGCATAGGCACAAGGGCGCCTCTGCTGATGATTGGAAGCCTGGTTTTGATGTTTGTCACCGACAGCCGCCTGGCGCTGATGATTTTGCCCGTTCTGCTGGCAACATCCTTTGTCATTGTATTCTTCGTCTCGCGTATGGGGCCGTTATTCCTCACAGTCCAGAAGAAACTGGATCGGCTCAACATGGTCTTACAGGAAAACATCGCAGGTGTGAGACTTGTGAAGGCCTTTGTGCGTGGGGAACATGAAGCGGAGCGTTTTGCAGTAACCAATGAAGACTACACCGAACGAAATATCCGCGTGATGAGATTCATGGCGACACTTTCTCCTGCCATGAGCATCTTCGTCAACATCGGCATGGTCATCGTCATCTGGGCCGGCGGGATTCAGTCGGTGGGCGGCAGGGTTTCCGTTGGACAGATTGTAGCCTTCATCAATTATCTGCAAACAACGATGGGGCCGCTGGGGATCATGGTCTTGCTGGCGAATGTCGTCGCCGCAGCGACAGCCTCATCGGAACGGATCAACGAAGTTCTGGACACTATCCCCGAAGTGCAGGATGCAGTCAATCCACGAAGACTGCCTGATGGACGCGGGATACGGGTCGACTTTGAGGGGGTGAGCTTTCACTATAACGGGACCAGCGACGGGCTGGTCCTGAACGGGGTGGATTTGGTCGCGGAGCCGGGTCAGACTGTTGCAATCCTGGGCGCGACGGGTGCCGGAAAATCCTCCATCGTCAATCTGGTGCCGCGCTTCTATGATGTCGCCTCGGGTCGAATCACCTGGAACGGTGTAGACGTTCGAGATGTCCGACAAAGCGACTTGTTGGCAGAGGTGGGAGTCGTGCCGCAGGAAACCGTGCTGTTTTCGGGGACCGTGCGCGATAACATCCGTTACGGTAATCCTGAGGCAAGCGAAAGTGAAGTAATGGCTGCTGCAAAAGCAGCACAGGCGCATGACTTCATTATGAATTTGCCAAACGGATATGACACACGAATCGAAGAGCGCGGCGTGAATCTCTCGGGTGGACAAAAGCAGCGTATTGCCATTGCACGTGCGCTTTTGCTCAAGCCGTCCATTTTAATTCTGGATGACAGCACAAGCTCCGTGGATGTTGAAACCGAAACAAAGATCCAGGACGCGCTGAAATCATGGTTGAAGGACAGTACAAGTTTTGTGGTGGCGCAGCGGATCAGTACGGTGTTGCACGCAGATAAGATCATTGTCGTTGATGAAGGAAAAATCGCTGCCCAGGGAACGCACAATGAACTCATCCAATCCAGCCCTGTGTATCAGGAAATTTATGCCTCCCAGCTTGGCAACGGCGTGAAAGTGGAGGTGGAAGCATGAATAACCGAAGCTCAAATGATCGTCCCGCTGTCCCGGATATCCGTGCCGCCATGGGGCGCGGTGGAATGCGGCCTGGCAGGATCGAAAAAGCCAGCGACCCACGCCGCGCATTGACACGCCTTGCCATGTATCTCAGCCCATATAGAACCACACTGGCTTTCGTGCTCGTGTTTGTGCTGGCATACATATTGCTTGGATTGCTTGAGCCCTATCTGATCGGTCGCGCGATTGATAAATATATCTCCGCCCGTCAAATCCGAGGCTTGTCGAGTTTGGCGCTTTTGCTCTTCACTGCCTATCTCTTTGATAATGGATTTCAGGCCGCGTCGAGCTGGTTGATGTCACGCATTTCACAGGATGCACTCCGTCGTTTGCGCCGGGACCTGTTCGAGCACTTGCAGAAGCTTTCGATCCAGTTTTTCGATACCCACACTGCGGGCGAATTGATGAGCCGCTTGACCAATGACATTGAAGCCATCAATCAGGCTGTCTCTCAAAACGTGGTTTCGTTGGTTGCCAGTGTCCTGTCGCTGATCGGTATTGTGATTGCGATGTTCATCCTCAATGCCTGGCTGGCACTGTCAGCGTTGCTGGTTGTACCTATCATGTTCTGGTTCACGCAATTTGTAGCGCGCTACACCCGCAAGGGTTTTCGCAACCTTCAACAGGAACTGGGTGATATCAACGGCGTGATGGAAGAGTCGATCAGCGGTCAGCGCGTGGTCAAGGCATTTCGACGCAGTGAAACTGCCATCGAACGATTCCGTGCCAGCAATCAGAAGGTTTATGCGGCAGGTGTGTATGCCAACACATATGCCCTCATGCTGATGCCGCTCACCAATGTGCTCGGCAACTTCTTCGTCATCGTGCTTGTGGGGCTCGGCGGCTACCTGGCGCTGCAGGGTCTTGTCACCGTTGGCATGATCGCGACCTTCATTGCCTATGCCCAGAACTTCATCCAGCCGCTGCGCCAACTGGCGAACATGTATAACTCGATTCAGGCTGCGCTGGCTGGAGCGGAACGCGTTTTTGAAATTATCGACACGCCTGCAGAAGTGGACAACGCGGCAGACTCCCCGCTTCCTGTTCCCGTCAAAGGAGAAGTTCACTTCGCTGACGTTTCCTTCGGCTACCTGCCGAACCAGCCTGTCATCAAACACATGACTCTTGATGCGAAAGCAGGGCAAACCATTGCTTTGGTGGGCCCTACCGGCGCGGGCAAGACCACACTCATCAATTTGCTCAGCCGCTTCTACGAGATTGACGCCGGCCGCATCACAATTGATGGACGCGACATCCGCAACGTTTCCAAGTCAGACCTGCGGCAGAAACTGGGCATCGTGTTGCAGGATACCTTCCTGTTTGCGGATACGGTCATGGAAAACATCCGCTATGGCCGCCTCGATGCGACAGACGAGGAATGTATTGAAGCCGCCAGACTCGCGGACGCGGACCACTTCATCCGCCAGCTGCCTCAGGGTTACCAGACCAAACTTTCCGAGCGCGCCAGCAATCTCAGCCAGGGGCAGCGGCAGTTGATGTCGATTGCCCGCGCGGTGCTATCCGACCCAAGTATCCTGATCCTCGATGAGGCCACATCCAGCGTAGACACGCGCACGGAAGCCCGTATCCAAAAAGCACTGCTGCGATTAATGGAAGGCCGCACCAGTTTTGTCATCGCCCATCGCCTGTCCACGATCCGCGATGCGGACAATGTCATCGTCATCAATAATGGTGAGATCGTGGAACAGGGCACCCATCAGCAGCTATTGGATGCGAAGGGATTCTTCCATCACCTCTATATGAGTCAGTTCAAGGGAATCGCGATCTAATATCATCCTGAGCGAATGATCTCCAGAGCCTCATTGCGAGACTCTCGCCTGTACCCAGTGCAGGTACGGTACTTGAGTGATGTTACGGAAGCTGGATATTGATCTGGATCTGCCATACACCGACCTCATCATCTGTGGCAGTTACCTGTATCAGCAGGACATAGTTTCCTGCAACAACGGCATCACCGCCTTGTGTCCACTTGTACTGGGAATCTTCGAAGACCCAGGGATTGCAGCTTGCGTCCCCGCCAAAGATGCAGTAAGCAGGATTGTTCTCAGTGCTGTCATAGTAGGTCGTACCGCCATCCGCTGACGTGACCGTAAACTTAACCGAGGTAATCCCTCGTCCATCTTTCGCAGTATCGAAAACTTCATTGTCATCATCCGAGCGGAAGACGTACATGCGTAGCAGGTACTCGGGGTTGTAATCAAATGAAAAACGGAAGTTGCTGATCCCATTTCCATCCACAGCCCCGGTGCCTATTCTCGGCGGGGCGGGCTTCGGCGGCGGCTGGACATCCACTTTGGGAAGGGATGCCAGATCGATGTTGCAGGAAACGAAATCCTTGCCCGCGCTGACCCAGCCTGTCTTGTTGATGCTCGTCACCTTTGCCTGGACCCACGTCCCGCCTGGCACACCCTGAGGGTTGAAACCAATCGGGGTAAACTCCACGCCTTTCTTGAGGATGTCGATGGGTGGAGCGTAGGCTGTGCCGGGTCCGTTACGCAAATTGAGGTCTTGCAGGACTGTGCAGCTGGCTGCCCCTGTGGAAGTGGAAACTGCCGTCCCGGGCACGGGTGGATTTGTGGCTGCCGCCTGAGTTGCCGTGACTTCAATGGGAGTCTGTGTCGGTTGTGCAGCGGGAGTTGTAATATCGCAGGCCAGAATAGAAATAAGGACAATTACACAGGCAAGGAAGTATCGGCCTTCACGGTTTACGCTCATCACGGGCCTCCACCTAAATAATCTTCGGTCTGTTGACGTAAGGGTTGGCAGTTGGCAGCTATGATATCGTTTTGGATGACACGGTCATTTGAATTCGCGCCAAGAGCGATGCAGGCATCGAATTGTTCTATGGCCTTCTGATACTCTGTCGTTGCAGTGGAGGCGTCGCCCTTCAAAAAGGCAAGATAACCCAGGTTCTGATAGGCGCTTCCCAGGAATTGATAATTCTGCGCGAGATAGCGGCTGAGACCCGGGCTCTGGAATGCGGGCACAGTTGCTTCGAGAGTATGAACTGCATTATTGAAAGCAACGCTGGCCGCATCATTCTGTGCGCTCGCTTCCAGCAGAGCGCCGCGAGTAACCTGACTATCACCCAGCCCAAGGCGGGCAATATCCTGGACAGGAACACCGTAAAGGTTGGGATCGATGTCAAGCTGCGAGACGGTCCCATAGGCGTTATCTGCCTGGTCCAAAAGCTTTGCTGTCTGATCCATATTCTCCCGGGTAAATTCTGATGCTGTTCCTTCTTTGATTAACTGCTTGGCCTGCTTGACATATAGACTGCCGAGACCGACATAGGCACGAGCGTTCTGTGGATTAAGCTGCAAAGATTTCTGCAGGGCTTCCAGTGCCTTCTGTTCGAATGCAGCGCGCGCAAGCTGTAGAACTGGCTGGCGTTCGAGTGAGAAAAGATATTCCCGGCCGATAAAAAATTGAAGGATGTCTGAATTGGGAGCAAGTTCAGCCGCCTTCAGATAACTCTCCAGCGCTTCAATGCTGAACCCTGACTGGCTCTGGTATTGTCCCACTGCAATGGTGGCCAGAAGATTTGCCTGCCGCGTAAGTGCTGATTTTACGGGATCGGCCTCGAGGTCCGATGTGACCGGGATGAGAGTATTCAGATCAAAGCTGCCGTTCACCTCATCCAACGTATTCGAAATACGCGGTGCAAGATACATCCGAATCCCCAGGACCGGCGGCTGTTGGCGCTTATCGATCACGCCATAGATAACCATGTCGGCATTCAACCTGCGGGCCATGCTCTGTGCTGATTGAGCGTTGTCCACGATGCCAATTTGGACACGCTGACGCCTTAACTCTGGGTTGTCATTCCAAATAAGAATGGTTGAATCGTTCTTCAGCGAATCATTGAGAGCAGTTGCGATTTCTTGCGTGAGCCTGACTCCACCATCGTTCTCCATACGGCGGACCTGACCATTTGCACCGACCTCTCCGATCTCTGCAATTGCAATGTTATAAAGTCCGTTCATGATCGGCGGCGGTTTGGGACGAAAGCTAATGTAGCCCAGTATTCCGACCAGGAGCACCAGAGGAACAATGACGCCGGCAAAAATTTGCTGTGTTCGTCTCAGACGGGTCAGACGTTCTTCTTTCTCAAGTTCCTCTTTCGCATTTGCCGCGCTTGCATCCAGAAACTCAACCTCCTGCAAACTCATCGAATCGGAATTGGGCTGCGCGGCCGCCCACTCCTGAATTTGTGCGAGACGCTTCCCTCGGTAGAGCAGGCCGACATCCCGACCTTCCTTGACCCAATCCTCGGCCGCCTCAGTCAGTTGACGATGCAGTATCAACCCCTGACGGTCTTCGCTTAACCACTGGCGCAACGTGGGCCATTCGCGGATCAACGATTCGTGCGCCACTTCCACAACTTCCGTATTATCCGGTTCGAGCGTACTGGTGGTGACGAGACGCGCATCAACGAGAATGTTGATCACGGTTTTGATGGTTGCCTCATCTGTGGAGCGCGTTATCAATTCATCGAACGAAGCGCGGCGGCGGGTATCCTGCGCGTCGTCGTTCAGTTCTGCTAAATGGAGAAAGATCAGACGGGCAATCGGCTGTTGTTCCGGAGTCAATCGCTGGCGAAAAACGGAATCGGCCGTTTCGCGGATCGCGCCATCCACGCCTCCCGCTTCCACATAGCCCGAGAGAGTCAGCGTGCGGCCGCGACGTCGCTTCCAGGTTTCCAGTAAGGCGTGCGAGAGCAGCGGCAGCGCGCCAGGCTCGTAGCCGACATCGTCCAAAATGACCTTGACCAATCCCTCCTGAATTTTCCAATTTCCCTGGTTCAGCGGCCCAACGATTGCGTCCACCAACTCAGCGCGGCTCATGGCGCCGATGAATTCCTGATGCTGCGAAACAAGTTCACGCAGAGAATCGTGCTGCGCGACCTGTGCATAAAAATCCGCCCGCAGGCAGACAATCACACTGACCGGCTGCGCGTCATTGGGGCTGGAAGCGGCTGCCAGAATTTTTATGAAGGCATCGCGTTCTTCGGCATTGCGCGTCTGTGTGAAGATTTCTTCCAACTGGTCAACGACCAGAAACAAATGTCCGGTGCCCTCGGTTGCCAGCAGACTTTGTGCTGCCAACGCGAATGCTTTTGGATCCTGCGCCAGTTCATCGCGCAGACTGTTGATCTGGCTCGGCAGAGAATTTTCTTTGGATAACACCGCGGCCAATGCATCCAGCGGATGTCCGCCCGGCGTAATGATTCGATAGCTCCATTGTGTGCTTCCAGTGGGAGGTTGTGATCCATCCGAGAGGCGTGCGCCGGATTTCAAGGCCGGGACGACGCCCGCGCGAACCAGAGACGACTTGCCGCTTCCAGATGCGCCGATGACTGCCAGGAAGCGCGTCCGTTGCAGGCGCCCGATCACGCTGGCTGTGAGCTGCTCCCGCCCGAAAAAGCGACTCGCATCCTGCTCACTAAAATATTGCAGACCCTGATACGGCGGATCGCCCGGCTCCGGCGGCAGCTTCTCGAGGTCAACGGCCTGCTCATCTTTGACAACTGACTTGATGATGATGGTGGAATTGACGATGTTGCCAGAGACGTGAATCACGTCGCCACTGCTATCGACAGTGGCACCTTCCTCCGGTTCTTCTGCCTTAATGGGTTCGTCTGCCATGCGCGAAGAGATCCCGCTAAAGTAGGCGACTCAGACGCGCACGACTTACATGAACCCCTTCATTCGCATAATGGCCGTCACCACCTGACTTGCGATTCCCACAAGCGTCGGCGCGATCTCCGATAGATTCTCCGCAGCCTTCTTTAACCCCTCGCCGCTGATTTGCAGGAGGGTCTTGTTGGGCTTCTCCGCTTTCGCGTTTTCGACCAATGCCTGAGCTGAGGCCGCAACTGCTTCCGCCTCTTCTTTGAGGTTCTTGGGAACGTTTTCCAGTGCCTGATTGAGCTGAACGATCAAGTTTTGAAGTTCGGCACGCGATGCATCGTCTCCGCCCGAAATGGCTCCCACCGATTGTTGGACGTTGGTCAGTGTGGATTTGATGTTCAGGTTCGAATTCTGAATCGTACCGCTAATGGTGATTCGGTCGCCCATGCTGCGCTCCTTATACGCTTCCTCGCCCTGACTGACCAGGACAGGAAATGATACAAAAACCAGAATATCGTCTGCAGAGGCCGCTATTATAGATGAAGGAGACCTTTATTGTAAGGGATACTTTTGTCCCCTGTATACATAAGGAATGAAGGCGATGAATCAATGACCTCCATCACTACCTGCTTCCTCGAGAAATTCGTACACTGTAGACATGCAATCTCCAAAAATACAATCTGAAGAACGAATCCGCGTTGGCTGTCCTGCCCATAACTGCGGCGGACGATGTCTGCTGGTCGCTCATGTGCGGGATGGGCGCATCGTCCGCCTCGATACGGACGACCGTCCGGATACGGTCGCGGCGCCTCAATTACGGGCCTGCGTGCGCGGCCGCTCGTACTTGCGCCGACAATATCATCCCGATCGGTTGACTCATCCGCTTAAACGCGTCGGCAGGCGTGGGAGCGGAGAGTTCCGTCCAGTTTCGTGGGAGGAAGCGCTCGACACGGTTGCCTCCCAAATGGAGCGCGTCAAGCGCGAGTATGGAAACTCTGCATTATTCGTTCCCTATGGCACCGGCTCTTACAATCAACTCAACGGTTCGCATGTCGCGCGGCGGTTGATGAATCTTTATGGCGGCTGCCTGGGAATTTACAATTCCTATTCGTGGGGCGCAATCAACCTGGCGACGCCTACTGTTTATGGCACGCTCGTCACCGGCAACCAGCGGCAGGATTGGCTGAACGCGAAATACATTCTGATGTGGGGCTGGAATCCGGCCGAGATGCGCGACGGCACGAACAGCGATTACTTTGTCAAGCTGGCGCGTGAGGCGGGAGCGCGTGTTGTTTGCATTGACCCGCGTCATTCATTGAGTGCGGCCTCCCTCGCCGATGAATGGATTCCCATCCGACCGGGCACCGACACCGCCATGATGACCGCCATGGCTTATGTGATGCTCACGGAGCATCTCTATGATGCCGGATTTGTCGATACTCATTGTGTCGGTTTTGATTCGGCGCAAATGCCTGTAGAAGGCGCAGAGAGTTACCGTGATTACATTCTAGGCGTGCGCGACGGAATTGCAAAGACACCTCAATGGGCTGAAGCCATTACAGCTGTCCCCGCCGAAACCATCACACGCATCGCCCGTGAGTATGCGACCATCAAACCCGCGGTTCTCTATCAAGGTTATGGTATGCAGCGCCGCGCCTATGGCGAACAGGTGGTGCGCGCTGGATGTGTGCTTGCCGCAATTACCGGCAATGTCGGGATCTCCGGTGGCTGGGCAAGTGGATTAGGATTACAGGCTCCGGACGGAGGTGGTTTATGGACAGTCTTTCCGACCGGCGAGAATCCCGTCAAAGCCAGCATCCCGGTCTTTCTCTGGACTGAAGCCTGCCTCCGCGGAAAGAGTATGACCGAAGATGATGGTATCCGCGGTGCAAAACAGCTCGATAACGATATAAAGCTGATCTACGCGGTTGCGACCAACTGCCTGATCAACCAACATGCAGATATCAATCGCACAGCCGAGGTTTTGCGCGATGAATCCAAAGTGGAATTTATTGCTGTGCAGGATAACTTCATCACTCCCACCGCCAGATTTGCGGATGTAGTCCTGCCAGCCTGTACCCAGTTCGAAACCTGGGGTGTGGAAGATGGATGGAAGTATGGCGATGAGGTCATTCTCCAGCCGAAGCTGGTTGAGGCGCTGGGCGAAAGCAAATCCGATTACCAAATCGGTGCCGAGCTTGCAGAACGACTTGGCATCGAGGAAGCCTTCACCGAGGGGCGCGACGAAAAAAGCTGGGTCGAACACTGCCTGAACGAATTCCGACGAATCCGCTTTCCTGAATTGCCGACTTTGGACGAATTTATCGAAAGGGATCTGGGCGCGTGGACGCGTCCTGCCATCAAGCCAGCCATCGCCTTCGAAGATTTTCGCCGCGATCCCGCGAAACATCCCCTCCACACACCGAGCGGAAAGATTGAAATATTCTCGAAGCAACTCTTTGATCTGAACAATCCGGAGCAAATTCCGCCCATTCCAAAATATATTCAGGAATGGGAGAGTCCTTTTGATATTCTTCCGGCTGAGCGAAGCGCAGCGCAGTCGAAGCCCGAGCGCCCTTCGACTACACCGCCATCCTTCGACTCCGCTCAGGACGGCAATTCCGCTCAGGGCGAAAAATATCCCCTCCAGGCCATTGGGCATCACACCCTGCACCGCGTCCATTCCACGCACGATAACAACGACTGGCTGGAAGAGGCATTTCCTCAGCGCGTTTTTATCAATCCAATTGATGCCAGTGAGCGGGGAATCAAGGACGGTGATGAAGTGAAGGTCTACAACTCACGCGGTGCTCTCATCCTGCCCTGCCGGGTCACGCCGCGTATCATGCCGGAGGTAGTGGATATCCCTCAGGGAGCCTGGTACGAACCCGATGAAAACGGCGTCGACCGCGGCGGTTGTGTCAACGTGCTGACGTCCCATAGGTGGACTCCCTTTGCGTTTGGTACCACACAGCATACCATCATGGTGGAAGTCGAGAAGGCCACAGACAATAGACGACGGACCATATTTGGTGGTCTATCGTCTGTCGTCCGTGGTCGGAGGTCGAAATGACCTCCGCCTTCACCTTCAACGCCTCTGCCTGTTCCGGCTGCAAGGCTTGTCAGGCCGCCTGCAAGGACAAGAATAATCTTCCAACAGGTGTGCTCTGGCGACGCGTCTACGAAGTGACGGGAGGCTCGTGGCAGCGAAACGGGGCTGCGTGGAATAACACGGTGTTCGCGTACAACCTTTCCATGTCCTGCAATCACTGCCTCCATCCAAAGTGTGCAGGAGTCTGTCCTGTCGATGCCTATTCGATTCGCCCGGATGGCATTGTAGTGTTGGATACAACAAAATGTATTGGATGCGGCTATTGTGCCTGGGCTTGTCCGTATGGAGCGCCTCAGTACAATCCCGAGACCGGCCATATGACCAAGTGCGATCTGTGTTTTGATAATCTGGAACAGGGTTTGCCTCCGGCCTGTGTCGCTGCCTGCCCTCTGCGCGTGTTGGATTATGCAGAGGCAGTGTCTGATGGCGGATTGCAACTATGGGATATCCCTGCAGAGAAACATCCATACCCTTTGCCCATCTATTCACACACCCAGCCGCGCCTCGCCATCAGGCCTCATGCCACGATGAGCAGGACGGAAAATAGATCCCTGGCGAATCTGGAGGAAGTTCGGCCACGCCTCCCCTCCAGTTGGGAGGAAGCGCCACTGGTCTTGTACACGCTACTAACCCAGATGGCGGTTGGTGGCTTTTGGGCCATGACGTGGATGTTCCCCATGCTATGGTCCCTCGTGCAATTCGACGCGACTGTACTTCGACTTCTACCTGCCCTGCTCATTGGTTGTAGCCTGTCCGCAGGTATGCTCGTATCATTTGCCCACCTTGGCACGAAGAAAAATGCCTGGCGTGTGCTGTGTCATTTGCGCAAGTCATGGTTGAGCCGCGAGATTTTGTTCACGCTTTTGTTCGGGCTCGGCTGCCTGGTGACTACAATGCAGATGTTCCAACACTACACTAATTTGGGATGGATTACCCTCACGTCCTTACTTGGATTTTGTTTGATCTACAGTATGGCCCGGGTCTATCGCCTGCCGGCTGCGCCGGGATGGAACACATGGCACACCAACGTGGAATTTCTGGTAACAACTTTGTTGCTGGGCTTATCCTCAATGATGCCTCTGCTGGTCTACGAGGCCAATCTGACCGGCATTCAGGTATTACCGAGTCGTTTGCCGATCATTCATATTAGCATCTTAATTCTATCGTTGCTGGAGCTTGCATTGATGAACAAGCGAACCCTCCGAGGTCTTCTTCAAAAGGCTCGCATTGGCTTGATCGTAGGCGCAGTGTTACTTGCTGCGTTTGGGTTCATGGGATTTTCCATCGGCGTTGCATGGTTTGGCGTTCTTATCCCTCTGGTTGTTCTGGTCGAGGAAGGACTCGGAAGATGGTTATTCTATCAGTCACGTCTCGGAGTGGTTCACGCTAGATGACTGCGGAAGTTGTCCCTGCAAAACTTGCCTGTCTACTGCCAGATTCCGCGCTCGATGAAAATTCACAGACTGAAATCAAAGGCTTGTTTGTCTGGAATACGTGCCCTTTCCCCGAAGCGCTTGCCCGCCCGACGGTGTTAACAATAATTGGGTCAGGCAAACGGCTGCCCGGCACTCGATCACCTATTTGGCTGTGGAGAACTGAATGAAACCTCCAGCTTCAAACTTTGGCGCCCTGGATTCATCACATAAACGTGAGGTTCATCTAAATCTTTGCAGATTTGCGCTTGAAAGATGGGAATCCTACGTCCGGGCCCATTCTCCTATCACCTACAAGGACTCTGGTGTCGGGATGAGTCATGTAATTGATGAACAGCTCCCGCGTGACTCTTTCGAGAGCAGCAAAGCCGGGTGTGATAGAAATCGTGTCGCACAGCGGTACGCGGAACCGATCCTCGCCATGCAGGACGCGGATTTTGCATTTCCGGAAAACATCGCGTATGCGTACTATGCTATTTACAGCCTGTTTCGGAAATATGTCCAGCGGGAGGAGATCGAAGATTGGCTGATCGTTAATCAATCCCTGTTCTCGGAGGAGGACACTTCGAAATGGACCCAAATCCTCTCGGATGCCATAGGCAGTTCACCGGGACTGTCTCCAGCGCCAGATTTACAATAGAGCCGGGATGTTGGGTGAGATTCAAAAGGGCCATCTTGGCAAAGATGACCCTTTCATTTTTCTGCACACAGGCGGGCTTCCCGCGCGTTTCAGCCGTAATCCTGACTAAACTTCCATCGGCGCGAGTTCCTGCTGCACAGAATACAACCGCTTATAGAGTCCGTTCTGCTGGATGAGTTCGGTATGCGTGCCCATCTCCAGAATGGACTTGTCCTCCAAAACCACGATCTTATCGGCATTCCGAACAGTGGATAGACGATGTGCAATAACGATCGTCGTGCGTCCCTGCATCAGGCGCTCAATGGCTTGCTGAATGAGCAGTTCTGTCTCAGTATCCACCGATGATGTCGCCTCATCGAGGATCAAAATGGGGGCATCTTTCAGAATGGCCCGCGCAATCGAAAGCCGCTGCTTTTGTCCGCCGGAAAGCTTGACGCCGCGCTCGCCGATCAACGTGTCATAGCCATTCGGCAGGTCCATGATGAACTGGTGTGCGTTGGCAGTTTTCGCCGCGGCCTCGATCTCGGCGTCGCTGGCATCGGGTCGGCCAAACAACAGATTGTCACGCACCGTGCCATAAAAGAGAAATACATCCTGCAGCACAATGCTGATCTGCTGGCGCAGGCTGTCGAGCGTATACTCGTGCAGGTCGCGCCCGTCGAGGCAGATCCGCCCCGAAGTCCCATCATAGAAGCGGGGGATCAAGCTCACGAGCGTGGATTTGCCCACCCCGGTCGGCCCAACCAACGCAAGCACCGAACGGGCCGGAATGTCCAGCGTGATGTTTTCCAGAACTGGAACATCCTTTACATATTCAAAGTTGACGCTTTCGAAAGCGATCCCGCCTCTCACCCGACCTTTGACCGGCTCTGCGCCCCGGAGGTTTTGCGGCTCCTGAGGCTCCGCCAGCAGATCGGACAGCCGGTCCGCGCCTGCCAGCGACGATTGCACCGCTTCCCAGGCATTGCTCAAATTGCGGACCGGAGTGTAGAAGGTTTCGAGATACAGGAAGAATGCCACCAGGTCCGCGACCGGAAGCGTCCCCTGCAATGCAAGTCGTCCACCGAAAAAGATGACGATCAGGGTGCCGATGGAAGAGGTGAATTCCACAAAAGGTTGGAAGATCGCCATCAGGCGCAATGCTTTGAGCAGCGACGTGCGATACAGGTCGATGCCGCGCTCCACACGCCTCGACTCATCTTCTTCACGCGTAAAGGCTTTGATCTCGCGAATGCCCGACAGGTTGTCGTTGAGCAAAGCGTTCAGGTCGCCAAGCTGTTTCTGCCGGTGGCGAAATGCCGGGCGAACGTATTTCGCATACATTCGCAGGGACAGAACCACCAGCGGAATGGGGATGAGGCTGAGCAAAGCCAGTTGCCAGTTCAGCGTGAACAGCACGGCAGTCACCGCGAACAGCGTTACAAAGTTGACCACTACATCCGGGATGGCGTGCGAAATGAACTGCTCGAACAGCTCGGTGTCGTTGACTACATTGGACATCAATTGTCCTACCTGCTTGTCTTCATAGAAGCGCAGGGAAAGTCTTTGCATGTGGTCGTACACATACTTGCGGACATCTGCCACCACGCCCCAGCCTGCCACATGGGCTACATAGGAGCGCACAAACTGCAACCCGGCTCGTGCGAGAAAAACGATCAATACAATGACAGTGAGCCGCGAAACATAATCCATCGTGTTGAGTGTCGCCGCCGGCGATGTGATGGCAGCTACCAGCAGTTTGACGACCCACGGAATCAGCAGCTGTGCCCCCACCAAAGCCAGCATACTGATGGCGGTGACGATCAAAGGTAGTTTGTATTTTCGGACATAAGCAAAGATAAGCTGGAACGGTTTCATGGGTTCATTCTAACCCCGGCCCATTTTAGTTGTCCGTAGTCATTCATCCTTATTATCGGTGGTAGAACATCACCGCTTTCAATTTCCCCTTCCAGCCGCTTCAAGCGAGGTTGGGAGCGCTTGCTTCATGCCTCCGCCACTTCCAGGGCTGCACGGGCCATGAGCGGAATCATCGGTCCAAAGACACCAAAACGCTGATCTTGCGTCTGGCCACGATAGAAGCGGATATAGATCTGGGCAATGATGACTGTTAATCTGAAGAGCCCAAGCGCGTGATAGAAACGGATGTCGTGCACAGAACGTCCGCTTTTGAGCCCATACCGTTCTACCAACTCGCGCCGCGTCATGAACTCCAGGCCGGTAGGCATCATCGACATTCTCTGAAAATACTGTGGATCGGTTGGTTCGGTCCAGTAGCTGAGCAGGGCGCCCAGGTCATTAAGTGGATCTCCCAGCGTGCACATATCCCAATCAAAAACGGCAACCATCTTGCCCGGATCTGATGGATCGAACATGATGTTGTCCAACTTGTAATCATTATGGACCAATGAATAAACAGCGGTAGGCGGTTGATGAGATTTCAACCAGGTACAGACGCTCTCCATGTCCGCCACCTCCTCGACTTTGGCCGCGTGCCAGCGCTTGTACCAGCCCTCGATCTGGCGGGCTATGAAACCGCCTGGTTCGCCCAGGTCGCCGAGGCTGATGGCCTGATAATCTACGGCGTGGAACTCAGCCAGAGCATCCACCAGGGCTTCACTCATGCGACGCGGGGCATCGGCGATCCCTACGAATTCAGGCGGCATGGAGCGTCGCACCACCACACCCTGACGCCGCTCCATAATGAAGAAGTCCGCGCCGATAATGGATGGGTCATCACAGTAGAGGTAAGCGCGTGGGGCATAGGGAAACGCCTGATACAAGACAGACAGCACCTTGTACTCGCGGGCCATGTCATGCGCTGATTTGGCGACAGGTCCCAAGGGTGGTCTCCTTAGAACATATTCATGCGTGCCGTAATCGAGGAGGTAGGTGAGGTTGGCTGCCCCACCGCCGAACTGACGGATAAGCGGACGGTGGTCCGCTCCAGGGAGGCGGCCATTGAGATATGCTGCCAGTTTCTCTTCATCCAGGTGTTCATCAGCGCGGACCTGGATGGTATCTGCATGTGGGTCAGTTGACATTCCTGGCTGCCCTTCGCTTCATTGATACTGCTGCAAGATCCGCTTTGCCACCGCGCGTTTATGAACTTCGTCAGGTCCATCATAAATGCGTGCTGCACGCTCATGACGGAACCAGAAGGCGATCGGCGTTTCATCGGTCATACCCAGCGCGCCGTGTGCCTGCAGGGCACGATCGAGCACGCGCTGCAATACGCCAGCCACATGGAATTTGATCAAGGCCACATCATCGCGGGCTGCGTATTGTCCCTTCTCATCGATTTTACGCGCGGCATCCAGCACCATAAGGCGAGCCGCATTGATCTCAGCGCGGGATTCAGCCACCCAGTTCTGGATAGTCTGCTGTTCGGCCAGGGGATGCCCCGGGGCGACTTCTCTTCGGACGGCCTGCTCACACATCAGGTCGAAGGCGCGCTCACAGATTCCGATCCAGCGCATGCAGTGGTGGATGCGACCCGGTCCCAGACGCTGCTGAGCGATCATGAATCCCGCTCCTTCTGAACCGAGGAGGTTGCTCTGCGGAACCCGCACGCCGTCATATTCGATCTCGCAGTGACTTGCCCAACCGGCCCCGCGTTCTCCCATCACCGAAGTTTTTCGCACCAGCCGAAAGCCACGCGCATCAGTTGGAACAATGATCTGGCTGGCGCGCCTGTATTTGTCGGCGTGCGGATCGGTGATCGCCATAACGATAGCAAAGGCTGCCCCTTCCGCCCCGGTGGAAAACCACTTGTGACCGGTGATGACATAATCATTACCATCTTTCGCGGCCACGGTGCTCATCCAGGTTGGGTTGGAGCCGGGGTTCTCCGGCTCGGTCATCGAGAAGCAGCTTCGAATATCCCCGGCCAGAAGCGGCATTAGATATTTTTCTTTTTGCTCGGGCGTGGCATGTTCGATCAGGATTTCCATGTTCCCGGCGTCTGGAGCCTGGCAGTTCAGGGCATAGTGTCCCAGCAACGACCGCCCCAGAATTTCACTGACCTGACCATGTTCAAACAGGGATAATCCCATACCACCGTACTCCCGCGGGATTTGCGGCAGCCAGAAGCCCAGCGATTTGGCAGTTTGTCTTTTCTCAGCCAGCCGCGTCATCAGGGTTTCGTATTCGTGATCGAGTAACAGGGGTTCCAGGGGAATGATTTCTTTTTCCACAAACTCGCGGATTGTGGCGAGGACCTCTTTCATTTCAAGAGAAGCAGTTTCCATACGCACCTCGTCGGCAGAAGTTTAGAATTCAATCGGTGTGCCAACCAACTGTCCACCGTCAATGCTGAACGTGGAGCCAGTGACGAAACTGGATGCCGGTGATGCCAGATAGACAGCCAATCCGGCAATTTCGTCCGGTTCCGCCATCCGTCTCTGTGGGATAAGCTTGAGCAGCGCCTCGTTGATCTCCGGAGTTTGCCACAGGACAGAGCTGAATTTTGTTTTGACGAACCCGGGTGCGATCGCATTGACCTGAATATTGAATGGAGCCAACTCCACTGCCAGCACTTTGGTCAGCATGAGCACCGCTGCCTTGCTGACGCTGTAGACGCCCATCATGGGTTCCGGCTCCAGACCCGCCACGGACGCCATGTTGATGACCTTCCCGCCTCCGCGCGATTTCATGCTTTCGACGCAAGCTTTTACGACGCGGAAATAGCCCTTGACGTTTACATCCAGGATCTTGTCCCATTGGCTTTCTTCAGCGGTCATCATGGGGCCGAAGTGAGGATTGGTAGCGGCATTATTAACAACAATATCGATCCCTCCATAGGTAAACGTCGCGCTTTCTACGGCAGCGGCAATGGCTGCCGGATCACCTGTGTGCGCAGCGACGGACAGGGCCTCACCACCTGCCGCGCGGATCCGTTCTGCGGCCGCATCCAGGTCTGCCTGCTTCCGGCTGGCGAGGACCACTTTGGCTCCGGCCTGGGCATAGGCGACGGCAATCGCTTCTCCGATCCCGCGTGATGCGCCGGTGATCAGGGCTACTTTGCCCGATAGATCGAACAACTGTTGAATCGTCATGGGGCCTCCTCCGCATGCGAACGACGAACCCTTCACCGCTGTGTCACACGACTCTGTTCAGTTTATTGTAGCATCAGACTCGTGGTCGCGATTAAATCAACAAATGGCGCGACACTTTCAACAAAAGCAGATGGAGCCCAACGAGAAAAGCAGCGAACACCATGACATTCCAGCCGCTTGTGTAATAGTCGCCGATTGCCAGGCGTGATAAGGTAGTGATAGGGGAGAGTTTCAGCAGCGTGCTGATCGCGGCAGCGGCTAGCAGTGCCAGCGAATAGATAAACTGCGAGCGTTCCCGGTCTTTCAGGACGACCGCCCCCATGGCCGCAAACGTAGATGTAATGCCTGCAATGATCACTGCCAGCAGGAGAATCCATCCCTCATTCTGTATGATGATGCTGTTTAGCTGCAGCAGCGCCAACCATGCTATACACTGCATTGAAGCGAGAATCACCGATGCAGCGATCTTGGCGCCAATCATCCAATTGATCGTAAGAGGCGCGGACAGGAGGGTCTGCAGAGTGTTATTCTCCACCTCTTCCGTGATCGAATCAACCGACATGCTGCCCGCGACAAAGGCCGGGAAGAACATGAGCATCGGGAGCAGGACCGAGTAGACGAATTCGAAGGATGTGGAAGGTTTACCTCCCAGGTCTGCATAGCGCACTTCAATTCCCTTTTCTGCACGGAGAATATTCTCATATTGTTTGAGTGGCTCCTGAATCACCATGCGGATCAAGGAACTAGCTGTATCTGAGTCGGGCAGATAGAGGTTGATTTCCGTGATACCGTTTGCATCCTGAGGGACATCGACAATGGCGATCACCTCGCCGTGATGGAAAGCATTCGTTGCATCTGCCAATGTGGCATAGGGAATGATGTGCAGGCCGCGTTGGCTCATCAGGAGTCCCAGCACATTGTTGGAGGAGTTCACCGCTCCTATATTGATCCCGGCGCCGCCGAACTTCATGATGGTATCTGCATCATACAGGGACAGCATTCCCAGCAACAATGCAGATGAGAATGAGGCGATAAACAACTGGATCAGGATCGAGATAATGATGGTCCGATCACGGATGACAGACCCCAATTCTTTCTTGATGACAGCCAGAAATGGAATGATCAAAATCCACCTCTCATCACATACGCGTTGTAAAGAAAATGTATCACTGTCCCAACGGCGAGCGCCAACGTGTATGGCAGCTTCAATTTAGTTCTCAGGAGAGTGATGACGCTGGTAAAAATAAAATGGGCAGCGAGAGGGATAAGCAGGAACAGGCCCGTGCCGAACAACGCGCCTGAGACTTTGGCCTGCGACACCATACCGATCGAAATTAGTAGCAGGAACTTCTCACCGATGAGGAACCCAAGCGCTGAGAGAAACGATAATCCGATAATATTACGTGCTGACTTCACTACTCCATGCTCTGCCAGAACGACGATCCCAATGGACTTGACGATCTCCTCCACCAGCGCCGAAGCGACCAACGTCACGCCGAGGATCAGACCAACAGGCAGGTTGGTCGCGAAAGCAAGAAAAATGATCTGCGTCATGTACACGATTGGAATCACTAAGAGACTCCACAACGGCACAGACAGGTATGGTTTGGAATGCGCCATCATCAGGTAGATGGCATCGGTCAGCTTGCGCGTAATGGGTTTGTAGCCGATCAAGAATTCCTCGTTAAGCATTCTTGTCCCGGCAAATATGGCAAACCCAAAGCTAGCCGCCATCGGCAGCGATGGGAACAAATACTCGCGCCATCCGAACGGCTCGTTCCGATACATTTTCACGGCCAGTGTCAGTGGGGAAATATACGAAAGGTCATTGACATTGGTGAACATGGCCGGGAATACCAGGTAGGCAGTTGTCAGCGTGGTGACCAGCATGGCAATGAAAGTTGTGTCTTTGAACGTGCGATAGAACAACGGCACCATCAGATAAATTGCAAAGACAAAAAGTGTGGTAGGTGCAAAGATCGCAAGCGCGAGCGATATGTTCGTCTTCGTGAGCACTGCGATCAACGCGGTCGTGGAGACTGCAAAGATGGCATAAGGCAGCATTTTTCCGAAGATAATCTGAAAGGGCGTGACGGGGGCAGAGAGCAGGATCGTCAGCCGGCGGTTGATCTTCTCATCCATGAAACTGCTGGTGAAGAAAATGCTGATGAACGTGATCGGCATGATGTAGATCAGCGTGATCAATACCTGAGTGAACGGTGCGGGAGGCGGCGCGAGGGACGGGATGAAAACCTCTTCGGGTTGTGTTATCGGTGTCGCCTCATTCAGACCCGGGGCCTGCGACACGCTAAGGTAGCTGATCCCCACCCTGAGAGGGAATGCCGACTCTTCGGGATAAGAATTTCCGACGCGGATCAGTTCCTCTTTCTCCATATACTGCTTGAGAGCCCGAACTGCATATTGGGACTTATCGTCTGGGCGGGAAAACACCTGCGCCCCGTTGATCCATACATCGATGCGATGCTCTTTGAGCAGCGATTGCCCTTGTTCTGCACTCACTCTGACAGCGGCAAACCGACTATCTTGAATCGGGGGGACGTCGCCTGAGGTGCCCACCCGATATAGGCCGCTTCCCAGCGAAACCGTGTCACGCAGAAAACATGCGGATAGACCGAGCACAACGAGCAGTAACAGGACGGCAACGGGACTTGCCCCGCCGCCAAAACGTTTGCGCAGGCGAGTCACTTCCCGCCAGGCGATGACAAGGATCTGATTCATAGGAGTATGCGAGCTTTCGGCCTTATCCTTTGGGATAAAATTGCTGCATGATTCAACTTACAGATGTCACCAAGCGGTACGATGATACTACAGTCGTCGATGGTCTAAATTTACAGATCAATGACGGCGAGTTGGTTGGGCTAATCGGGCATAATGGCGCAGGAAAGAGTACCATCCTGAAAATGATCGCCGGCCTGATCGAGCCAACGGCAGGGCAGGTGCGAGTCATGGGATGGGATATGCAGAAGCAAAACATCCGGGTCAAACAGAAGATCGGCTTCCTGCCCGAAGAGAGTTCACTTTACGATGCCATGACTGCCCGGCAATATTTGTTGTTTTTCTCGGAACTCTATCAAATGCCACGGCAGAAGGCATTGAAGCGAATTGATGAGCTTCTCGCCTCGCTGGATCTGGAGGACAAGCATAAGCTCACCGGCGAGTTTTCAAAAGGGATGAAGCGCAAGACGGCCATAGCGCGTACATTACTTCATGATCCAGATCTACTGATCCTCGATGAGCCGAGTTCTGGCCTTGACCCGCTGACTTCGTTTTTTATCATCAACTATCTAAGGACCCTGAAACTCGAAGGAAAGACGATTATTCTCAGCGCACACAATCTTTTTCACATTGAAACGATTTGTGACCGCGTGGGCATCATCAAGAATGGGCGATTGCTCGTATTCGACACTATGGATGCCATCCGCGCCAGGCTGGGAAAGCGCGAATATCAGGTCATCTTTCATGCGGACGAAACCCTCGAGTATGAGCGTGCAAACGGCAATTATATTTTTCGCACCGCCGAAGTGGATGCGATTGCTGGAATGCTTGAAACTGTCTCTGCAAATCGCTGGACGCTGGTGGACTTGTCCATGCGTGAATCTGCATTGGAGGAGATCTACGTCAAATTGATGACGAATGAATGATCAGCGGGCTTTGAAACTGGTTCGTCCATTCAAATGTTTCTTTTCGCTTTGGATTTTCTGCCTGAATTTGGGTTTAACTTTGTTCGTATCTCTCCCGATTATTGCTCTTGGACTCGGAACTTCGACTACTTTCACCAGGACGAACCCGTTTTCTGTTACGTTGATGAACTTTGGAAGCCTGCAGATCGCGCGGGATTCACATGTCCCTCAATCTGCATCGCGTATCGGGATATTGCGTCAATTGCAATGGGCTTGAGAAGCATAGCATCTGGCGTGTTTCCATAGCCCAGGACGCCTTTGTTCAGCGCTAGAAGGCTGTGCCAGGCGAGTCTCTCAGCTTTGACCTGGTCACCGAACCACCACGCCCGGGACAGTTCGGGCTGACGCGTGCAAATCACGCCTCGGAACCAAACTGTTCTGCGAACTTCATACTGACCCTGGCGACAGATTGAAAAGCGAGGTTTGCTCGATCTGATGCTGGAAAGCAAGATCCTTGATAAACCTCCAGCTCGAACGAGAAAAAATGAAAAGATAATCGGGACCGGGAGGGGAATACGGTGATTTGCCGGTTGCAGCCGAAGGTCAAAACCGGATGTGGAAATCCAGCGAAATAGAGTCTGTCCTCGCACTGTGAAAGTGATATGGACAACTTCCAATTTCGGAGGGTACTTGACATCACTATCATTTTTTGCTAAAATGTTATCGTTCCCGTTATCGATAACGGGAACGATAACATGAAACAAAGGCTTTTTCGTTCCACGATCAAGGAAGTAGCCTCTGTGGCGGGGGTATCTACACAGACTGTCTCACGCGTAATCAATGAAAGACCCGATGTTTCTCCTGAAACCCGCAAGCGGGTTCAAGAGGTCATCAATGAGCTGGGATATCGGCCCAGTGCCCTGGCCCGCAGCTTGATCCGCCAGCGTAGCCATACGCTGGGAGTGGTGACCGCAGGTCTACGATACATCGGTCCATCCCGGATACTGAGTGGTATTGCCGCGGCAGCAGAAGAAGCCGATTATTCCCTGTTGCTAAAAGAGTTACCTCGTTTTCATGAGAATGATATCGAGCCGATCTTCCAGGCGTTGCTCTCACGTCATGTAGACGGGATCATCTGGGCGGTCCCGGAAGTTGGGGAGAACCATGCCTGGGTTGGCGAATCTAAACTCCACCTGGAGATCCCACTGGTATATCTGACGATGGAGCCTCGTGAGAACATCTCGGTCGTCTCTATCGACAACTACCTGGGCGGGCGAATGGCGATGTCGCATCTGCTTGAGCAGGGGTATCGGAGAATCGGGCACATTTCAGGTCCGCTGGACTGGTGGGAGGCCCGCCAGCGAATGGCAGCCTGGAAGGATGCTTTGCGAGAAGCCGGCGTCGATGTGAAGGATACTCACTGGGTTGAGGGGAATTGGTCTTCCACCAGTGGTGCCCAGTCGGCGGAGAAATTATTTGAACAGTACAAGGATATGGATTCGATCTTCGTGGCAAATGACCAGATGGCACTCAGCGTTATCCGGTTTGCCTGTCAAAAGGGATTGAGAATCCCTGAGGACATCGGGATCGTTGGATTTGATAACATTACTGAATCTGAGTTTTTCTTCCCAGCTTTGACAACCATCCAGCAGGATCAATACGACATCGCAAAATTGGCCGTCGAAGAAATCATCAAGATCATCGAGGCGGGATGGCAGGAAACGGAGCAGGTTGATCCTAAAACCATAATGCTGCCACCATCCCTGGTTGTACGTGAAAGTTCATTGCGTGGGAAAGAAGGAGGTGAATTCATCAGAAAATCAATCTCATAAAAAAAGAAGCGCTTGCTCAGTGATTGGCGTCTCCAAGCAAGCACTTCCGGGTGCACGATCGAGCCCTTGATGGCTAGGGGCGGATCGCACTCCTCCATTATAACCGTGTGAATCTCCGCAAGGAGAAACAAATAGGATCCTCTAAAAAGGAGAGAAGATCATGTTTCGCTTCAAGACACTTGCTTTTCTGATCGTAGTCGCTTCAATGGTGTTGGCAGCATGCGCACCGGCTGCAACTCAAGCTCCGGCCCAGCCCGCCGCCGAAAAACCCTTTGGACAGGCCTCCTGCGCCCCCAATTGTGGATATAAAGACATGACAATGTGCTTCCCTCAACTTGGAGCAGAGAGCGACTGGCGCACGGCCGATACTGCCTCGTTCAAGTCTGAAGCTGAGAAGGATGGCTTCAAGCTGGTGTTCTCCGATGCCCAGCAGAAGCAGGAAAATCAGATCTCGGCCGTACGCGCCTGCATTCAGCAGGGCGTAAGCGTCATTGCGCTGCCACCAGTGGTTGAAGACGGTTGGGATGCTGTTTTGACCGAAGCCAAGAATGCCGGTATTCCCGTCATCATCGTAGACCGTTCCGTCAGCGCCGATCCATCCCTGTATATGTCTCACATTGGTTCCGATATGGTATTGGAAGGCCAACGCGCTGCCGCCGAATTTAACAAGAAATTCCCGAGTGGCGCAAAAATCCTGGAACTGTCCGGCACCACGGGCTCGGGTGCAGCGGTCGGTCGGGCAAAGGGTTTCCGCCAGGACCTCAATTCCAACATCACGATCGTTGATTCTCAAACGGGCAACTTCACCCGCGCGGAAGCTCTCCCTGTGATGCAGGCTTTCCTGCAGAAATACAAGGCTGGAACTGACTTCCAGGGCATCTTCATCCACAACGATGATATGGGAATCGGCGCTATCGAAGCGCTCAAGGCTGCAGGCGTCAAGCCCGGCGACCTCTTCATTGTCTCCGTGGACGGCACGCGCGGCGGCTTCCAGGCCATGGTCGACGGCTGGTTCCAGGCCGACGTTGAGTGCAATCCATTACTGGGACCGCAGGTTGCAGAAATGGCCTTGAAAATCATGAACGGTCAGTCAGTGGACAAGAACGTGCTCACCAACGAGACGGTCTATTATCCAGACAACGCTGCCGAATTGCTGCCGACTCGTCAGTACTAACATGGACAGTCCGCGCGCAGCCCTTGTACATGCGCTCGGATTGGTCTAGTTGATAGAGAAGCGGCAAGAACTGAATTTGTCGCTTCTCTATCCAGAAAAATATATGGATTGTACATAGACAGGTTATACGATGATGGCAGAGACTCCGAATGTCGTAGTGATGAAGGGAATTTCAAAATCCTTTCCGGGTGTAGTTGCCCTTGAGAATGTCGATTTTATGTTGAGAAGGGGAGAGATCCATGCTTTGATGGGGGAAAATGGAGCGGGAAAATCCACCCTCATCAAAGTTTTAACAGGTGTGGAACAACCCGATACGGGCACAATTGAGTTGGATGGGAAAACTGTCCAGGTACGCTCGCCACAACATTCTCAGGAACTCGGCATTAGCACGGTTTATCAAGAGATCAATCTTTGTACCAATATTTCTGTGGCTGAAAACATCATGCTGGGCCATGAACCTCATCGCTGGGGAAGCATCCACTGGCGAAAGATGAATGAACTGGCTCAAAAGGCAATTGATCGATTAGGCATTGACGTTGATGTTGCTCTACCGTTGGGGAATTATTCGGTCGCCATCCAGCAAATGGTAGCCATTACACGTGCACTGGAAGTCCTGTCCGCGAAGGTGCTGATTTTAGATGAACCCACATCCAGCCTGGATATCCATGAAACACATCTGCTCTTTGACGTAATGCGCAAACTAAAGAATGAAGGCATTGGCATTATTTTCATCACTCATTTTTTGGATCAGGTCTATCAGATCGCGGACCGGATCACGGTCCTTCGCAATGGCAAGCTGGTTGGCACATTTGACACTGCCTCGCTGCCGCGCGTTGAGTTGGTTGCCAAGATGTTGGGGCGCAGTTTGACTGAGCTGGATGCGATATCAAAGGTGAAATCTCAAGAAGCAGACAATAAAGATAAGGAACACGTGGTGGAAGTAGAAGCGCTGGGCCTGAAAGGCTCGCTGGAGCCGGTGGATCTGGAATTATACGCTCATGAGATATTGGGAATCGCTGGTTTGTTGGGGTCCGGGCGCACCGAAATGGCAGGTTTGATCTTCGGAATTGATTCTCCGGACAGTGGTTCGCTCATCGTGGCCGGCGAAAAGGTGAACCGGTTTTCCCCTCTCGAATCGCTGAAGCGTGGAATTGCCCTGTGTCCTGAAGACCGCAAGGCGGAAGGAGTCGTGGGAGACCTGACCATTCGTGAAAACATCATTCTTGCGTTACAGGCGCGCTATGGATGGTTTAAATTCATGTCCAAACCAAAGCAGGATGAAATTGCCGAGAGGTATATCAAGTTGTTGGGGATTGTCACCCCTTCTCCTGATCAATTGGTCAGGAATTTAAGCGGTGGCAATCAGCAGAAGGTAATCCTTGCCCGCTGGCTTGCGACGAATCCCAAGGTCTTGATTTTGGATGAGCCGACGCGCGGCATTGACGTGGGAGCCAAAACAGAGATCCAAAAACTGGTACTGGAACTCGCAAAAGAAGGGAAATCGTGTGTGTTCATCTCATCTGAGATGGAGGAAGTACTTAGAATCAGTGATCGGATTGCGGTAATGCGTGACCGTAAAAAGGTTGCTGAATATCCTGGCGGCGTGGACGATCAGACCCTGATTCATACCATGGCAGGAGAATCATGAAACAGACATTTCTTAGACGAGTCCGTGACAGTCGGTTGTTCTGGCCGCTTACGGCTTGGATCCTTATCCTGGTATTTGATGCCATTGTTGAGCCAAGTTTCTTTAAACTTGGCATCCTTGAAGACCCTGTGTACGGAAAGCATTTATACGGTAACCTGATTGACATCTTTAATAATGGGGCACCGTTGATGCTGGTGGCCATTGGAATGACGCTGGTGATTGCCACAGGCGGCGTTGATCTCTCTGTTGGCGCCGTCATCGCGATCTCGGCCGCAATGGGCGCCGTGCTGATCAATCCAGCCCTTGGGAATCAGTTGATTACAAATGATATTCTGACTAAGAATGCAACGAATACCCCTTTGCCGATTATTATCCTGGCTGATCTGGCGGCGGGTACGTTATGCGGTTTATGGAATGGACTGCTGGTTTCCAGGGCGAGAATCCAACCGATGGTTGCCACCCTGATCCTGATGGTTGCGGGCCGTGGGATAGCCCAGCTGATTACGAATGGGCAGATCATGACGATCTATTACACGCCCTATTTTTGGTTTGGAAATGGCTTTATTCTGGGCTTGCCGGTCTCGATTTATATTGTTGCGGTCGTATTGCTCCTGGGTTGGGTATTGGTACGAAAGACGGCCATCGGTTTGTTCATTGAGTCGGTTGGAATCAATGCCAAATCGACTTACTATAGCGGCATCAACGAAAAGAACGTTAAATTGTTGGCCTATGCCTTCTGCGGATTTTGCGGCGCGATCGCCGGGCTGATACTCAGTTCCTACGTGCACAGCGCCGACGGAAATAACAATGGCCTGAATTATGAGTTGGATGCGATTCTGGCGGTTGTTATGGGTGGCACTCTAATGACAGGTGGGCGATTCTCCTTGTTTGCCAGTGTGATTGGTGCGGTCGTTATCTGGACTTTCACGGTTACGGTCTACAGCCTGGGCGTGCCGGCCAATGCCTTGTTAGCCGCTAAGGCAGTACTGGTCTTGCTGGTTATCCTGCTTTACTCCGATTACTCCCGCCGTCTGACGAATCGATTATTCGAGCGAAGAGGTTCTCAGCATGCTACAGCGAACTAAAGCCTTCGTTTTGCGACACGGTCCACTACTATTAACCTTTGCAGTCTTCCTCCTGGTTTATTTTATAGGTGGTCGGCTGTATCCCACCATGCAGAAGCCACAGGTGTTTTTCAATCTGTTTATTAATGACAATAGCCTGCTCCTTGTTTCGATTGGAATGACGATGGTGATTCTTAGCGGCAAGGGCGGGATTGATCTTTCGGTGGGAGGAATGATTGCTCTGGTCAGCACTGCTTCTGCTGCATTGCTTCGGAGTGGGGTCAGCCCATACATCGTCATTCCGCTGATGATCATTATTGGTATTGCTTTCGGAGCGCTCATGGGCTGGATTATTCAGACTCTCAAGGTACAGCCTTTCATTGCGACCTTGATGGGCCTTTTTTTCGCGCGCGGCATGGCTTATATCATCAGTCTGACTTCGGTGACCATCACGGATCCCGTTTACAAGAAGCTCGCGCTGACACCGATTTATATTCCGTTCTTCGAAAAAGCGTATGTTTATCCTACTGCTCTGGTCGGTCCCATCATGTTGTTGGTGGCAATTTACTTGATGTTCTTCACACGCTTTGGTCGTACGATCTATGCGATGGGGAATAATGAACAGTCAGCGCTCCTGATGGGGCTGTCGGTCGCCCGTACAAAGATTATGGTTTACGCGTTCAGCGGCTTATGCTCAGCTCTGGCAGGGATTGTCTTCAGCATGTCGTTGCTGGCGGGTTATGGACAGTTTGCGACCGGCATGGAGTTAGACTCCATTGCTGCGGTAGTGATAGGAGGAACTGCATTGAGTGGCGGTGTCGGCAATGTCATAGGTACCCTGTTTGGCGTCATGATCCACGGCACGATTGTGTCCATTCTGCAGTTTAATGGCACATTGAGTTCATGGTGGACCAGGATTGGTGTTGGTGTGCTGACTTTGATCGCCATCGGAATTCAAAGCATATTTTCTATCAGGGCAAAGCACTCTTAAGAAAATTGTAGTGCGAACTTCACTTCACTCCTGCCAGCCATGAAAGGATATCTTCAAAGGTACCGGCATGAGATCAAATCAAACCACGTTCAATTCAGAACTCAGCCTCAAGTTGGAACGCATCCATGGGCTGCTTACCCATTGCGAGTTGGATGCGCTCCTGCTTCAGCGCTTCAGCAATTTTGCCTGGGCGACCTGCGGCGCGGCCTGCTACATCAACACAGCGGATTCGGTCGGCAACGCCAATCTGTTGATAACGCGCGATAGCCGTTTCGTTCTGACCGATAACATTGAATCTGCACGTTTGATGCAGGAGGAGGGACTGGCAGATCAAGGCTGGGAATTTCTGGTTTCACCCTGGTACGAGCGTAAAGATAAAGTCTTTGAATTGACGCGAGGAATGAAATGGGGCGCCGATGTTGGCGTTCACGGTGCTCAAGATATATCCAAAGAAATTGCTTGCCTGCGCCCTCCATTGACCAGCGAGGAGGGAGATCGCTTCCGAACGCTGGCGACGTTGTGCGCAGCAGGGATGGAACAAGCAGCCCGAGCGGTGCGGCCCGGCCTGAGCGAGTACCAGATCGCCGGAATGCTTTCGAGAGAAGTTGAGAGCCGTGGTGTACAGGCCGTTGTGAACCTGATCGCTGTTGACGAGCGGATTTTTTCCTTTCGTCATCCCCTCCCCACAGCAAAGGAACTTCAGAAGTATGCCATGCTGATTCTGTGTGGACGCAAATGGGGATTAATCTGTTCGGTCACTCGACTAGTCCACTTTGGAGCCTTACCTGATGTGGTGCGTCGGAAAGCTGAGATCGTTGCGCGTATCGACGCAGAGATGATCGCGGCGACGCGCCCGAACAGTACCCTTGGAGATGTGTTCCGCAAGGCTCAAGATGCCTATGCAGCAGCCGGTTTTCCCGATGAATGGAAACTTCACCATCAGGGTGGTTCCGCTGGTTATATGCCGCGCGAGGTTACAGCCACGCCCGCATCAACCGACCCTATTCTCCTTGGTCAGGCATTTGCGTGGAATCCATCCATCGCAGGCGCGAAGTCAGAAGACACGATATTGGTCGGCGAACGATCCAATGAAATTTTGACCGAAATGGCAGATTGGCCCGCCATGGAGATTGAAGTTGGTGACCAAATCATCAAACGGCCAGCAATTCTCGAAATTGTGTGATTTATTTTGAAAGAGGTCTCATCTTAGATGAAATCAGTTCGTTTGCATGCACCAGGAAATCTGCAGATTCACGATGAACTGATTCCTGCTGCCGGTGAGGGGGAAAATCTGGTCCGTGTGAAGGCTGTCGGTGTGTGCGGCTCGGACCTGCACTGGTTCTCAGAAGGTGGGATTGGCGATGCGCAGTTAAAACGTCCTCTGGTGCTGGGTCATGAATTTGCAGGCGAGACGGAGGATGGTCAACGCGTCGCGGTGGATCCGGCGCTTCCGTGTGGACATTGTGAGCTTTGCCTGCATGGACATCCGAATCTATGCCTCGCTGTAGTTCTCGCCGGACACGGCGGGCAGGATGGCGCCATGCAGGAATGCCTCGCCTGGCCGGAAAAAAATCTGTTTCCCATACCTGAATCACTAACCTACGCAGATGGGGCGATGCTGGAACCACTCGGCGTGGCAATCCATGCAGTCGATCTTGCAAAGCTCAAGGCCGGGATGACTGTCGGTGTATTTGGATGCGGACCGATTGGGTTGCTGATTATTCAGTTGGCGCGATTGGTCGGTGCGACAAATATCATCGCCACTGATATTCTCCCTCATCGAGTCGATGCGGCCAAAAGCCTCGGGGCGGACCATGCCATTTTAACGGATGGCAGGCTCGAGGCCGGAGAGATGCGGGCGATGACTCAGGGAAGGGGCGTGGATGTAGCGTTTGACGTATCCGGGGCACAGGGCGCTGTCGATTCTGCGTTCACCGCGGTTCTCCCCGGAGGAAAAGTGATCCTGGTTGGTATTCCGGATAACGATCAAACCCTCTTCACCGCTTCGGTGGCTCGCCGCAAAGGGCTGACCATCAAAATGGTGCGGCGTATGAAACATACCTATCCTCGTGCTATCGAATTGGTTGCACGGGGTATGGTGGATGTGCGCTCGCTCGTGACGCATCGCTTCCCGCTCGATCAATCCGTTGAGGCGTTTCGCACCGCCGCGCGGCGCGAAGGCTTGAAGGTAATCGTGGAGTGCTAAATGCTCATGCTGCCGAGAACAGAGCATTCGGTTAAGTTTGAAAAGGCAACTTCAAATCATGAGAGATGAACATGGATCGAAACGATATCCAAAAAACAATTGATAGCAGAAGGACCGCGCTTGGCGTTGAGTTCGGCTCGACTCGTATCAAAGCGGTGTTGATCGGTGATGATCATGCGCCGATTGCATCGGGAAGTCATGAATGGGAGAACCGCCACGAAAACGGTATCTGGACCTACAGCCTTGAAGATGTTTGGATGGGCTTGCAGGACAGCTTTGGGAATCTCAGCAAAGAAGTCTCTGAAAAGTACAATACACCGCTCAAGACCGTTGGTGCTATAGGCTTTAGCGCGATGATGCACGGTTATATGGCTTTTGACAAGGATGGAAATTTACTCGTCCCGTTTCGTACGTGGCGAAACACAATCACTGGACAGGCATCCGAGAAACTCACAGACCTGTTCCAGTTCAACATCCCCCAGCGTTGGAGCATTGCGCATCTCTATCAGGCGATTTTGAACAGGGAACCCCATGTCAGGGAAATTGGTCATCTGACCACGCTGGCAGGTTATATCCATTGGAAGCTGACGGGGCAAAAGGTGTTGGGTGTTGGCGAAGCCTCGGGCATGTTCCCGATTGATAGCTCGACCAATAACTATGACGTACGCAAGCTTGAGCAGTTCAATGCACTGCTCAAAGCCGAAAACATTTCCTGGAAGCTACAGGACATCCTACCCAGGGTTCTCCTCGCAGGGGATGCCGCAGGCGTTCTTACCGAGGAAGGTGCAAGACTGCTCGATCCCACGGGAGGTCTACAAGGGGGTATCCCCCTTTGTCCACCCGAGGGCGACGCGGGAACGGGCATGGTCGCAACCAACAGCGTTGCAGAGCGAACAGGCAATGTCTCCGCAGGGACATCCGTCTTTGCCATGATCGTGTTGGAAAAGGCTCTGTCAAAACTGTATCCTGAGATCGACATAGTCACCACTCCCACAGGCAAACCTGTCGCCATGGTACACAGCAACAACTGCACGTCCGATCTCAATGCATGGGTGGATTTATTCCAGGAATTCACCAGGACGCTTGGTGTGGAAATCAGCGAGTCCCGGCTATATGAAATGCTGTACCAGCAGGGACTGATGGGCGATGCGGATGGCGGCGGATTGCTTGCCTACAATTATGTTTCGGGCGAACACATCACTCATCTTGAGGAGGGGCGTCCTCTGTTTGTCCGTACACCCGAGAGCCGCTTCACTCTTTCGAACTTCATGCGCACGCATCTGTTTTCCTCTCTTGGCGCATTGAAGATCGGAATGGATATTCTCTTTGAACAGGAAAAAGTGAGGATCGACCAGCTCCTTGGCCACGGCGGCTTTTTTAAGACAAAGGAAGTGGGTCAAAAGATCATGGCAGCGGCAATGAACGTTCCCGTCTCCGTGATGGAGACCGCAGGGGAGGGTGGCGCATGGGGAATTGCAGTGCTTGCATCCTACATGCTTAATAAAGCTGCAAATGAACCTTTGGAAGCCTATCTCGCCAACAAGGTTTTTGCAGGCGAAAATGGCACGACGGTCGCTCCCGATCCACGGGATGTGGATGGATTTTCGGCGTTCATGGCGCGCTACAAAAGAGGGCTTCTCATTGAAAGAGCAGCCGTGGACGGGCTGAGGTAGAAGTGATTGGATATTCGATATCGAAGAACGAATATCGAATAATTGGAGACAGGTATGCTTGACAAACTCAAAGAAGAATTAGTGCAACTACATTTGGAGTTACCGAAGAACAACCTCGTAGTGTGGACGGGCGGGAACGTCAGCGCGCGGGATCAGGAGACAGGCCTGGTTGTCATCAAACCTTCAGGCATCCGCTACGAAGAGATGCGTCCCGAGCATATGGTCGTTGTAAATCTGGAAGGGGAGATCATCGAAGGAAACCTCAAACCATCCTCAGATACAGCCAGTCATCTTTACATTTATAAGCATCGCCCGGATGTCTTCGGCGTGGTCCATACCCACTCTGCTTACGCCACTGCTTTTGCTGCTGTCAATAGACCCATTCCTGTCGTGTTGACAGCGATTGCTGATGAATTCGGTGGGCCCATTCCATGCGGCGGGTTCGCATTGATCGGTGATGAGGCTATTGGCAAAGTGGTCGTGGAAAGTATCGGGAAATCACCCGCGGTTTTGCTCAAGAACCACGGTGTATTTGCGATTGGTAAGAACGCGAAGTCGGCGGTCAAGGCAGCGATCATGACCGAGGACAATGCCAAAACCGTCTGGCTGGCCCTGCAAATTGGCACACCAGATGAAATCCCAATGGAAGATGTAGAGAAATTGCACTATCGCTACACTCATGTCTATGGTCAGTAGTAATTATTTCATTTGTCAGGAGAGTAAATCATGATCGATCTAAAGCAATACGAAATTTGGTTCGTGACCGGCAGCCAGCATCTATATGGTCCAAAGACATTGGAAGAGGTCGCGGTGCACTCTCGAGAGATTGCATCCGCGCTGGATGCTTCCACCTCCATCCCTGTACAGGTCAAATTCAAGCCGGTGTTGACCACGCCCGAGGCGATCCGCGAACTCTGCCTCGAAGCGAATTCAACGAAGAACTGCGCCGGCCTCATTACCTGGATGCACACCTTCTCGCCCGCCAAAATGTGGATAGCGGGGTTGAGCCTTCTCAAGAAGCCATTCTTACATTTGCATACTCAGTATGGGCGCGAAATCCCCTGGTCCGAGATCGATATGAATTTCATGAACCTGCATCAGTCCGCACACGGCGACAGGGAATTCGGTTTTATTGGCAGCCGCCTGAGACTTAATCGCAAGGTTGTTGTGGGTCACTGGCGGGATGCGGAAGTTCAATCAGAGATCGGTACCTGGGTGCGCGCGGCCTGCGCCTGGGCAGACTGGCAGGGCGCAAAAATCGCCCGCTTTGGCGATAACATGCGCGATGTAGCCGTGACCGAAGGCGATAAGGTCGAGGCGCAACTCCGTTTCGGATACGATGTGTATGGCTACGGGGTGGGGGATCTGGTCAAAGCGGTAAACGAGGCCTCAGACGCCGAAGTAGAACAATTGGTGCAAACCTATCTTGATGAATATGAAGTCCCTGCTGCGTTGAGGCCCGGTGGTGAGAAGCATGCTTCTGTATGCGAGGGCGCTCGGATCGAAATCGGCCTGCGTAATTTCCTGAGCGCCGGAAATTTCAAGGCCTTTACCACCACATTCGAAGATTTATATGGGCTGAAGCAGCTGCCTGGCCTGGCCGTTCAACGCCTGATGCGCGATGGCTATGGCTTTGGCGCAGAGGGCGATTGGAAGACCTCTGCCCTGGTGCGCGCCATGAAAGTAATGTGCGCCGGATTGCCGGGTGGCGTCAGCTTTATGGAGGACTACACCTACCATTTCGATGCCTCCGGGGATAAAGTGTTGGGCGCGCACATGCTCGAAGTTTGCGAGTCCATTGCGAAGGGCAAACCCAGACTGGATGTACTCCCACTCTCGATCGGTGGCAAGGCCGATCCGGTGCGCGTGATCTTCGATGCCAATACAGGACCTGCGATCTGTGCATCCATCATGGACATGGGTCAGCGCTTCCGCTTGGTGGCAAACGTCGTGGACGTAATCCCGACCGAGGCGCCACTGCCCAAGCTTCCAGTCGCGCGTGCGCTGTGGCTGCCGCGTCCCAACCTTAAGACGGCCGCCGCGGCCTGGATCTATGCTGGAGGTGCACATCACACAGGCTTCAGCTACGCCGTTACGGCTGAGCATTTAGGGGATTTTGCTGAAATGGCTGGGACTGAATTCCTGTTGATTGATGAGAACACTTGTGTCGATGAATTCAAGGAAAAACTACGCTGGAACGATTTGTATTACCACCTGAACAGAGGTCTACAAGCTTAGGAAGCGCCTGAGGGTTCAAGTGGACAGGCATACGGATGTTGGCGTCAGAATTTGGTCACAGTTGCGGAACCGTCGGGAGATTGTTCCCGTTTACAGCGATCAAGGCAACTGTTTGGCTCTATTTGTGCCGCAGGTACTCAGGAGCATTCGTCTTACACAGGTGAACCAAGTAGTCTGGTGCTGATAAAAGGGTGGGATCGGTAACGAAAGGAATTTTGAGCCTGATCTATTAGTTGGCTCATGCTGGATGTGCTTGTCCAATTGCTGAGTTATGTCCGTATCCCGATTGGATCGCGAAAGGAGGCTCCGGGCAGGAAAAGGAAAATCGCTTGTTTCAATTTACGAGAAGCGCGAAATCTGCTGAAGATTTCCAGTGTCCTTTCAAAAAGATTTCAGGAGGCTCAAATGTTCAAGAATGTCTCACGGATCATTCCAGTAATCACCTTACTATCCATACTGATAGCGGCCTGCGGTCCATCTGCGACCGAACCCCCTTCCGCCGCAGGCCCTACGATTGGTGCGCCGGCGACCACAGCTCCCGAGACCGCTGCCCCGGCCGCAACTGAAGGTGGTGCTCCCGCTGCGGGAACCAATTGGTGCTCCGGCACGAAAATCGTCTTCTTCCCTGGCGGAACACCAGGCGGCGGTTTTGAGACCGTCGTTTATAACGGCGCGCTCCAGGCCGCCAAAGATACTGGCGCGGATGTGGAATACGTCTGGTCTGATTGGGATCCTGCAAAGATGACTACGCAGTTCACACAAGCTGTAGCCACCAAACCCGATGGTATTGCGATCATGGGTCATCCAGGTGACACTGCATTCGACCCTTTGATTGCTGATGCCGAGTCGCAGGGCATTATCGTGACCAGCATGAACACGCAGTTGCCGACAGCACAGGCTCAATACGCTTCTAAAGGTTTTGGCTATGCTGGCGCCATCCTCTACCAGGCAGGCTATGCTCTCGGCGAGGAGGCGGTCAAACGCTCCGGCGTTAAGGCTGGGGATAAGGCTTTCCTGTGGGGCCTGATGGCGCAGGCCGGCCGCGGTGAACGCACCAAGGGTGTCAAGGATGCCCTGGAAAAAGCCGGGCTGACAGTGATCTATCAGGAAATAGATGATGCTACGAATAAGAGTGCCGCTGCTGGCGTGCCAGTCTTCACTGGTATTATGTCCGCTAATCCTGATATTAAGCTCATGGTGACGGATCATGGCAATCTGACCGGCACCGTGCAGACCTTCCTGGAAGCTGCTGGCAAGAAGCCGGGTGAAGTCTATGCCGCTGGTTTCGATATGTCCGGGAACGCTGTTACAGCGATCAAGGGTGGCTGGCTCCAGCTCGTAATCGACCAGCAGCAATGGCTGCAAGGTTACTTCGGCGTCCTGCAGATTTGTCTCACCAAGAATTATGGTTTCGCCGGTCTGCAGATCGATACGGGCGCTGGCTTTGCTGATAAGGACAATATCGATCAACTGGCAGAGTTGGTGACGAAGCAGATTCGCTAAAGCGGCGCCATCATCAGCTTGTTGACGCTCTGCTATCATTGACGAGCGCCAAGAATAGTAGGTACAAGGGCTAGATGGCCCGGGATGCCTCTTGCCATTTAGCCCTTGCCATGATCAACCATTTAGCGGAGATGATCGTATGGAGAATTATCGCCTCGAACTTAGAAATGTGTCTAAATCCTTTGGAGAAGTCCGGGCGCTTGAGAATATCAACTTTCAATTAGGTCAGAACGAAATTGTCGGTTTGCTGGGAGATAATGGCGCCGGAAAATCCACCCTCATCAAGATTATCACCGGTTATTATCAGCCAACATCGGGCGAAATCCTGTTCAACGGTAAAAAAGTTGATCATCTGACCGTTCCCAAGGCCAGGGAGCTGGGAGTAGAAACCGTATATCAGGAGCGAGCTCTGGCCGAATTGCAGACCCTCTGGCGCAATATCTTTCTGGGACGCGAGCTCTGCAACTCGCTGGGTTTCCTGGACATTCAACGGATGAGGGATGAAACCCACCGGCTGATGACAGAGTCCATGGGCTTTACCTCCCAGGCAGTGAGTCCGGATTCACACGTCGGCAGCTATTCTGGTGGTGAGAAACAGGGTGTCGCCATCGTCCGCGCCCTTTTCTTCAATGCTGAAATAGTAGTTCTTGACGAACCTACCATGGGCCTCTCTCTCAAAGAGACCGCTAAATTGGTTAACTTCGTCAAGGGCATCAAGCAGGCCGGCAAGTCAGCTATTTTTATTGACCACAACATCCTGCATGTCTACAATGTTGCGGATCGTGTGGTGGTAATTGACCGAGGAAGGGTAGCCGGTGAATTTATCACAAAACATATTGGCCTGAATGAGTTGATAGAAAAGATGGTACGGGTTGCAGAAACCGGCCGCCTAGATTAAAAGGATGGATGCAATGAAACCTGAAACCAACAGAAGCGCGCCCGCAGTCAGCCAGCACTACACCGTGCCCTTCGATCTACGGAGATTTGCCCGCACAAATAGCGCCCAGCTTGGGATTCTGGGAGTCTTTTTGGCCCTGTGGTTGATATTTATTATTTCAGCCCCCAGAACCTTTTTAGCTCCGCAGATATACTCGGCCTTCATGGCCTCCATCCCATTTTTTGCCATCATGGCCATTCCTCTGACGATTGTGGTGATCGCTAAGGAGATTGATCTCTCCTTCCCCTCCATTATGGGCATGGGCATGGTGTCGTTTAACTATACATACGTTGCTACAGCCTTTATCCATAATGCGACCCTTCAGGTATTCCTGGCAATTGTCGCTGCCCTGTTGACTGGAGTTCTTATTGGCTGGCTCAATGGGTCCATCATTGTCAAATTCGGCATTCCTTCGCTTGTCGTTACCATCGGTACTCAATTCTTATGGCGGGGTGCCGTACTGGTGCTTACGCAAGGGGCGAATTTTTCTTTGGAATATATTAAACCAACCTTTTTTTACCCGCTACTCGTCGGCAAGATCGGTAAATACCTTCCGATGCAGATGATCTGGTTGATCGTGGTCACGATCATTGGTTGGGTGCTCCTAAACCGCCATAAATTTGGGGCGCATATCTACCTGACAGGTGACAACATGAACAGCGCCGAGTTGATGGGAGTTAACACTGGACGAGTCCGCACGCAGGCATTTATGTTGATTGGTCTTGTCGCGGCCTTCGCCGGTCTGCTCTACAGTTTTTACGTTGCTTACTTTTGGCCCAGTGTGGGCGATGGTTATTTGCTGAATACCCTGGCTTCCGTTTTCCTGGGTGGAACGTCTGTATTTGGAGGTACCGGTACGATTCTCGGAACGTTTCTCGGCGCCTTTATTATTGGCGCCATCGAAGCTGCGACTGTGGCCGTCGGCTTGACCGGATTCTGGACCCAGTTCATTTATGGTTTGATCATCGTGTTATCGGTGATCATGCACACTTATCTACGCAAGCGTGGGGAGTAAACTAGCACGTTTCCTGTCATCTATCATTTATTACCCCTTATCCACATTCTGATGAGGGATGAGGGGTGTATCTTGTTAAAAACTCCTGTGTAAGATTTGTTGCTACTTCTGGACCAGATTTATCTCCCATTTTCCTGCTTCGACACGTATCTTGGTAATATTCCCCGGCCAGTAGAGATGTGTCCAATAGCTGCTGCCCCGCAATACCGAAGGGTTCGCTCCCATTGTGACAATGATATGATCCGGCGTGTAATGGGCAAAATAGGTATCTCGATTGACCAGCGGCCGTCCCAGGGTGGGATCCATTGCAACCCAGCCGATCCCCGGCATGTACGCGTCCGCCCAGGCGTGTTCGGTTTGGGCAATAGCACCTGTCTCCTTATCCAAATACAACAATCCCTCAAAATACCGTGCCGGGATTCTTTGTGCTCTACTGAGCGCGACGATCAAGTCGGAGTATTCAGTGCAATCAGCCCCCATTGGGCCAAGCGCTGCCTGCGCTCCCCAATTCTCTCCATTGAAGTTGTAGTTCAACTTATCGCCTGTGTAATCATAAAAGGCCCGTGTTTGCTGACAAACGGTACTGTTACCTCGTGAGAGTTCCCGCGCGAGAGCTGCAATCTGCGGATTAGCGGATTCGATATGCAATTCGGGCTGGATGAAATCGTCCGGGAGTTGCCCCTGGCACCCTGAGAGATCATATCCCAATTCGTAAACGTCCACCCGATAATCGATGGTTATCGTTTGGGTTGTCGCGACCGGTTGCATGGAAAAATCAAACTCAGCATAATGGTTGCTGTATTCATCGACCACCAACCTATAATCTTTGGGAGAAATCTCCATTGACCTCACTTTCTGATAGGGAGGAAAATCTCGAATCAATGCCACCCAAATATTCTGCTTCTCCGGCTGGCCGGGCCCTTCGTTGACGAGCGTCAATTGCTGGTGCACAACATATTCACGCTGATCCAGGACGGTCACACGAGGTTCGGGGGTAGTGCTTGCAGGGATGGGTGTTGCTGCGCGAGGCTGACACCCCTGCGAGAAAAAAATCAATATGATCGACCAAAATAATCTGCAGGAAGAGTTTTTTATGCTGCCTCTCTTTGCCTCATCAGACTATGTTATCATATCCCATACGGTATTTGACGAAGAGCAAGTTGGCTGATTCATGAAGCCCCAGTCTGTTCATATAGCGAAAGAAAGTTGTCCATTTTTTTTCTCAGGTATCTGGAGTTGGAGCGTCTTATGGCTCGATCAACAGATGCTGAAAAGCACCGCCTGGCTGAATTGAAGAAAGAAGTTACAGCACGAGGTTTTAACACCCACGCTTCCCTGCTGAGAAATATCTCGGAGTTGCCCACCAAGCTGCAATCTCCTGCCGTAGCCGCGCTGGCTGCCCATGAGAACATACAAGCCGTTATTATGTTTCCGCCGCAGATTCAGCGCGGATGGTGCTATGTGCCAGGGCAAGCCCTGCTGTTTACCGACACTGGTGTGACCCATCTCCTTGCATCCATCTGGCCAGATGAGGAACCTCAAGTCACATGTATCCAGGGTTATGATCTTGTTTACATGAAGGTCACGTTATTGCTGCTTTACGGGTTTCTGGAGATTGTTGCTCAGGAGCAGGATACAACCACTCGGTTTACTATGGAATTCAATACGGTGGCATGGGACGGCCTCTCCCCGTTCCTGCAGCAATTGTTGCAGGCTACGGGGCCCAAACAGGCTGATATGGGAGAGAAAGCGTCTCGCCCGCATGCGCGGCAGGCCTTGCGTGATTTGCCCAGCAAGTTTTCGAATGGTGCAAAGATCTATGGCCTGTTGCCAGGTGAGGAATTGGAAGAACTGGTCTTTCAGCCAGATGTCTGGAAATCCCGCTGGTATTTCTTCCCGCGGCCCATCCTGGCCAATACGCTCTTGTTACTCACAAGCAATTATCTGGTAGTGATTCAGGAGGAATTAGGCGTCAAGCAGGGCTGGCTTCTCTCATATATTCCTCGAAAAAACATCATCGAAATACAAAACCGACCCGGCCAGCTTTGGAATGAGTTATCTGTTCAGATGACAAGAGGCGGACAGCCGTTGTGTTGTACGTTACGGCTGCAAAGTGAGGTTGCCGAGGCCTGGCGAGAGCGCTGGAGTCAACACGGCGGCCGCTGGCAGGAAGTCCCAAAACCATCGACTAGCTAGGATTTGCATCCCGAAATTTCTGCCGTGTGAACAGTCTATACTTCATGCTGTTGCGCGCTTTGTACACTCTGCAGAAAAGCAATGCTCCTTTGTGCAGCAGTTGTAGCATCCGGCGTGGGCAAAAACTCGCCGGAAACCCAGCCTTGATAATCCACCTGAGCGAGCGTCTGAAGGACTGTTTTGAAGTCGACATGTCCTGCGCCCGGGTACCAGCGGTTCGAATCTGCAACGTGAAAATGGAAGATGTGCATTCCACAGGCCCGAATGCTGTCCTCGATGATTGGCTCTTCAATGTTCATGTGGAAAGTGTCCAGCAACAAACCGAAGTTATCGATCCCCACGCTCTTAATTAATTCCAATCCCTGCGAAGCGTTGTTGATCAGAGAAGTCTCGTAACGATTGATCGGTTCCAGCGCCAGTTGAACTCCAAACTGTCGCGCGGACGCAGTGCACTCGCGCAGCGCTTCAATCAGCCAATCCATTGCCTGTGATTGTTCCACGCCCGGTTTGACGATGCCGCGGATCAGGCCAATGATGATCACTGCGCCGAAGCGGACCGCGCCCGGGATGTGACTCTTGATCCGCTCAATCGCCTCAAAGCGGACCTTTGGGTCTGGATCCGTGAAAGAAAGACCTTCCTCACCCCAGGCTTGACCCGTCCCAATCGCCGGCACTCTCAAGTTGTATTCTGCTACGAGCGATTCCAAATGATCCATGTCTACTAATTTTGGATCACGAATCGCAAGCTCAACGCCGTCATAGCCAAGCGAAGAAATATAGGAGAGGTTCGTCTCAAGCTCGCCTTTGAATGTCGCGGCCTGAAATTGCGCGGATTGAGTGGAAAGGACAATGGATAGTTTCATGATTTCTTAAGCCCCTCTCCCCATTTGGGGAGAGGGGCTAGGGGTGAGGGCTTAATTCGCGATATACGTTACCTTGCATTCCGAGCGGTCGGTCTGCAGTTTGATAATATTCTCAGGCAGTTCTTCCAGGCTGATCTTCTTGGTGCTCATCGGAGTCATGTCCATGCCCGACGCCATGCAGTCAATCACCCGCGGAAAATTGCCATGACCGGAATGCCCCTGTGCGCCGACAATGCGTGCCTTGCGCACCTGCAGCACTTCGCCCATGACAGGCATTTTAGCTTCCGCACGTGCAGTGACAACCACTGTGCTCAGCAAGGTCCGTCCTTCCCAGATGACGCGCTCGATGCCTGGATAGACTACCTCCGGCAGGCCGGTGGCTTCCATGAACATATCCGCGCCCATGCCATCCGTGATCTCGAGCACACGGTCGGCGAAATCCTCCCTTGCCGGGTTGACATGGTAGTCTGCGCCCAGCTTTAATGCCATTGCAGCGCGTTCGGGCTGGGTTTCGGAAATAATGACCTTCGACGCGCCCGCCCGCTTGAGAATGGCGCAGGCCGCGATGCCCACCGGTCCGCCGCCAAGGACCACAACCCGATCACCGGGACGAATGCCTCCGCCGCGCTCGATCGCGGCGTTGTAGGCGACCGAAGTTGGCTCGACGAGACTGCCGGCAACGAAGATGTCATCGCCTTTGTATCTCTGACGCAGCGGTTCCAGGCTCCAGACAGTCCGAGACGGCAGGACCATATACTTGGTGTACGCGCCGTTGACATTGAAACCAACTTCGTCCAATTGCTCACAGTGATTGGGCTGGCCGTCGGCACAGGGTTTGCATTGCCCGCACCACAACATTTCTTCTGATGTAACCGGCTCACCGCCTTTGAAAGGTTTGTTGGTGCGCTTGTCGCGCGCGTTCTTTCCAGCTTCCACGATCACGCCGGAAAACTCGTGTCCCAGAATGCTGGGGAAACCGGTCAGGCCAGGGTAAAAGATGTAGCCATCCTTCTCGGCTTGTGACATGTGAACATCCGAGCCGCAGATGCCGCAGGCTTTGATTTCAATCACCACCTGCTCTGGCCCGGGAGTGGGAATATCGTATTCGCGGATCTCAAAGCGCGGATGCCGCCAAACCTGGCTTCCGAGATAAGTCTGGCGGCCTTCGATGTCTTTGGAACCAAGCTTGAATCCCGGCTTGGGATCCCAATCTGCGATCAGGGTAACACCTTGCATTGTGCCTTTCATATGATTGCTCCTTGTAATTCTTTGTGTTATTGCGAGGAGGCCGCAGGCCGACGAAGCAATCTCCCAATTTCCAATAGATTACTTCGCCCTACGGGCTCGCAATGACATATCAGACTTCCGTGCCCTGTCCAATGCGCGGGATGCCATAGACAGTTTTCCAGCCTTCGCTGAGTGGTTCGCGCAAGTAAGGTTCCATCTCTTTTTCGGTGCGAAGGGTAACTTCTTCCACTGGTGGAACGGTCCCGGCTGGAAACGCGTTCAGCACGTCATCGTGCCACAGTGTGAGGTACTTCAAAATAGCTGCCATCGGCCGCTTGGCTTTTTGTGCCAGCCCGGACTTTGCCTTGCCGACCACACCTTCCGGCGTCGCGGCGATCTCGATCGCAAAATGTCCTTCGCCTTCAGACCAGCGGCTTGGGCGCCCGAACGGGTCAACCGATTTGTCGAAGTGACCTTCAGGCAGATAATTCTTGCCTTCGGTATCGACTGCATAATTCATGTCCACCATTTCAGGGTGCAGGAGCAAACTGAGTGACGTCTCGGACTCATCCGCGTGGACGAAGTTGGTGGTCATTTGGCCGCCGCGCTCCGTCGGGCGGAAAAATTCACGGACGCCGCGATGCCAGTCAATAACCCGGAAGATACCCGGCAACTGATAGCGCTTCATGAATTCCTGTACTGCTGATTCAAGCATCCAAAGATGCCCGTGGTTGTTGACGATGAGCTGCTTGCGGAAGCCGTCATTCCACAGGCCAAGCATCACATCGATCATCATCTCACGCACCACGTGCTCGCGCACGATGACGGTGCCCGGCATGCCCATGTGATGATACGGATGTCCACCGTAATTCAGGGGAGGCAGCGCCAGGCTGACGGGCGCGCCGCGCTTCGCGGTGAAACGCCTCACGCCTTCGCAGATCGCGCTGACATAGAGGGTGTCGGCCGCGCTGGGGAGGTGGCGCCCGTGCAGTTCGGTGCATCCGACTGGAATGAAGACAATATCGTTCTTCTTGCGGTTGGCTTCCACCTGCCAGCGGGTCGTGGTCTGGATGTAGGAACCTGGCTTGCCCCACTCCACCGGCGAGGGGACCCCGTAATCTGCCAGGATGGTATCGATCTGCTCGTCGCTGGCTTCCCAGACTTCCTTTTTCATGCGGCCAACGCCGTTATCTTCAAAGAAGAGATCGGGCTGATTGGTGGGTAGAAATCCTTTTGGTACGATTGCGTCTGACATGTGATTGCTCCTTTTGATTGTTTCCGTCATTGCGAGCAGCGCTTTTCCCTGCACCGAACGCAGGACGGTGTGCGACGAAGCAATCTCCGGATGATTTGAGAGACTGCTTCGGCGGAAGTGTGCCGCCTCGCAGTGACACTAATCGGGTAATACTTTTCCCGGGTTGAGAATATTCAGCGGGTCGAGTGCCTGCTTGATATCTTTTTGGATTCGGATGGAAACCGGCCCGAGGGCCTTTTCCATATAAGGGCGCTTAAGTTTGCCAACACCGTGTTCGCCTGAAAGTGTGCCGCCCAGTTCGAGCGCCAGTGCAAACTCCTCTGCGACCATCTGCTCGACCTTTGCCCATTGCTTTTTGTCGCGTTTGTCGAACAGGATGTTGGGATGTAAGTTACCATCCCCGGCATGACCAAAGATGACGATGGGCAATCCGTATTTCGCGCTGATGACTTTCAAGCGACGGATGGCCTCAGGGATTTCACTGCGTGGCACGGTAATATCTTCGCCTAATTTATTGGGGGTCTTACGCGCGAGGGCCGGAGCGACGGAACGACGGGCCTTCCATAACTGCGAACGCTCCGCCTCATTCCCGGCGACATTGACCTGGCGCGCCCCACACTGGCGGCAGATCGCGGCGACGGCTTCGATCTCACGCAAAACTGCTGCTTCGTCATTGCCATCGGTTTCGATAAGTAGTGTGGCTTCCACATCGAGTGGTAAGCCAAGATGCATTGCTTCCTCGATACAGGCGATGGCCGTTTCATCCATGAGTTCCAGTGTGGCGGGGACAATGCCCGCCGAGAGGATTGCGTTGACCGTACGGGAGGCATCTGCGAGAGCCGGGAATTCAACCAGTGCAGTGCGCACCGCCGTCGGCTTCGCGAGGAGGCGCAGCAGGGCCTCAGTGATGATTCCCAGAGTCCCTTCTGAGCCGGTCATGAGCGCATTCAGGTCATATCCCACAACATCCTTGATGACCTTGCCGCCCGTGCGAAGGATGGACCCGTCTGCCAGCACAATGGTCAGGCCGAGCACATAATCGCCGGTCACGCCGTACTTCAAACAGCGGGGTCCACCGGCGTTGCAGGCAATGTTCCCGCCGATGGTCGAGTGGCGGATGCTGGACGGATCGGGTGGATAGAAGAGGCCGCATTTTTCCACCGCAGTCTGCAGATCGGCGGTGACAGCGCCCGCTTCAACGTGAACCGTCGCATTTACTTCATCGATCTCGAGAATGTGGTTCATGCGCGTCATCGAAAGCGTGATGCCGCCGCTGAAGGGAACGGATGCCGCGGTCAGCCCGGACCCCATCCCGCGCGTCACCACCGGGATGCATTCCTGCGCCGCGAGTTTTACGATCCGGCTCACTTGTTCTGTAGTGCGCGGCAGTGCAACCACATCCGGGCAGTGTTCTTCAAACGTTCCATCGTAACTGTAAACAGCAAGGTCTTCCGGGGTGTGAAGAACCCCGTCTCTGCCAATGATCGCTTCGAGCTGGTTGATAATGTTTTTATTCATATTACCTGACGGACTCCAACGTCTTATCATCCCCGAGGGGGACCCGACGTTGGAAACTCGAAAGTCTGGAGACTTTCGAGTCCTGACGGTACGCCCAGTCTAACAGCTGAATTGGATGTACGATGTTTACATTTGCAGCTCGGCGGCGCATTCCAGCGTTCAACTGCATCTGGCAGCCAGGACAACCCGATGCGACATAATCGGCCTGTATGCTTTCGATGTTTTCAATCTTGCGATCTAAAACTTTTGTGGAAGTTTCGTAATGTGTGATGAGCTGACTGCCCGCCGAGCCACAGCACCAATCTGCCTCAGGCAGTTCCACAAATTCAAGACCGTCGATCATGCGCAGAAGCTCACGCGGCTGTTTCCACACGCCTTGTCCGCGGCCGAGGTGGCAGGGATCATGATAGGTAACGCGCGCTTCGATTCGTCCGTTAGGCTTTTCAAGAGGAATTTGCATTAAGAATTCGCTCACATCACGGACCTTCTGGCTGAACGCGCTGGCGCGCATAGCCCACTCTGAATCATCGGCGAGAAGCTGACCATATTCCTTGAGCATGGAACCGCACGTGGCGCAGTCGGTCACGATGACTTCGACATTGACTTGCTCGAAGAGCGCGATATTGTGTCTGGCCTGCTGCTGAACCAGGTCAACTCGTCCGTAACCTTTTGCCGGCATTCCACAGCAGACGGTTTCCTTCGGTGTGATGACTGTACATCCATTGCGCGCCAGCACGCGGACGGTCGCTGCGCTTTCCTCGGCGAACATCAGGCTTTGCGCGCATCCAAGGAAAAAGCCAACCCGGTATTTACTCTGGCCTTCTGTTTCAATCACCTCCGGCAAAGCTTGTCTCAGGGGACGTTGTGGCAAATGCGGCAGCATCGCTTCCATGTCGCGCAGTTGGGAAGGGAGCGATCTATTTAATCCAACCGCGTAAGCCGCTCGGCGCAGGCCCGTCATTTCGTAAAGCCGTAACGGCAATGTGACCCATTCCATGCGTTTTGGTTTGGGAATGAGGCTTCCAAACAGAGTTTGCTTCCAGCTAGTTGGATGAGACTCTTCCTGCAAGCTGCGCATATCCAGAGCCAGATCAGCAGGCCGGATGCCCACCGGGCAGGCTTCGTTGCAGGCCAAACAAGCAAAGCAGCTGTACATCTGCTCGATCAGATTCGGACTCAGTTCCAGTTGGCCTTCCAGGCTTTTGCGCGTCAACGCCACCCTTCCACGCGGGGAGGCTAGCTCACTCAAATGCTCGCGGTACGTGGGGCAAACAGATAAACACAACCCGCAGCGAATGCAGTTGAGGTATTGATCTTCAGAAGGTTGGTGGAGGTGCTTTGTTTCAGTCATGGAAAAATCTGAATTGACGGCGACGATAGACTACGGACGACGAGGATGTTTTATGGTCCATTGTCTGTGGTCGGTGGTCGTTCTAGCCAATCTCGCTCACCTTGACCGGCCGGTTCTCACGATAAGACTTCCACGCCGCATGTCCCAGCACAACCGCGGCGCGACCGTCCGTTCCGGTGGTCGGAGTAGGTTTGTCATCGCGGACACATTCCACGAACTGACGCACTTCCTCCACGTAGCAGGGAGCATAGCGCTGCATGAAGAAATAGGGCGGTTTTGCAGAGACGAATCCGCCGGTGCCGCCCTTCACAGCAGTGGTTTCCATTTCGTTGTTCGCTATGGCGGTGCCGTTCGAGCAGAAGACCTCCAGACGCTGGTCATAGCCATAAACGGCCTTGCGGCTGTTATCAATGGCAGCCACCACGCCGTTCTTGAATTTGAGCGTGATGACGTTCGTATCGAGATCGCCAAACTCATTCAGTTCCGGCTCGATCAACACGCTGCCAGTGGCGTAGACTTCGTCCACTTCGCCGATCTGAAAACGGGCCATATCGAAATCATGGATAGATAAGTCAAGGAAGATCCCACCCGAGACGCGCAGGAATTCCATGGCAGGGAAGTCGGGGTCACGGTCTGTGATGCGCAGGATGCACGGACGACCGATCTCACCTGAAGCGACGATGTCGTGCACGCGCTGAAAGCTCTTGTCGAAGCGGCGGTTAAACCCGACCTGAAGCTTGACGCCGGCTTTCTCCACTTCTTCCAGCGCCTCATCGATCTCCTTCAATTCCATTGCCAGCGGTTTCTCACAGAAGATCTGCTTGCCGGTTCTGGCGCAGTCCTTGATGATGAAGGCATGAGTCGGGGTGCTGGTGGCGATCAAGACGGCTTCGATCTCAGGGTCAGCCAGCAGTTCGTGATAATCCTTCACGACGCGTTGAATTCCACATTCATCAGCGACGGCCTGGGCCACTTCCAGGCGGATATCGCACACAGCGACAAGGTTTGCCTCCGGGATGAGCCGGGCGATGTTCCGCACATGCACGCTCCCCATGCGACCTGTTCCAATGACTGCGATGTTGATTTTTCTTGTCATAGTGTTCTCTCTGTGTTCCCGCCTCCTGCATCCTCAGCGGAGTCGAAGGAGGGCGATGGGCAGGGGGTGAGGGCTAGATCTTCATCACGATCTTCATCGCGCTCTTGGGATGATGGGTCAGATCCTGCAGGTTGAGTCCCAGGCAATCGAATGCGCCCAGGCCTTCTTCCAGAGGAATGACCTTGGTGAAGAAAGGCTTCATATTGAGGCGGTTCTCCTGATAGATCCGAATGGATGGGACCATCGTGTTCTGTCCCAGGTACAGACCCAGGATTTTAGTCGCCCAGCGTGTGATCTCGTTCGGAATGATCTCGGTCTTGATGCTGGAATCCATGCCAAAGGGCAGTACCTTTCCGCCGGGAGTCACACATTGCAGCGCCTGCCAGAGTGCATTTCCCGTTGCCTCGATGACGATATCCGCTTTGCGGCCGTGAGTGAACTCAGTGATGTTCTTGACCACATCCTCTTCATTCGGATTCCAAACGGTGAGGCCGCATTGCCTTGCCACGCTGATGCGGAACGGATCGATCTCAGTCACAGCAACTTTAGCCGCGATGTTTTTTGCAAATTGAGCGAACAGGTAGCCGATGGGTCCAAACCCGAGGATCATCACGTAGTCGTATGGGAGCATGAGCAACGTGTTCATGCCATTGACAACGGTTGCCAGCGTTTCCACCTGTGTGCCTAAAACATCATCAATTTCATCCGGCAGAACGAAACATTGCTTTTCGGGCACAAGACAGTATTCCGCGTAGCCGCCATCGCGCATCACGCCCAGCGCGCTGGTCTTGATGTCCACACACTGGCTGGTGAGTCCCATGCGGCAGAATGAGCAGAATCCGCAGCGTATATTATTGTCAATCGCCACGCGGTCGCCCAATTCGACATGGTGTACATGCGACCCAACCTCAACAACCTCGCCGCAGAATTCGTGTCCGAGCACAGTATCGGGCTTGAAGTGATGTTTGCCCTCGATGATCTTGACATCTGAGCCGCAGATACCTACATTCTTTACTTTGAGCAACACATCGTCGGGTTCTTTCACATGCGGGATGCATCGTTCTTCCAACACGAGCCTGCCAACATCTTTGAATACAAGAGCTTTCATTTTTTCCATGATTTATCTCCTTCAGTTTGAACGCACACGTGTGCATCAAATTCGAAAGTTTTTGTAGAGGCGACATGTCCCGATAAGTCGCTCCTGAGCTTGATTTATCGTTGAATTCGCGCCGAGGCGCCTCCAGCAAAAGCTCGCACTTGCTCAACCGTCGCCATCGTCGTGTCGCCGGGATACGTGGTCAGCAAAGCACCATGTGCCCAGCCCAAGTTGACCGCCTCCTGCTCACACTCATCGGATAAGAGCCCATAGAAGAAGCCAGATGCAAATCCATCCCCGCCCCCCACGCGGTCGTATACATCCAGTTCGCAGGTGGGAGAGAGGTACGTCTTTCCGTCGATCCACGCCACCGCTCCCCAGCAATGCTTGTTGGTGGATTGGACTTCTCGCAGTGTGGTCGCGACAATCTTGATCTGCGGATATTTGCATATCACCTGGTCGATCATCCCAAAGAAGGTGCTCGGGTCCAGCTTGGACCCTCCGGCTCCGCTCAGGGCAGGCCGGGAGGTGGCTTCCGGCCCCGGAATGCCCAGCCCCATCTGGAGATCCTCTTCATTTCCTACCAGCACATCTACGTTCTCGATGATGCGATGGATAACGGCATGTGCGCGCTCCTGTCCACCCCAGATGTTCCACAATTTGGCACGGTAATTCAGGTCGAAGGAGGTGACAGCCCCGGCTGCCTTGGCGGCTTTCATCCCTTCGATGATGACTTCTCCTGTTGTCTCCGAGAGTGCTGCGAAGATGCCTCCGCTGTGGAACCAGCGTACTCCATTGGAGAAGATCCCATTCCAGTCAAAGTCGCCGGGCTTGAGTTGAGCTGCGGCCTCGTTTGAGCGGTTGTAGAACACGACCGGTGCGCGGACGCCGAAGCCGCGGTCACTGTAGACGGTTGCCATGTTGGGACCATTGACCCCGTTGTGTTTGAAGCGTTTGTAGAAGGGACGCACGCCCATGGCTCGGACGCGTTCGGCGATCAGGTCGCCGATGGGATAATCCACCATGGCAGTGGCGATTCCTGTGTTGAGACCGAAGCAACTGGCGAGGTTGGCTGCACAGTTGAACTCTCCGCCGCTGACATGGATCTGGCATTCGTTGGCTTTGCGGAAGGGGATGATGCCGGGATCGAGGCGATGGACGAGCGCTCCGAGTGAGACAAAATCCAGCGCACCTTCGGGTTTGATGTTCAGTCCGTATTTCATCTCATACTCCTGCTTCGACTGTTGCCCAGTCCGTATGAAAGACGCCGTCGCAATCGATGCGACGATACGTATGAGCGCCAAAGTAATCTCGTTGTGCTTGCGTCAGGTTGGCTGGAAGGCGTTCACTGCGATACGCGTCAAAGTAGGCCAGTGACGCGCTCAACGCAAGTGCAGGGATGCCCATGCCAATTGCAGTTTGCACGGTGAAGCGCCAAGCCTCTTGTCGACTCTCTACAGCAGCGCGGAACGAGTCGTCCAACAGCAGATTGGCAAGCGACGGATCGCGCTGGTAGGCGCTCATGATGTCACCCAACAAGCTCGCCCGAATGATGCAGCCCGCGCGCCAGATCTTCGCGATCTCGCTCAAGTTCAAATCATATTTGTATTCATCCGAGGCAATGCGGAGCAGTCCCATTCCCTGAGCATAGGAGGTGATCTTGCTGGCATGCAGCGCCTGTCGCGCCGCGTCGATGAGACACTGCTTATCGCCTTTGTACTCAGGCTTGGGTCCATGAATGACCCGGCTGGCGATCACACGCTGCGATTTCAAACTGGAAAGGATGCGGCTTTCCACAGCCGCGTTGATGGTCGGGATGGGTCCCCCAATATCCAGGGCGGTTTGACTCGTCCACTTGCCGGTGCCTTTCTGCTGCGCCTCGTCGAGGATCATATCCAGGAGCGGGCGGCCGGTCTCACAATCCATTTTGTTGAAGATATTGGCTGTGATTTCGATCAGATAGGATTTGAGTTCGCCTTCATTCCATTCGGCAAAAATTTCGTGGAGCTCATGTGCTGAAAGCCCCAGGCCGCGGTGCAGGATGTCGTAGATTTCCGCAATAAGCTGCATGTCGCCGTATTCGATGCCATTGTGAACCATCTTCACATAATGACCTGCGCCGCGCGGCCCCATGTATGCGACACAGGGTTCACCATCCTCGGCTTTGGCCGCGATCGCGCGGAAAATAGGAGCCGTTGCTTCCCAGGCCTCTTTCTGTCCGCCCGGCATAATTGCGGGACCCCACAGCGCGCCTTCCTCACCACCTGAGACACCGGTGCCAATGAAGTTGAAGCCTTCGCCTTCCAGCGCCTTATTGCGGCGTTCGGTATCCATGAAGAAGGAATTGCCACCGTCGATCAGGATGTCCCCCGGCTCGAGGTGCGGCTTGAGATGCGCGATGGCGCTATCCACCGGCGCGCCCGCGGGCACCATGAGGAGAATGCGGCGCGGCTTTTCCAACACTTGCATCAGCGCAGCGGGTGAGTCCACGCCGATGATATTTTTACCAACAGCAGGGCCTTCCAAAAAGGCCTTTGTTTTCGCGGCGTCCAGATCGTACCCCGCCACCGGAAAACCATTCCGTTCCATGTTGAGGGCCAGGTTATGGCCCATCACCCCCAGTCCCACCACCCCAATCTTGTATGTCATTGTTCCCTCCCGAGGAAATGTTGTTGATTTCTTATGGTTTCATTTTATGACATACCTGTAAATGATTTCTTCCAAACTACCCGATATGCGGGACGGTAAAGTTTTTGATAAATGTCTGAATGATGGACCGCCGGGTAATTCTTTTCCTCGACGGGCCGCATAAATTCTTGCATGTCAGAAGCGGGGAACTGTCCCATGCTCACTGCGATATTCCAATAGTGTTCAAGCACGTGCAGGTCGCCTCGATATTCTGCGGCGGTACGAAGAAAGGCAGTGAACAATGTTTCAAGTTTCTTTCCGTTAGCAATATAAGGCCGCAGGTGAATGCGAAGGATTTCACCGTCTGCGGAGATGGTGTCCATCACGGGCTCGACCGGTCCCTCTCCCATTTCGCTCACTTCGCGTTCCAGCCATACGCGCGCATCCTCGGGATCCGAAATCGCGTGTTCACATCCCAGGGCCGCTTGATGGACAAGCTTATAAACATCCTGGATCTGTATTTCAGGATAACGCGTGAAATGAGATTGCAAAATCTGCTCAACCATATCAGTCTTTCAGGCGGTACAGAATCTCGCCCGCTTTCGGAACATAGAGAATCCCTTCATCCTCGCGGTTTTGCCATTCGACCGGGTTGATCTTTGCGGGATCCATGTAACCCAGATTTAGCCGAGCGCAATCGCCAGAGGATATTTTGCTCGCCAGTGTCACCTTCACATTCGGCTTTTCGATCCCATTTTCCATCACACCCGAACCGCGTAGATGCGTGCTGTGTGCCAACACACCCAGCGGGATATTCTTGAAATGCTCCCAATCGCTCAGAAAATAGGGCAGAGTGTGATACCCAATTTCATAAATATATTTTCCATGAACGTGACTGACCACATCCAGATGTGGCGCGTAGATCACGACTTCGCCGCCAGGCGCGACCGCCGGTTCGAGTTTGTACATGGCCTTTGCAGCGGTCCATAATTCGTCATACATGGATGGTGCGCAGGAGAGGACTCGGTTCAATGGCTTGTCGCACCAGCGGATATGACGCTGCGCGGACAGATCTGCCGCTTCATTCCAAGCTGAGAGCGGCTCGCCGATAAACAGGCCGCTCAGCCGCTGCCCTGAGCCTGTCGAAGGGTCGTGACCTTCCACCACTAAGGCAACCAATGTGACCGGCGTCTTCAACCTGGATGCCGCAGCATGAATCATCTTGCGGACTGGCGTATCC
>JAKOVF010000004.1 GCA_029782225.1 Chloroflexota bacterium | reverse complement strand
CCGCGCATGGGCATCGTGGCGGCCATGCCGTAGACCGGGGCCATGGTCCCTTTTTCGGCGGGGTTGGCTTTCACATGAGCGACAGCCTCTTGCAGGTCCGAAAGGAAGCGTTCGGCGATGCCGGGCTGTGTATGCCTCAGAGTCACGCATAGATGCACGCACGTCGGTTTGTGCAGGCCGTTCAGGCTCCACTTCTTGTGGCTCATATAGTCGAGGATCTTGTAAATATCCAGAGTATCCGAAGCAAATGGGACGATGAACAAAGAATCGCCCATTAGACGCAGCTCGGGAATTTGTTGAATGCCCTCTCGAATCCTTTTGGCGGTCTCAAGGATTCTCCCGGTTGCGTCCATATACCCTTGCTCGCCAATGGACGTCAGGGCTGCCCAACAGGCCGCGCTCAATGCACCGGGACGGCTGCCCGCAAATGTGGGGGAGAAGTACAGACCGCCGGGCCATTCTGTCGTGGTGTAGTATTGATGATGAAGCAGGTCGCGCCCGCGATACAGAATGACGGAGGTGCCTTTCGCCGCATATCCGTATTTGTGGGTATCCGCGGAGATCGAGGTGACGCCGGGCAGGCGGAAATCGAATGGTGGAACCGAATAACCAAGCTTCTCCGCCCAGGGCAGGACAAAGCCTCCCAGGCATGCATCCGTGTGGAAGCCAATGCCGCGCTGGTGCGCAAGCTCTGAGAGTTCCACGATCGGGTCAATGACTCCGTGCGGGAACGATGGTGCGGAACCGACAATCACGACCGTGTTGCGGTTGATCGCTCTACGCGCCGCGTTGACATCCGCGCGCAAATCTTTGTCCACCGCAATGTGGATGGTCTTGATCTTGAAATATTGGCTGGCCTTGTCGAAGGCGGCGTGTGCGGTGACCGGAACGATCATCTCTGGATGAGTGATCCCTTTCCTTTCGCGCGCCCAATCGCGATAAGTCCTCATTGCCAGCATAATGCTTTCGGTGCCGCCCGATGAAAGAGTGCCATGAATATCCTGGCCCTGGCCGCCCAGCATGTTCGCGGTCATTGCCACGATCTCGGCTTCGAACTTGGATGCGCTCGGCCACACATCTGCGTGCAGTGGATTGCTCTGCGAGTTGATGGCATAGACTTGATTGAGGAATTCGATGTGCTTCTCATCCCCGTGGTACACCGCGCCTGAGACAAAGCCATCCTTCCAGTGCGACTCTTCCTGCGCACGCATCGCTTCCATATCCTGCAGGATTTCTTCCCGGTCCCGCCCGACCTCCGGGATGTTCGTGAACGAGGGGAATTTCCCGGTATAGGGTTTCACCGAGCCTTCCAGATCGGTCATGATATCGTCGTATTCCCTGTCAATCTTGCTGCTGATGGACGGTATCTTTCGAATCCGCTTTTCGATCCAGGCCACGAGCCGTGGAGGGAGTTTCCCCATGTTCTTGAACAGAATATCTTCGATGTTCATTTGTTCTCTGTGCCCTCTGCTGGTCGAGTAGCCCCGCATGTTCTTGGCGGGGCGTATCGCGACCAACAAGTAACTTATCAATGGAGTGTTTCCAGAAACACAGCGCTCCTAATGTGTCCGATTCAACCGCGCGTAGATCTTCCCGTTGCGTTCGTAAATGGCGATGAACTCTTTGAAAAGCTCATCATAGATCTTCCGGTGGTCCGGGTTGGGCGTGAACGTATTCGCCACCGGGACGTGCGCGCCAATCTGCTCGTACGACAGATGCCCCAAAGCCGCGGATGCGAGCAGTGCCGCGCCGCGCACATTGACCTCGATCGGATCTTTCATCTGACGAATGGGCCGGTCCAGCACATCAGCCATGATCTGACACCAAACTGTGGACTTCGCACCGCCGCCCACCATGTTGATCGTATCTGCGCGGCGACCGATGAATTGCTCCACATACTTCAGCAGCCAGCGTGAGTTGTACCCCACCCCCTCGAACACCGCGCGTACCATGTGGGCTCGCGTCGTCTTCAGAGACTGGTTGAAGAATCCGCCGCGGACGGTGTGGTCATCCACCGGTGCGCGCTCGCCATACAGCCAGGGCGTGAAGATCAATTTGTCACTGCCCGCCGGTGTCGCGTCAGCAATGCGGTCGAAGATCTGGTAGGTATTTTTCGGCTTTTCGCCTGTGAATAGCTCATCCTGGTGAAAGAAAAGGTTATCACGCAGAAATTGGAGGCACACTCCTGCACACTCCTGCTCATTCACCAGCAGGTAACGGCCCGGGATCGCTGAGGGAAGCGTGGCCTGGTTATGGAACAGATCCGTCTTCTTGAATGAGAAATGGCAGTTGAGCCAGGAGGAAGTACCGACATAAAGATGCGTCTCGCAGTCACGCACCGCGCCAGAACCAATTGCCGCGGAATGGGTATCCGGTGAACCCATGATGACCTGGACATCCTCACGCAGACCCCACTCCTTCGCGATGCCGGGGAGCAAATGTCCCAGGACACTATTGGCAGGCTTCAGGTCCGGCAGTTTTGCGGGGTCTATGGTCGAGAGCTTGATCAGGTCCTTGTCATACTTGACGTCAGTGATATTGCGATTGTCTGTCAGCCAGTATAGCGTGATTGAAGCATATGACGCCGCAAATTGACCGGTCAACCGCAGGGCGATATAGTCTATTGGTTCCAGGAACTTGTAGGTTTGTTTGTAGAGCTCTGGTTGAGCTTGCTTGAGAAAAAGCATGTGCGCGATCGGATCTTTCCCCGCGCGGCCCGGCAGGCCTGCCGTAGTGCTGATCCACTTGATGAGCTTGTCAACAGCATAGCCCTCCACATTCAGTGCGCCCCGGACTAATCTGTCGATGAACGGCGCACCTCGGGTATCCATCCAGATCACGGAATTGCCAATGGCATTGCATTCCTGATCGACTGCCACTGTGCCGGACCACTGCCCGGTGATGGCGATGGCACTGATGTCGCTGGCATGGACAAGCTCTTGCGCGAGCAAACGCCTGGTGGCTTTCCGAATCGCTTCCCACCAATCGCCGGGTGATTGTTCAGCGCCGCCATTGGGCAGCAGATGAAGCGGCGTTTCCTCGAACTCACTGCCGACCATTTCTCCCACCACGGAGAACAAGGCGACCTTGGGGCCGGACGTGCCCAGGTCGATTGCAAGGATGTATGGGTTTTTGGATGACATTGGATTTCTCTCCCACCACTAGTATAAGCCCCGTGATGTTTCCGCGCAAATTTCCATATGGAGAGTCTTTACCACGGAGATTCTAAAAAGGTCTTCTCGGTGATTGCGTGTGCTCCGTGGTTACAACTTTTGGACCTGCGTTATTCATCCGCTGCTTTGACTCCCAAATCCTTTGCCGCAACCTCATGCCCTTGGAAGTTCTCGAAACTGATGTCACGGAACTCGAGCTTCTGCACGGCCCGGACGCGCTCGAAGAGGGCGGAATAGCTGGTTCCAATCGCTGCCCCCCAATTCAGCCCGAGCTTTTCAGAGAGGGCATGGACACTCTCTGCGCTCTGACCCTCCACCTCGATGAAACTTCCCAGCGGTGTGTCGTCGAACATGATGTGCGATTCATCCAGATCATACGTGGTGCGATACTTTTCGTAGAAGAATGACTTCTCGAAGCCGAGTGCCTCCAGGAATTGTCTGGCCCTGTCAAAATCATCCACGGTGACTTCAACCTCAGTTCGACTCAAGACCCCTGATTCGTTCCTGCTCGGTCCCTTGTACGTAAAACGGACTTGCTCATCCTGCCGCAATCTCAAGACGCGTTGCTGTCGTCCCAGTTCATGCGTGGCTGTATCAAAGCGCAGATTCATCTCATGCACTCGGGGCTGAATCAAACGCGCCTTCAACTCACGCAGGCGCGCTTCCAGTTTCTTCAAATTCTTCACGTAAAACTTGACTTCAATTTCCTGTGGTTCTTCAGTCATAGCAGTCCTCGGTGGTCGAGTAGTCCAGCATGGTCTTTGCGGGATATATCGAGACCACTACTTTGTCAATGTACGCTCAACAGTGTTTGCTTCTGCTCCACGCTTTCACCGGCTTTCACACGGATGCGTTCCACTGTCCCGGCGCGAGGCGCCTTCAGTTCATTCTGCATCTTCATGGACTCGAGGATGAGCAGCACCTGCCCTTTTTCAACAGACTGTCCTTCGCTTACCGGCACTGCAACCACGAGACCTGGCATGGGTGCTCTCAAATGCAACTCCCCGCCCTCGGCCACGCCTCCTCCTGCCGCGGCTCGTAGTCGCTTCTCGCGCTCATCCTCCACCTTGACCTGGAATTGACGTCCATGCAGGAGCACCTGCCAATCCTCCTCGTCCGGGTAGACAAAGGACTCGTAGGACTTGCCCGCCAGGATCAACGAGAACACCGGCTGACCGCTGACTGACTCAAAGTCCACTTCGAGCAGGCGATCGCCAATGCGGACCTGACGCTCGTCGATGACTTCAATTTCGAATTCCTGGCCTTCGATGGTTGTAATATATTTCATCGCTTGTTGTCCTGAATAGCTAAACGCTAATTGCTTACTAACTACCGGTGCATCCGCTCCCAGCGTCCCACCCACTTCCAATTGCTGGTATCACGCTCTCCGCGGCGGACAATGTGCGCGGAGCGTTCGCTTTCCTGGTGAGCCACCAGCGTGGCGAGGATCGCCGCGATCTCGGCGCTGTCTGCGCTGCTCTCGGCGGCTTCCATTGAAAAACGTTCCTCCACAAATCGTGTGTCAAACTGACCTCCCATGAAGCGATGCGAATCCATCAGCGTTTGGTGGAACGGGATATTCGTCCGCACGCCGACGATGCGATATTCTTCGAGCGCGCGCCGCATCCGCAAAATAGCCTGCGCCCGCGTCTCGCCCCAGACGATCAACTTGGCGATCATCGGATCATAAAAGGGTGTGATCTCGAAGCCAGGATACACACCCGTGTCGATTCGGACGCCAGGACCGGTGGGGAGCAGAGAGTGCGTGATTCTTCCGGTAGAAGGCATGAACCCATTGAATGGATCCTCGGCATTGATGCGACATTCAATGGCGTGTCCATTGAAATGGATCTGCTCTTGAGTGTAGGACAACTGCCGGCCCCGCGCGATGCGCATTTGTTCCGCCACGATATCCACGCCGGTGACCATCTCCGTCACCGGATGTTCCACTTGCAGGCGGGTATTCATCTCAAGGAAATAAAAATTCTCTTCCTTATCCACCAAAAATTCGATCGTGCCTGCGTTGACGTAATCCACTGCCTGTGCGGCCTTCACAGCTACACTGCCCATTCTCGCGCGCAGCTCCTCGTTCATGAAAGGGGAGGGGGACTCTTCGAGCAGTTTCTGGTGACGGCGCTGGATGGAGCACTCACGCTCGCCCAGATGGATCACGTTGCCATGGGTGTCCGCCAGAATCTGGAACTCGATGTGGCGCGCCCCCTCGACCAGTTTCTCGAGATAGACATTTCCATCGCCAAAGGAAGACTCCGCCTCGCGTCGCGCGGACTGGAGGAGGGTCGGCATTTCATCCAGGCTCTTGACTTCCCTCATGCCTTTTCCGCCACCGCCCGCGGTCGCCTTGATCAGCAGTGGAAAACCGATCTGCGGGGCTTTCGCAAGCAGTTGCTCGTCGGTCAGGTTGCCGACATCCTCGGTCCCGGGTACGACGGGAACGCCGGCCTTGATCACAGTCGCACGCGCAACAGCCTTATCTCCCATCGCTGCAATGGAGGATGGTTTGGGCCCGATAAAATTGATTCCCGCCTCTACGCATTTTTCTGCAAAGTCCTGGCGCTCGGCCAGAAAGCCGTAGCCTGGATGGATTGCATCCGCGCCCGATTTGCGGGCAACGTCCAGGATCTTGTCCGCTCGCAAATACGATTCACGGGAAGGCGCCGGCCCCAGTAAATAAGCCTCATCCGCGTAGCGCACGTGCAATGCGTTGCGGTCAGCTTCTGAAAAGACTGCCACTGTCTCGATGCCCAGTTCGCGGCAGGCGCGGATAATACGGACCGCTATCTCTCCTCGATTGGCGACCAAAACTTTTTTGAACATGACACCTCAAACGGAATGTCATTCTGAGCGCAGCGAAGAATCTCCGAAATTAGAGGAAATCCTTCGCTCGCAGCGTGCGCTCCCTCAGGATGACATATTACAGCGGAATATTCCCGTGCTTCTTGGCAGGGTTGGCGTCGCGTTTGTTGCTCAGCATTTCCAACGCGTTGATCAAGCGCGGACGCGTCTCCTTGGGCTCGATCACATCGTCGATGTAACCACGTGCCGCCGCGACATACGGATTGGCGAATTTCTCCTTGTAATCGGCGACCAGCTCGGCCTTCTTCTTGACCGGATCCTCCGCCTTATCCAGTTCCTTGCGAAAGATGATGTTGACCGCGCCGTCGGGACCCATCACAGCGATCTCTGCCGTCGGCCACGCCAGATTGACATCGCCCCGAATGTGCTTGGATGACATAACACAATAGGCGCCGCCGTAGGCCTTGCGCGTGATAACGGTCAACTTTGGAACGGTGGCCTCGCAATATGCGTAAAGCAGCTTGGCACCGGAACGAATGATGCCATGGTGCTCCTGGTTGGTACCGGGCAGAAAGCCGGGCACATCTTCGAATGTCAGGATAGGAATGTTGAAAGAATCGCAAAAGCGGACGAAGCGCGCGGCCTTCTCGCTGGCATCGATGTCGAGCACGCCGGCGAGCACGGCCGGCTGGTTGGCAATAATGCCAATCGAATGTCCACCCAATCGCGCAAAGCCGACCACGATATTTTGTGCGTAGTTCTCATGGATTTCGAAGAACTGCCCGTTGTCCACTATCGGCCGAATGACTTCCTTAATATCATACGGTTTGTTTGGGTCATCCGGCACGAGCGTATTTAATGCCTCTTCCATTCGTAGCGGATCGTCACCGTTGACGAAAGGCGCGTCTTCCATGTTGTTTTGTGGCAGATAGCCCAGCAGCTTGCGGATCAAATACAACGTGTCCGCTTCGCTATCAGCGGCCACGTGGCAGACGCCCGACTTTTCGGAATGCACGCTTGCACCGCCGAGTTCCTCCTGCGTCACTTCCTCGTGCGTTACAGTCTTGACAACATCCGGCCCGGTGACGAACATATAGGACGTGTTGCGCGTCATGAAAATGAAATCAGTGAGCGCAGGCGAGTACACGGCGCCACCTGCACAGGGTCCCATGATGGCTGAGATCTGTGGGATGACTCCTGAAGCCATCGTGTTGCGCAGGAAGATATCTGCATAGCCGCCCAGAGCGACGACGCCTTCCTGAATACGCGCGCCGCCCGAGTCGTTGAGACCAATGACCGGCGCACCGTTTTTCATCGCCATGTCCATGACCTTGCAGATCTTCTCAGCATGCACTTCTCCCAGGCTGCCGCCAAACACGGTGAAGTCCTGCGAGAACACGTATACGAGCCTTCCGTCGATCGTGCCCCAGCCTGTCACCACTGAGTCGCTCATGAACTTCTGCTTGTCCAGCCCAAAGTCGTGGGTGCGATGCACCGCGAACGCGTCTACTTCGCGGAACGAGCCTTTGTCTAACAGTAAATCAAGCCGCTCGCGCGCGGTCAATCGTCCCTTTTTGTGCTGGGCTTCGATGCGGTCCGCGCCTCCGCCCATGCGCGATTTTGCCTTCAGGTCACTCAAGTGCTGGGTTTTTGTTTTTTCGCTCATACGCCTCTCTCGTCAACGCTCTCCTGACAAACAGAATAAATAAGACAAGCAGCAGGTTCAATATAACAGCAAAAGGCCAGTTTGGACGCGGCGCCTGCCAGACCAGTCTCTCGATCCAGTACCAGACTGAGTAGCCTGCTGCGGCGCTGAGGAGCGTATTCCCAGCCCACTTTTTTCCCCACCAGATGCTCCACAGAACGATGCATCCTGCGACCAGCCATACACCACCCACCAGAGCGGTTACCCATGCCGGCGGGTTGGCGGAGTATTCAGTCAACACGTTGCGCCAGGCGATGGTGGTAAAAAGACGCAGTGCATTGAAGGCTGTTAGAAATAACACCAGCCATATGCAGAGCGTTACACGAAGGGGTTGTCTGCTCATGTTCGTGCTAATACTTCGGTTTATCCAGTAGGTAAAGAAAATCCTTGCCACCATAGGAGCCATAGCTCCATAGATAGGGCGCGAATTGGCCATAGTAAGGCGGAAGGCTTAACAGCGCCGGGTTGGCAAAGACGATGTCCATGCCTCTTTGCTTGAGGTAGATTGCCGCCTGGCCCTTCTGCAGTGCCTGGAAATACTCATAGCTGTTAATCAGCCCGTCCATGTTGACAATGGTGCGGTCATGAATGAAATAACCAACATTCCCACCGCCTGTCATACCGATGATGGAGCCGGGCGGCGTCATTTCCTCGATGGCAGGCAGTACTTCCATAAATGGGCGGTCGGGAGGAAAACGATTGTACGGCATTTTTTGCGGCATGCCGGATGCAAATCTCCAGCCCGAAAAAAGGCATATCCACACAGCCGCGAACGTGATCATTGCGCGCACCAGAGCATATTTGTGAAGCCGGTGGATAATCAATTCCAGCAGCACTACGCTTAGCAGAACGACCAGGATCATCTGGCTGATCCAGTACCATTCTTTCGAGCCAGCGTAGCCTGTGGTGGTGTAATACAGGGTTTGAATCGTTCCTCCGCTAATGAGCGGGAGCAATGCCGAATTTGAAACGAATCTCAGTGTAGATTTGCGAGCGATAATGGTCACGATCAGTGCGAAGATGCAGAACAATGTCAACACGAAGTAATAGCGTTCATCTCCCATGTTCGAGCCGGGAATGAGGGGGCGCAGATGTGTTGAGATTTGCTGAAGTGTCAGCGAGCCGGGACGTAGCGTGTCAAACTCGTTATTGAGGCCGATGCCGAAAAATTCTTTCCATTTGGTGGGAGCACTCTCATAGACGGTTGTGCCCATGGACCCCCACCAATGTTTGATCTGTCCACTGACCGGGCTGGATGTGCCGAAGACCGCTTTATTGAATAGCATATACGCCAGCAACGAGCCACCAAGGATCCCAAAGTAGACTTTGCCTTCGCTGAACCAGCGTCCAATATTGACTTTTAGATCGCGCATTTGAAGCGCGAATGAACTTCTGACGGTTTCCTGGTGTCCCTCACGTTCTTTGCGGTGAATCGACTGATGGCCAAACCAGATCGCGGCAAGACGGATGGCAGGGAGCAGGATGAAACTCAAACCCAGATCGATCAGTAGGGCAGCGCGCGGAAAGCTGGGAATGATGTTGAGCGCATCGAGCAGGAGAAGTACAACAAACAGAATCACACCGCTTAGCAGGGCAGCCAACGCGGTCCCTACCAATATTTGTCCTCCTGACATAGAACGTGGATGTTGATAAGCGCCCAGAAAATACAAGGCCGCGATTTTCAGGACGAGCGCCAGGATGATGGAAACTATGATCGCGCCCATGTAATCGTAGTATTTTGGAAAGCCTGTGCGCAATGCAAAGGCACTGACCATAGCCACGAATATCGCAACCAGGTCGAGGGGCAGGAGGAAGCGGATGGGATGCCCGCGGAACAAAATCCAAATGCCGACGATCGCCGCGAAGAAGACAAGGTCGAGCCGGCTGAACATGGTCAGCGTCGCGATGATTGCCAGGCTCGCCAGCCGTTTTCCGGGTACCGGTCCTGTCCGCCACTCTTTTTCGAATTTGGATAATTCATTCAGCAGTAAAATAATGAAAAATGCCGCTAATGGCGTTTCGAGTCCAAACTCATAGACGGTATAGTGAATATAGGAATTGAATGCCCAGAACGCCGCGGCCAGCATGGCGGCCGGCTGCGACAGAGTCCGCTTTGTCATCCGATATATCAAGACTGCAGTTGCCGCATCCAGGACTGCCATCACCAGCAACAGAACGCGCAATGGCAGGATGAGGTCAAAGCGAGCCAGCGCGAAGACGGGGATGCAGACCAGCATCCATAATGGATGAAAGCCGTTGGTCAGGTTGATGCCGTCGAATGTGACACCATGCCCCTCTGTAATGTTTTGCGCCACCTTGAAATAGTAGTACGCGTCGTCGCGTATGAACCATGAGTTGGGGAAATTGAACGCGTCCGACAAGGCCGCGTAGATATGAACACCGAGAATAACCGCAATCAGCGCGGCCTCAAAGACGGAAACTTTTCTGATCCAGTTCATTCATGAAGTGGGTGGCCGGCAGCAAAATGTCGGCCCCGCTTATCCTATGGGATGTCGAGTGTGATTTTTCCGAAATTCTCGCCGTGCCAGAGTCGCTCCTGCGCGGCGGCCGCTTCCTTGAGCGGGAAGGTCCTGTCCATGACGGGCCTGAGTTTACCAGCAATGACCAGGTCCATGACTTCATCAAAGTCGGCCAGCGTGCTCATGGTCGAGCCAATGATCGAAAGATGCTTCGCAAACACAAAGCGATTGTCAATCTCAAATTTGGGACCACCGCTGTTGCCCACCGTCAGGAGTCGCCCGCCTTTTCGCAACGCGCGCAGGCTCAGGGGAAATGTTGTGCCGACATTGTCCACGATCACATCCACGCCGCGCTTATCCGTCGCAAGATAGACTGCCCTGGACCAATCCTCCATTTTTGACCGGTCGATCAGAATGTCGGCGCCAAGGGACTCAGCCAGCTTGAGTTTCTCCGCCTTCGACCCGATCACCACCACCCGCGCACCGAGGTATTTCCCGATCTGGATGCTGGCAGAATTGACGCCTCCGCCCGCCCCGACAATTGCCACCGTTTCACCGGCTTTGACGCCCCCGCGTTTGACCATCGAATGCCACGCGGTCTGATATACCAGCGCAGCTGCCGAAGCATGATGAAAATCAAAATCCGCCGGCAATTTGTAAAGCTGACGCAGCGGCAGAGCGACATATTCCGCGTACGTCCCGCGTACAGTCTCTCCCAGCAGATGCCAGTTGCGGCAGAGGTTGTCCTGTCTGTTGAGGCAGAATTCACATTCTCCGCAGCCAAGATTGGCATTGATAACAACGTGATCGCCTGCCCTCACCCCTGACCCCTCTCCCGACCTCAGGAGAGAGGCATTAATTGAGATAACTTCACCCGCACCATCGGCTCCATTGATGTGGGGGAGTTCCAGTTTGAGTCCCGGCCAGCCGTTGCGGACCATCACATCCATGCGATTAAGCGCCGCAGCTTTGAGACGGACGAGCGCTTCCCCGGGCTCTGGCTCGGGAGTGGGAAAATCTGTGTATTCCAGAACTTCGGGCCCGCCATGTTGACGAAAAAGGGTGGTTTTCATAATCGTTCGTTTATCCTGAGCCTGCGATCACGTTTCATTCTGTTGATCGTGGCGAGCAATTTTACCCTGTAAAGGCAGAGGCCGCCTTTTGAAACCAAAAGCAGACTAACGATCAGCCCAGGAAGTCGAGCGGCTGGCCCGGCGTGAGCGGATCGTAGTCTGCTTCTGTAGGAATTCATTTCCGGCGAGACCGCGTTTATTTCAAGCCCAGCTCCGCCCGCGAGATGACCATTCGCTGGATCTCGCTGGTTCCTTCGTAGATCTCGGTGATCTTCGCATCCCGGAAGTAGCGCTCGATTGGCAGTTCCTTGCTGTAGCCCATCCCCGCGTGAATTTGTACGGCCTGGTGCGCCACATACATTGCCGTCTCAGAAGAAAAGAGCTTTGCCATGGAAGCTTCAAGCGAATAACGCCCGCCGCTCTGCTTCGACTTTTCCTTTGCCAGCGCGGCGTTGTAGGTCAGCAGCCGCGCCGCCTCGATGCGGGTTTTCATGTCCGCGATCTTGAAGCCGGTTCCCTGGAACGCGCCGATGGGCTGGCCGAAGGCTTCGCGCTGTGTTGCATATTGGCGAGAGGCCTCATACGCCACCTCCGCAATTCCGAGCGCCTGGGATGCGATGCCGATTCGGCCTGCATCCAGAACCGTCATCGCGATCTTGAAGCCATCGCCTTCCTGACCAAGACGATTTTCAGCAGGAATGCGGCAATTCTCGAAGATCAGCTCGCTCGTGGCGGAGGCGCGGATTCCCAGTTTCGGCTCTTTTTTGCCGCGGATGAACCCGGGTCGATTTGCTTCGACAACGAAAGCTGAAATCCCCTTCTGCTTTTTGGAGGGATCGGTCATCATGAAGACGACCACAAAATCGGCAACCGGTCCGCTTGTGACCCAGGATTTGCGTCCGTTCAATACGTATTCATTCCCCTCGCACACGGCGCGGCTCCTCATCGTCCCTGCATCTGACCCGGACATCGGCTCGGTCAACGAGTAGGCGCCGATGGATTTGCCGGAAGCAATGGGCGTGATGAATTTCTGCTTCTGTTCTTCCGTGCCAAACTTCAGAATGCCGTGACAGTACAGCGAGTTGTTGACCGACATTACCACCCCGTGCGCCGCGTCCACTTTGCATATCTCTTCCAGGGCCAGGACGTATGCCAGTGTATCCATGCCTGCGCCGCCGTACTGTTCGGGCATTTCGATGCCCATGAAGCCCAGTTCGCCCATTTTTTGAACGGTCTTCAGCGGGAATTCTCCACTCTCGTCGAACTCTGCGGCGATCGGAGCGATTTCCTTCTGCGCGAAATCGCGCGCCGCATCGCGGATCATCTTATGCTCATCACTGAGCGGAAAAATAGCTAGCTCATTCATCTTTTTTCTCCATGACGAAGTCTTGAAGGTCATTATACCGCCGCTGCCAAAGCCCGAATCCGCTCTCTAAACGGAAGCAACTCGCGGCGGGGAGGGATCGTCCCTTTGTCCCGTCGAATCCACAGGAACTGGAGGTTATAATGTCGAAAACATCCAGGGTACAGGCTGAATCGGACATATAAATGTCTACCAACAAGTTGTACTTTCAGAATGATCTTGTTTCCATCTTCAACGAAGATGTCCGAAAAACGACTCAGATCGATGCGGGAGCGATTGATCTCATCATCACATCTCCACCCTATAACGTCGACATTCAATACAATTCACATAAGGATGATGATTCTTATTCGGATTACATGGAGTTTTCCAGAGCCTGGCTAGGTAGATGTTTTGACTGGCTCAGAAATGATGGGAGACTATGTCTCAATATCCCATTAGACAAAAACAAGGGTGGCCAACAAAGCGTAGGCGCGGACCTCACCTGCATTGCCAAAGAGATCGGCTACAAATATCATTCCACGATCATCTGGAATGAGGGAAATATTTCCAGAAGGACAGCCTGGGGTTCGTGGATGAGCGCGTCCGCTCCTTTTGTGATTGCTCCGGTTGAATTGATCGTGGTCCTGTACAAGGAGATTTGGAAAAAATCCAGCGGGAGCAAGGTCTCCGATGTGAGCCGCGATGAATTCATGAATTGGACAAACGGCCTCTGGACGTTCAATGGGGAAAGCAAGAAGAAGATCGGGCACCCTGCGCCTTTTCCGCTTGAACTGCCGAAAAGATGTATCAAAATGTTCAGCTACGTCGGAGATACAGTGCTGGATCCGTTTGTGGGCAGCGGTACGACTCTGGTTGCGGCGGCGATGCTTGGGAGAAAGGGAATCGGGATCGAGGTTGACAAAGGCTATTGCAGACTGGCGGAGAAGCGACTTTTGGATGCGATGGGTGGCAAGACTAGCGACCTCGGCCAGGAATGACCGGGGTCGTTGTCATAATCGGAAATTGCTGATTGACTTTCTGCCTCTGTCAAATATAATGGCAATCTGTAACTTGGAGTGTCTGTGTCTAAATTATAAGGAGGTGGCCGGGAGGAACGTTTCAGTCTTATCCGTTGATGTATCGTAAACAGCATATTCCAAAGGAGAGAGAGTGATGAAAACAAAGCTTCTGTTTTCGCTGTTGTCAGTTTTTGTATTGTCCAGCCTGATTCTTTCCGCATGTGGTACGGCTGCGCCGGCCGCAACGCAAGCACCTGCCACACAAGCTCCGGGGTCTACGCAGGCTGCTCCGACCGAAGCTTCAACGCAGGCACTAGCCTCTACGGAGGGGGAGGGTGAGGTTGCCATCGTCGCCTGGCCGGGCTACATAGAGCGTGGGGCGAACGATCCGGCTTATGACTGGGTCACTGACTTCGAGAAGCAGACCAACTGTAAGGTCACAGTAAAAGATGCGGCCACCTCGGATGAAATGGTGCAGTTGATCACGAGTGGTGGATATGACCTCGCCACCGCTTCCGGTGATGCGAGTCTGCGCCTGATCTACGGTGGCTCCGTCCAGGAAATTGACACCAGCCGAATCCCCTCTTACAGCACAGTGGATGAGCGGTTACAAAATGCACCGTGGCATACCGTGAATGGAAAGCACTACGGCGTGAGCTATCAGTGGGGAGCCAATCTTCTGATGTACAACACCAAGGTCTTCCCGACAGCGCCCACATCCTGGGATGTGATCTTCACCGAGCAGACCCTGCCCGATGGCAAATCCAACAAGGGACGGGTGCAGGCTTATTCCGGTCCGATCTATATCGCTGATGCTGCGCTGTACTTGAAGGCTCACAACCCGGAGCTGGGAATTACCGACCCCTACGAGCTGACCGATACGCAGTTCCAGGCTGCGCTCGACCTCCTGAGCAAACAGCGTCAGATCGCCTCCAAGTATTGGGGTGATTACCTCGTTCAGGTCGAAGACTTCAAGACCGAAGGCTTTGTAGCCGCCCCCTCCTGGCCTTTGCAGGTGAATCTCCTGCAGGCCGATGGCGCACCGATCGCCAGCACCATCCCCCGTGAAGGCGCGACAGGCTGGGCGGACACGACCATGATGGCTGCCAATGCCCCTCATCCCAATTGTGCCTATCTCTGGCTTGAGCACTCTCTGAACCCGAAGGTACAGGGTGATGTGGCTGCCTGGTTTGGTTCGGTGCCGGCAGTGCCCGACGCCTGCAATGGTGCGAGCGAGCTTCTCGGCACGGAAGGCTGCAAGACCAACGGCTTCGAGAACTTCGACAAGATTTACTTCTGGAAGACCCCTATTGCCGACTGCGGCAACGGCCAATCCGATTGTGTGACCTACGACCGCTGGACCGAGGAATTCACGAAGATTGTCGGCCAGTAAACTGTTTTGCGTTAGAATCCAGCCGCATCAATCTGATGCGGCTGGAGCTTTATCTCCTGGAGAGAGTGGTTCACGAACTACTTCATAAAATCCAATCTGAGGGTACGCGATGAGCGAGAGAATAGCTGTTGAATTTGTGAATGTAAGCCGCATTTTCAAGGTCCAGCATCAGGATGCGGTGGGGGATGTCAGGGCCGTGGATAACATTACCCTTCAAATTCAGGATGGCGAGTTCTTCTCGCTGCTCGGGCCCTCCGGTTCCGGAAAGACGACCAGTCTGCGCATGATCGCCGGGTTTGACCGGCCCACTTCGGGGAAAATCATGTTGTACGGTCAGGACGTTTCGAACCTTCCGCCGTTTGAGCGCGATGTGAATACCGTGTTTCAGGATTATGCTCTATTCCCTCACATGACCGTCGGAGAAAATGTGGGCTATGGATTGATGATCAAGAAAGTAGAGCGACAGGAACGCGAGAAACGCGTCGATGAAATGCTGGACCTGGTGCGGCTGCCGGGCTTTGCCGGACGCAAGCCATCACAGCTCTCCGGCGGACAACGCCAACGCGTCGCTCTGGCTCGTGCCTTGATCAACCACCCCAAAGTTTTGCTTCTCGATGAGCCGCTCGGCGCACTGGATCTCAAGCTGCGGCAGCAGATGCAGGTGGAACTCAAGTCCATCCAGGAACGGGTGGGAATCACATTCATTTTTGTTACTCACGACCAGGAAGAAGCATTGACCATGAGTGACAGGATCGCTGTGTTCAATCAGGGAAGAATCGAGCAGGTAGGAACACCTGCAGAGGTTTATGAGCATCCTTCCACGCCGTTTGTAGCCGGATTTGTCGGCACTTCGAACCTTGTCTCAGGCGACGTGGCAAAGCGGATCACCGGCTCGGAGGCTCGTTTCTCCATTCGACCGGAGAAGATCCATCTCACGGATGGAAATGCCACGGCCAACATCGATATGTTCTCGGCAACCGGCCTGGTGCGAGACGTCATTTACCTCGGTCTGTACACACGCTATCTGGTCGAATTGGATAGCGGTGGTGACCTCGTCGTAGTTGAACAGAATTTGAAAACGACCTCGATGGATGTGATGAAGGTCAAGGGCCAAAAAGTGTGCCTGCTCTGGAAGAAAGAGCATGTCCGTTACGTGGGAGAATGAACATGCTGAACCGCATCTCCACATATCTCTACCTTCGCCCTAAATTGATCCTGGCCTTTCTGTTGTTGCCCCCCTTGTTATGGTTTCTGATTGTTTACATCGGCGCGCTGATCACGATGCTGATCAACAGCTTCTATTTCCTTGACGGTTTTACCGGAAAGGTCGTGCACGAATTTACGCTGAAAACCTATGCCAAGCTGCTGGACCCGACGAACCTTGAAATCTTTTCTCGTACGACCTTGATGGCGATATCAGTGACTGTTGCCTGTATTATCCTGGCTTTCCCGCTTTCCTACTACATGGCGCGCTTGGCATCGCCGCGCATGAAGACGTTTCTTTACCTGGCAGTGACCTTGCCGCTCTGGTCGAGTTACGTGGTCCGCGTCTACTCATGGAAGCTGATCCTTGCCCAGGAGGGGATCGTGTCATGGTTTGCCCGCCTGATTCATATTGATGGATTGCTCAACTGGTATTTGAGTCTGCCTGGAGTTGGCGGCACATCCCTTGCGCTCTCGGCCACCGGAATATTTATTGTCTTTGTTTACATCTGGCTCCCATATATGATCATCCCGATCCAGACTGCCTTGGAGCGAGTACCCAGGTCTCTGATTGAAGCGGCCGGTGACCTCGGCGCGACGCCGACTCAAACCTTTCGTACGGTGCTCCTTCCGCTCGCCTTTCCCGGCGTCGTCGCGGGCTCCATCTTCACATTCTCCCTGACGCTGGGCGATTTCATCGTACCGCAGCTATTTGGCACTTCCAGTTTCTACATCGGCAAAGCAGTGCTGACGTATCAGGGTACATCCGGAAACATTCCGCTCGCGGCGGCCTTTACCATGGGGCCGATTGTCATCATGATCGTTTATCTTCTCATTGCCCGCAAATTAGGAGCTTTCGATGCGCTCTAAATTATCCACGCGCTTTAGATCCTCCACTCAGACTGGCGAGAACGCCTCGTGGTTCCTGAAATTCGGTGCTATCGGAGCGCTGCTCTTCTTGCACATCCCACTTTGGTTGATTTTCCTGTATTCCTTCACCACAGAGGAATCGGCTTACACGTTTCCGCCGCCGGGCTTCACCTTGAAATGGATTCCGCAGGCACTCTCCAACCCGGCCATGCAAGATGCGCTCTTCCTTACCTTGAGAGTTGCAGTCCTGGCCACGCTCACCGCACTGATCCTCGGAACGCTGGCCGCCGCGGCGGTCTATCGCTTTGACTTTTTTGGCAAAGACGCCATCTCCTTCATGCTGATCCTGCCGCTGGCACTGCCCGGCATCGTGACCGGCATCGCCATGCGTTCAGCCATCGGCCTGATGAAAATCCCGTTCTCTTTTTGGACCATTGTGATTGGTCATGCCACATTTTGTGTGGTCGTTGTCTACAACAACGTCCTGGCGCGCTTCCGCCGTACGAGTGTTTCAATGGTGGAAGCCTCCATGGATCTGGGCGCGAACTCCTTCCAGACCTTCTGGAACATCATCCTGCCCAACATTTCGACGGCCCTCCTGGCAGGCGCGATCCTTGCCTTTTCGCTTTCCTTCGATGAAGTGATCGTCACGACCTTCACTGCAGGCAACCAGCAAACTCTGCCCATCTGGATCTTCAGTCAGATGCTGAAGCCGCGTAACCGTCCGATCACCAATGTCACGGCGATGCTGGTTGTGCTGATCACGGCTTTGCCGATTCTCTATGCTCAAAGACTGACGGCAGGAACTGCTGATGCCGAGGGTGGGAGCAAATAAAGGACAATGACCGGTCGCCGATATTCCTATCTGAACCCAAAATGTGAGGCAAGGCCAATGGACGAGAAGGGCGGATGCGGGGTCTTTGCCCGCGAGCCGATTCAAAAGAATGAGATCGTTTGTGTTTGGGGCGGACGCGTGGTGACGGAAGCCGAGCTCGATTCCAATATGCCTAATTTCAATCAGCGAATTCTGCAGATTGATGAAGGTCTATATCTCGAGACGCCGGAGGCGCTGGAACCCACGGATTGCTTCAATCATTCCTGCGATCCAAACCTTGGCTTCAGGGGGCAGGTGGGTCTGGTCGCAATGCGTGACATCCAGGCGGGGGAGGAAGCCAATTTTGACTACGCCATGTGCGACGGCACAGCTTATGATGAGTTCGATTGTTCGTGCGGTTCCGCAAACTGCCGCGGCAAAGTCACTGGAGATGACTGGAAGCGAGAAGATCTGTGGGAGAAGTATGGAGGATATTTTTCTCCTTATCTTGCGCACCGTATTGCAAAGCTGAAATCAGATCAATGAACTCTCGCTCGTTCATCGTTCGCATCTACATCGTGGCGCTGATTCTGAGATTGATCCCCGTTCTCCTGTCGCGCGGACTTGGCATTGGTCTCGATGATATGTTCCAGTACGACATGCTCGCGCGCAGCCTGGCTTCTGGAAATGGCTACCGTTGGTATGCCCAGGCGGATCTGAAGCAGCTCGCCTCTTACATCCACTTTGACCTGCATTCCGTTAAAGGATATGACCCGGTCCGCGGCATGCCCACTTCATTCCGTGCGCCGCTGTACCCTGCTTTTTTGGCGCTGGTTTATCTTGTGAGTGGCACAGGTTTTTCGCGTTTCTTTGCGGCCCGGCTTGCACAGGCAGTCTTGCTCGGCGCTCCGCTGGCCCCACTTACCTATTTGGTTGCAAGGAAGTTGTTTCCTTCTTTGTCGCTGGAAGCTGAAAGAGGACAGAAGCAAGAGCGAGCCGCACGAATCGCGGCCTGGATTGTAGCAGGTTACCCCATGCTGCTTGTTTATCCGCTTGGCCTCGGCACGGAAAATCCCTTTTTCGTGTTGCTGCTCACGTCGGTTTATTTCTTATTGAGATCTGTTGAGAACTATCGTGCCATGCGTGCGCCCGGGTTCTCTCGTCCAGGCTCTCAGGAAACCATTCCGCTCAACAATAATATTGCTCCTCTCATGTGGGCTGGACTGTTCCTCGGCCTCACAATGCTGACGCGCTCGGTCATTCTGCCATTTGTGGGGCTGGCCTTCCTCTGGCTGCTCTATGCTCTGGGCAGGCGCTCTTTCATCTTCCTTCTTTCCTTCCTGCTCGTCGTCACACCGTGGGTGATCAGAAACTCACTGCTTTACGGACGACTGACCCCGGTGGAGACTTCGATGGGCTACAACCTTTACCTCGGTTATTACCCAACGGGGAATGGTTCCTTTGTCTTTGGGCCATCCCTCGATTTGCTTCCCATCCTCGATGATTCGGTCAGGGACAAGGTTGGCATACAAAAAGCGATGGAGTTCATCCGGGCCGACCCCGCGCGCATCCTTCCACTTGCAGTGAACAGGCTTGGTTTTTTCTTTGGACTTGAGAAACGTGTCCTGATGTACTTTTATTCAAACAATTTGTTGGGGTACCTTCCCTTTCCGTTCCTGCTGGCTATCTCCCTCGTCCTGCTGCTGCCATTTGTGGCGATCAGTATTTCTGCCACTTTGAGCTTGCCTGCCCTGCATTGGAATATCAACACCGCCCTAGTCACTATCCTGTTTCTTGGATATTTACTGCCCCATGTCTTGATCCTCTCCGAGGATCGTTTCCACCTGGCTCTGGTCCCATTTATCGCCATTTTCGCCGCCCAATTCTGGACAGGTGGATTCCCAGCCTTTGCTGCACGCTGGCAGGAGTCCAACACAGGGCGGTGGATGACTGTACTCTCGGTTCTACTGGTCTTTCTTCTACTGTTTAATTGGAGTGCGGAACTTTCCCGCGATGCGGATAAAATTGCTGCATTGCTCGGGCCGAACGGCAATGAAGCACACTTCCCTTACTGAGGAAACCCATGAAGTACCTGCTCGGCGAAAAGCTCAAGTTTGACTGGAAGATCATCACGATCACAGTAGTCACCACGCTGCTGATCATGGTGGATCAATATCATAAATTCACAGCGCAGAAATACTACGACCGGGCGATTCTCTTCCTGCTCATTCCACTGGCGATCATCTTGATTCTCTTTCGCGAAAATCCGAAGGAATACGGGTTTGGCCTGGGCGATTGGAAGGCGGGACTCATCCTCACAGCCATTGGGATCCTCTTTATGGCTCCCATCATTTATTTCCTGGGAAGCGGCGACGCCTCCATGAAAGCGTATTACGAACGCTTCCTTAACGGCCTGCCATGGACAACATTTCTTGACCTGATCGGCTGGGAATTCATGTTCCGTGGCTGGATCCTCTTTGGCTATTATCGTAAGTTTGGCCCTGAGGCGCTCTGGTTACAGGCGGTCCCATTTGCGATCGCGCACATCGGCAAACCGGAAGTGGAGACTCTTTCCACTATCTTTGGCGGATTTGCATTTGGCTGGATCGCGTGGCGGACAAAGTCCTTCTTATGGCCTTTTCTCATCCATTGGTTCATTGCGACGTTTGTAATTCTTGTCGCGGCCGGCCGCGTTGGATAACTTTACTTTACGTCCCGCTACGGAGACAGAGTTCTCTCAAATCCAGGACTTGATCCGTTTAGTGGGGATCAACCCCACGGGTCTGGATTGGAAGCGTTTTATCGTGATCGTGAATGCCGAAGGCGGAGTCCTGGCTTGCGGCCAGATCAAGCCGCACGGGCAGGAAGTCCGCGAACTGGCTTCGATTGCCGTCACCCCCGAGATGCAGGGACGCGGCCTTGCTCGTCGCATTATCGAGCATCTTTTGTCGAGCAGCCCGCGGCCGCTGCATTTGATGTGCCGTTCCGGCATGGGCGCCTTGTATGAGAAGTTTGGATTCCGGGCAATCGCTTACGAAGAGATGCCAAAGTATTTTCAGCGCATGTCAAAGCTGGCCGGGCTTGCAAGTATTTTGATGCATTCCGGCGATAGCTTGCTGGTGATGAAGTTGGAGTAGAATTAAACTATGAAACAGGTGCTGTATGTCTTGTTGGGAGTGCTGACCGGGTTTGTCCTGGCCGGCGGGCTTTTGTATGTGATGCGAGCACCCGCGGGTACACCGATTGTTTTGGAACCCGCGCCGACGGAGAAGCCGATTGCGGTGCACGTGGTTGGCGCAGTGCCTCGCCCCGGGCTCTATGACTTTTCAGAGGGCGCGCGTGTCCAGGATGCAATTGACGCAGCGGGTGGCCTGCTGGCAGAGGCGGACCCGGGCTCGATCAACCTTGCGGCGCTGCTTGAAGACGGACAGCAGCTCAATATTCCCTATGCCTCTGGCTCCGAACCCGCGCAGGGAAGTGGTACTGGCAGCTCCTTTGCGCAGCCCCTTCCTACTGAGGCGCCAACCGCAGGCGCACAGGACTTGATCAACATCAACACGGCAACGCTGGAGGAACTGGACTCGCTGCCGGGCATTGGTCCCACCACTGCGCAGAAGATCATTGACTATCGAACCGCCAATGGCCCCTTCGCCGCGATCGAGGATATTATGAATGTTTCAGGAATTGGGCCGGCTACGTTTCAGAATATCAAAGACCTGATCACGGTAGAATAGTGCCTTTCGATCATTTTGGTTTTATTGCGCCGATTTATCATCGCGTTGGGACGTACTCAAATCTCGACGCGATGATTTCTTATGCGGATTTGCCAACCACGGGCCGCCTGCTTGACGTAGGCGGCGGCACTGGACGAGTCGCAAATGCGCTGAGTCCTTTTGCAAAGCAGATTGCTCTGGCCGATCCATCACGCGGCATGTTGCATTACTCAGCCTCTGTTCCGGACATCCAGCCTGCGGAGGCTATCTCTGAACACTTACCCTTCCCCGATGAATCTTTCGATCGCGTCATCATGGTGGATGCATTGCACCATGTGTTCAGCCAGGCAGAGACCGCACAGGAGATGTGGCGCGTGCTTAAGCCCGGTGGCAGGATTGTGATTGAAGAACCTGACATTCGTGGCTTTGGCGTGAAGTTGATCGCGATTGCGGAGAAACTGCTTCTGATGCGGAGTCATTTCCTTGCTCCGGAAAAGATTGAAAAACTGTTTTCTGGCGCAGAAACACAAATCCATTCGAGGGATGGCACTGCCTGGATCATTATTCAGAAGTGAACAAAAAACTGGCTCTTGCCAGTTTTTTGTTCGTTCGGTCTGTCATTGCGAGCCGAAGGCGAAGCAATCTTCCAGCGCTGTCACTCTGAGCGAAGCGAAGATCCTCACACGTTTAGAACAAATCCTTCGCTGCACTCAGGATGACATAACCAGTGGGGATTGCATTGAGCAGCGCTTCGACTTCGCTTCACTCCGCTCAGCGCGATTGCCGCCCTCGCAACCCCGCCGAAAGCGGGCGGGGCAATGACACTAGGCTTATTCGCTCGCCAGCACGTGCCGGGCAATGACCAACCTCTGGATTTCGCTTGTCCCTTCGCCGATGGTCATCAGGCGTGCGTCGCGATACATCCGCTCGACGTTGTACTCGCGGCTGTAGCCGTATCCGCCGTGGATCTGGATCGCGTCATAGCAGGCACGCTCGGCCATCTCGGTGGCGTAGACTTTTGCCATTGCGGCTTCCTTGTTGTAAGGCCGTCCCTGATCCTTGAGCCATGCAGACTTATATAACATTGTCCGCGCGATCTCGATCTCGGTTGCCATGTTTGCCAGTTTCCACTGAATGGCCTGGAAATCTGCAATCGCCTGACCAAACGCTTTGCGCTCGCGCCCGTAGTTGACAGCGGCTTCCAGCGCGGCCTGCGCCAGACCGACTGAGATCGCGCCGATCGAAATGCGGCCCGCGTCCAGCGTTGCCAGTGTTTGCTGGAGTCCGCGGCCCTCGGGGCCGACCAGATTCCCGAGTGGAACACGAACATCTTCGTAAGTGACTGCACTGGTGGGGGAGCCGCGCAGTCCCATCTTCTTCTCTGGCGGCCCGATTTTGAGGCCGGGCGCGTCGGTTGGGACCAGAATCATGCTGAGGGATTTGGAGCCACCTGTGGGGTCGGTGCGAACGAGCGTGATAATGTACTCTGCGATGCTCGCGTTCGTACACCACATCTTGGCCCCGTTGATGATCCACTCGTCTCCGTTCCTCATGGCCCTGGTGATGACACCGCCTTGAATATCCGAGCCTGCGCCAGGTTCCGTCAGTGCAAGCGAGCCCAACTTGTGTTTGCCATCGGCCACAATCGGAAGCCACTTCTGTTTCAACTCTTC
>JAKOVF010000424.1 GCA_029782225.1 Chloroflexota bacterium | reverse complement strand
ACCAGACGCTAAGAAGGGCGAACCAACCGTCACCGGTAGGCAAGTCTCCCGCTTCTATGCCATTGCCAGAAGCCAAGGATTAAAACCCCAAGACGCGAAAGACGTTATCAAGCGGGCGGCACCGGAGCTGATAGAGGACAACCACATCAAGTGGGATGCCATGGCGCGAACCGGAGAGACATACAAACAGCTCGTTGACCTGTTTGAAAGCGGGCGGTGGAGGCAATTCCCGCCGGAGGGCGTTAACCTTGAGTCATTGAGGGCTGAGGCGGAGCTTGGCAAGACGCTGACCCAAGAACTCAAGAAGATTGACGAAGAGATGAAGCTCATAAAGAAGTCATACCCAGAAACAGCTTCGTCAGGATTGGTACAGGCTATCAAGGAACTTGGCGGGATTAAATCAGGCAAGGTGTCAAGCGCGTCCGCTGACTATGAAGGGCTTGGACAACTTAACAGACGATTCCCTGGCATTCTCAACAACAAGACCGGGCACCCGATAGATGAGATTGTCGGAGAATTGCAAAACCTTGGGTACCATTTTGAGGACGCAAACGACTTGTATGAAGCTCTGCAAGCCGAGGCTCGAACATCAAGAGAGTTGGTTGATCCCGAGCTAGATCGCAGAATGGAAGAACTTCGCCAACAGCGCGAGGAAATAGAGTCTTGGCTTGCTGAAATCAAACAGAGAGCCGAAGGCGTGTCGGAAGTATGGATATGGCCGAAGGAGACGGGACAGGCGCAGCAGATGGTGGCTCAGGCGGTGCCGCAAGGCGAAGCCGCTGCGGAATTGGAGAAGAGGGCCAAGACCATCGACTTCAGCCTTGAGGAGTCCGATGACCTGACGTTGATAGTCGCGCCCAACGCAGAGGGACAGCCGGAGATAGTTGGCGCGTGGTGGAGGTCGCCAATCGAGGGCGTTAAGATGTTTGTGCCCAACATACCGGAGCCTACGGATGAAGTTAGGGCCATGCTGAGATCGCAGCCGAGCTACTATGCGGCACACTTTGCAGTCGTGCGAGACCTTTTCGGTGAGCCAATAGTGCGGCCGTGGCGGGTGGCGACTACCCAGTATGAACGGTTCTCGAAGGAGTACGAACGGATTCTCTACGACATCTTCAAGCCGTTTGCCAAGAAACCGCAGGCGCGTAAGAGAATCACGTTCATGCTGGAGGGCGAGCTGCCGCTCGAAGGGCCGGAAGGCGTTGCTGCCATGCGGATGCGGAAGGAGTTTTATGGTGAGAATCCGGAGTCAGCGTTGTTCAAGCAGTTTGGGATCAATCCTGATCAGTTCCACCACAAATACTCACCATGGATTAGACAAGCTGGCGACATCGAGTTCGCGTTTGCCGGAGGGCTGCCGCAGGAGTATGAGTTCTTTGCGAGGATGCACAGGAGCGGAGAGCTCGACCCAAGAGAGACGGATGCGCTAAACATCGCACTCGCATACCTGCGGCAAGGTGCGAAGGAAAAGTTCTTCAATCCGGTTATTGAGCGCGTGAAACCGCTCGTTGACGAGATGCACCCAGACAGGCGGTTCATCTACGAGCAGTGGGTAAACACCATACTCGGCAGACCTGCGCTGCAAGAGCGGCTTGCAAATGAGGCGATCAGGAAAGTCGCCAACCTCGTCCTGAAGCCGTTCGGCAAAGAATTGAAGGGCAGACCTGCGCAAGCCGCAAGCTCATTCCTTACAGACCTGTCGTATCAGGGCACTATGGCATGGACGCTCTCAGCACCGCTAAAGAACCTTACGCAGCAAGCGCTGACCATCGGTTACCTCGACAAGAAGCCCGGACAGGGGTTGAAATACTGGGCGAAGGCCAGAGTAGCCAAGCACACTAAGACAGGCAAGGAGCTGCTGAAATACTGCTGGGTAGTGCAGGATCGGCAATACCTCGAGGGGCTGGACGCGCAGTATCAGTTCATGCAGAAGGTCATGGGAACTAGCAGAAAGTATGGGTTCTTCCTGTTCAGGCAAGCGGACATCGACAACGTGACCAATGCGTATCTTGGAGGTACGCTGCAGGCGCTAGACGAAGGCAAGTCGCTGGCAGAGGCGGTCGAGTATGGCAACCAGGTTGCGGCAAGCACTCAGTTCTTGATGGGGCTCGACTCACCAATGCTGTTCAAAAGCCCGCTGGGCCGAATGGTAGGTATCTATGCCTCGTGGCCGGTCAACTTCATGCGCCTGTTGTGGGAGCATGGTAGCAGCGCACAGAAGCACAGGATAGCCTCGACCATCGTCTCGATGATCGGCGTGGCGTATCTCATGGAGAAACTTACCGGCCTGAGCTTCAAGAGCACTAGGCCGGAGGAAGTAGTGAAGGACTTCCTGCCAGTGAAGCTGATCACCGGAGAAACGAGCTCGCCTCCGGTGAACGCGGCGTCCAGCGCTATCAGATGGTTGCTTGGTGCGGCGAGCAATGCCGATCCGGAGTTCATCGAAGCGGCCAAGAATGAGTTCATCAAGAACATGAAGAGCTTCATACCTGGTCACAACGCATATGCTGCCGCGGTTCGCTTCATAGAAGATGCGGTCAACGACTGGAAGCGGTACGACGAGCGCGGGCGGCTGATGTATGAGATCACGCCCGGAGAGGCGATCCGTGATCTGATTGGCACTACCGTCGAGTCCGAACAGCGGCAGAAGCAGCACCAGGAGATTGAGCGGACGAAGAAAAGGTATTCGGAATTGCGGGCCAAGGCTATCGACGCGTATCTGGACGGAGACATCGAGACCTACAGAGAGGCGCAGGCGCAGCTACGGCAGGAGTTCCGCACGATGGTCACGCTGGCCGACATACAACGCGAAAGGCAGCTCAGACAGCAGACCAGCCTGGAGCGTCATGCGACTGGTTTGCCGCAGACGATAAGACAGATGATGGGCCTCGACACCGCTGGCATAGGTTCGGCTGGCGGACTTAG
>JAKOVF010000053.1 GCA_029782225.1 Chloroflexota bacterium | reverse complement strand
AGTCCTGAATGTTTAGCAGATAGGTCTCCCGCTCAGATTGCAGTTCATCCTGAAATACCTTTAATCTGTTTTCCAGGGAGGCTTCCATCTCGTCCGCCGAATGCTCAATCTCACGAATCACATCATCGTAAAAAGCGGCCTGTCTCATGATCAAATCTTCGGATGCCTGCCACTCGACCGAACGTACCTCCTCGCTCAGATTCCCGAGAAGCTGTTCGTAATGGTTCTGACGGGACTCAACCTGGCTGTAGGCGCTCTTCAGAGCTTCTAACTGCGGCGAGACTTCCTTGCTGCTATCCTTGCTTTTCTTTTTTTTCTGGAAGCGCTTCTGCATGTCTGCATCATGCAGGCGACGATATTCCTCCTGGCTGATGGTAACAGTTGCGCGTTTGTATCCACTCATGATCGTTTCCTTTCCTGCCGGGATATTCCTGGCAACTGATCGAGTGACGACAAAACGGATGAGTTGGGAATCCCAATCATGGAAATGGCGTCATGGCCGATAATGACCTCCACCTGCCGTTCTTGTCCCTCCAGATCATAATTCCGCAGCCGTGGGGTAAGGTAGATGATTCGCTGATTCGAAGATCCGCGCAATCCAGTGGGTGCGTTCAAATGCGCCACATACGGGCCATCGATCAAAACATCAATCTGATCTAACAAATCGGCCACTTGAGGATTGGGCGGATCATCTCGCAGCTTCTCATAGCGATACCCGGTAAAGCAAATGATATCAAGCTCACGTCTTTGACGGGCCAACCGGGCAATTTCGGCCAGGGCACTTGCCTGCTGCATCGGTTCGCCCCCGGAGAATGTAATCCCGGTCACGCTGGCAGAAAGCAGCTCCTCAACGACGCCGTGCGGGGTCATTTGCTCTCCGCCTTCAAAGGCCAGCCATTCCGGGGCAATACACCCGGGACAGCGAAAAAGGCAACCCTGCACCCAGAGCACGGCGCGCTTACCGGGCCCCAACGCTTCGGTCTGCCGCGCAATGGATGCAACGTGGACGATAGATCGGTCGGGCGGAGGATACGTGCTCATACACCTGGTTTCTTACAAAGAGGGACAGGCTCACTTAACGGTGGGCCGCGCTTGGATTAATACGAACAAATGTTCTATGTTTATTGTACTACGAAAGTGGCTCTGGGTGTCAAGCGCTTTTGTGGAAGTGGACTGCCAGGCGCGCACAACATCTTGTCTGGTATTCTCGTTTCTCTCGGTGCCAGGCATAGACAATTTCCAGCACGCGCATTGGCATGCACCACGATCTTTGAGCTTTGGTACAATCGCCAGCACTTGCAGTCCGCTCTCGGTTACATCAGCCCTATGGAATCCGAGCAGCAGCATGGACATTAATTGTGTCCACTTAGACAGGGGCTCAACACCTAATATCACTTCTTTTATTGCTCCTATGGCCTTAATCACTGAATTCCACTGCCACACTTCCTTCTCTGGAGACTCCCTCACGCGTCCCGCGGACCTGGTGGCCGCTGCCCGTAGAAAAGGCATCGACCGTGTGGTAGTCACGGATCACAATTCGATTGGCGGCGCGCTGGAGGCACAGCGCATCGACCCCAAATTGATCATCGTGGGGGAAGAGATCATGACGACGCAAGGCGAAATCCTGGCATCTTTCGTAAAGGAGGAAATTCCCGCCCGGCTTTCGCCGCAAGAAACGATCCGAAGGCTGAAGGAGCAGGGGGCGTTCATCAGCGTTTCCCATCCCTTTGATCGGTTTCGGAAAGGCGGCTGGCAGGAAAATGAGCTGCTGGAGATCCTGCCCGAAGTGGACGCGATCGAGGTCTTCAATTCGCGCTGCTGGGACCGATCCTTCAATGACCTGGCGAGGAAGTTTGCAGAGAACCATAACGTCGCAGGGACTGTCGGCTCGGACGCGCACGCGGCTTTCGAATTGGGGAGAAGCGTCCTGTTGCTGGACCCATTCACAGGTCCGGAAGAGATGCGGAAGGTCATCCGCCAGGGAGAGCCGCGCGTGAAGTGGTCACCGCCATGGATTCATCTGGTGTCGCGTTACGCTTCCATGATAAAAAGGTTAAAATCTTGACACACTTTTGTAGCCATGATAATCTTGCGCCCAGAGTGCCCGGTTCGCCTTCGAAAGCGTAAAGGTGGACGGGCAAATTTTTTATCTCAGCAGGAGAATTGAAAGATGTCTGAGCGTTTTGTTGGAACCGTCAAGTGGTTCAATGCGACCAAGGGCTACGGCTTCATTGGTCGGGATGGTGGTGAGGATGTTTTCGTGCATTACACTGCCATTCAGACTGAAGGCTATCGCAAGTTGGAGGCCGAGCAGAAGGTGGAGTTTTCCATCGAAGACGGCCCGAAAGGCTTGCAGGCCGCGAACGTCGTCCCACTCTCGTAAGACTGCCGCCTGACGGCCAGGTTTTGCGAACGAACAGGGCTGCTGTGAAGCAGCCTTGTTTTTGTTTAACCCATTGGCATTCATTCCGTTGGTCGAGTAGGCGGTGTTCATTCGCTGTACGCTTTCACCAGCGCGCAAGTGCCGGTGTCGAGACCAACAACGAGCAACCTGCAAACACAAGTTGTCTGAAACGCGGTGGCCTCGATGCGCCCTGAGCAAAACTCAGGGCTACTCGACCACCTGACATCACCCAAATGGGGGAATGAAGAAAAGGCCGGAAATTGCAGAATTGTTAGCCAAAAACGATAGTTTTTGTTGGTTTTAGGGGTTTCCGAGTGCCATAATTTGGACATCACCCGTAACTTTTGTAGAATTTTTACGACTATGAGAGCAACATGAGCCTGCTTAAGTTCATTAAACAAGACAAGAGCAAACGAACCATTCTCGCCAGCGGGTATGTAGTTCCGGATCCTTCGCGCTGTGTACAGTGTGGAATCTGTACATACAATTGTCCGGTTGGGATTGATGTGAGGCTGCACGTCTGGCAGAAGAAGGCCGTTCATCACAGTCAGTGCCTGACCTGCGGAGAATGCGTGGCGCGCTGTCCGCGCGGGGTGCTGCGCTTCGAGCAGATCGATATATTTGCGAAGGGGGAGTCATGAAGTATGTGATTATTGGCTCCGGGGTAGCCGGGATTGCCGCGATCGAGGCGATCCGTTCCGTGGATGGCGCAGGCACGATCACACTGGTCGGGGACGACCCTCACGGTTTCTACTCCCGACCCGGATTGGCTTATTACCTGACCGGCGAGCTCCCCGACGGGGCGCTGTTTCCAAAGCGAAGGGAAGATTATCAGCGCCTGCATTTCCAGTCTCTTAAGGGGCGCGTGAAACGCATCATCCGCAATCGTTGTCAGCTCGAACTGGATGAGATGGGAACTCTCGGGTACGACAAATTGCTGCTCGCATTGGGTGCGTGCTCTACGCCGCTTGAGATTCCTGGTTCCAGACTCGAAGGCGTGCTTAAGTTAGATCACCTGAGTGATGCGAAACACATTATCAGACTTGCCAAAAAGGGAAAAACGGCTGTCGTGATCGGCGGCGGAATTACTGCGTTGGAAATTGTGGAAGGGCTCGTGTCGCGGGGCATGAAGGTTTACTACCTTCTGCGAGGTGATCGCTACTGGAGCAACGTTCTGGATGAACATGAATCTCACATTGTTGAACAGCGACTGGAGCAGGAAGGCGTCATCCTGCACTTCTACGCTGAGGTTGCGGAAATCAAGGGTAGGAATCGTCGGGTTATCGCTGTATGTTTGAATGATGGAAACATCCTGAAGTGTGACCTGGTTGCTTATGCCATTGGCGTCAGCCCACGGACAAAGCTTGCAGACGTAGCGGGCCTGGAAATTGACCGCGGAATCCTGGTCAACGAGTATTTGCAGACCAGCGATCCCAACATTTTTGCGGCCGGGGATGTGGCCCAGGTTTATGATCCAAGCACGAAGTCATCCGTTCTGGATAGTCTGTGGAGTCCTGCCCGTGAACAGGGATTTGCTGCCGGGCTCAATATGGCAGGCCAAAGAAAGCCCTATCTGAAATCGGTGCCGTTCAATGTGACGCGCTTGGCAGGTTTGACCACGACCATCATTGGCGTCGTGGGACGCGGACGCGATGAGGACCTTGTCGGCATTGCGCGCGGCGACAGTGAGACCTGGCGTCAGCTTCCTGATGCGATTGTTGCACAGGATGGCTTCGAAGTAAACCGCCTGCGTTTGCTGGTTGGAGAGAAGACTCTCCTCGGCGCGGTCGTGATGGGCGACCAGACCATGTCCTTTCCCCTGGAAAAAATCATTTCAAACAATATGGATATTACATCCATTCGAGATCATCTGCTCACGCCGAATACAAACATCGCAGATGTCATTGCTGGGTTCTGGACGAAGACTGCAGAGCGCGTCATGTAAGTTGAATTAGATACTCTTTTGTCCGCGATTATCTTGTAGAGGAGAAAGATGCTTCGCACTAACAGAGAGTTGTGGTTTGCGTTTTTCGCAGCCGTGATGATCACAGGGATTTATTTGCTGATCGTTTATTTGACGCGTGCCATCCCACCCGCAGGTGAACTGTTCGGTCATAGCCTGGGCATTCTTGGTTTTCTGCTCATATTGATGACAGAAACCTTGTACAGCCTTCGCAAGCGGAGTCGCGTGGCGCGCTGGGGGAAGATGTCTGCCTGGCTTCAGTTCCACATTTTTACCGGGCTGGTCGGGCCTTATATGGTGCTTCTGCATACTTCGTGGAAGTTCAACGGACTCGCGGGAATCACAACTTTACTTACTGTCGTCATTGTCTTCAGCGGATTCATTGGACGGTATATTTACACTCGCATTCCGCGTACGATGGATGGGTTGGAAATCCAGAACGCGCTCTCGGAAGAGGCACTGAGGCAGGCGCGGCGGTTAATGTCGCTCTGGCATACCGTCCATATCCCGATTGGAATGGCGCTGTTTGTTGCGGCTTTTGTCCACATGGGTGCGGCGTTGTACTACGCCACGTTTTTGAAATAGGGGGAATGATGAGAACGAATCGCTTAGGTTGTCTTACCAGTACAGGAATTCTCGCAGCTTTAATTGTTGCTTTTGCGATCGCGGGAACTGCACTTGCAGGCGGCGGACTGATGTACAGCCCCGGCGCTTTAAATGCGGTGACGGGAGATGTGCTCGGCGGCGTCTCGTCTCATGCGGAGATCGCCGGTGACTGCAAGGCCTGCCACACCGCTCCCTGGGAAACCGCGACGATGGATGATCGCTGCTCGGCCTGTCATGTGGATGTCGCAGCAGAGATGAAAGATCCGGCATCGATCCATGGCCGGATGATGGCGATCGATCCAAATGCGAAATGCCGCACCTGTCATCCGGAACACAAGGGACCGACGGCCGCGCTCACCGTCTTGGAAGGCTGGCGGTTCCCGCATGAGGTTGCCCACTATTCCTTAAACGGTCACCAGTTCACGGCGAAGAATGAACCGTTCCTGTGCGCCGATTGTCATGGGAGCGACGTCATGAGCTTTGATCAGGTCACCTGTCAGCAATGCCATCTGGAAATGGATATGGCATTCATGGTGGACCATCAGGTTGCGTTTGGCAAAAATTGTCTCGATTGTCACGATGGCGTGGACCGCTTTGGGAAGGATTTTGATCACAACCAGTTTGCCTTTAAGTTGGACGGCAAGCATGCGGAGGTGGCGTGTTCACAATGCCATGTTCAGGCACATAACGTTGTAAGCCTCCAGCTGACGGGACAGGATTGCTTCTCCTGTCATCAGAAGGATGATCCGCATCAAGGGACGCTGGGAACTGATTGCGGATCCTGTCATACGACCAGCGGCTGGAAGCCTTCGACGTTTGACCACAATCGTTCTGATTTCAAATTGGACGGCTCGCATGTGAACGTGGCCTGTGAGAAGTGTCATGCGAACGGCGTATTCAAGGGCACCCCCAAAGATTGCTTCTCGTGCCATCAGCAGAACGATCCTCATAAGGGACAACTTGGATCGGACTGCGAAACATGCCACACAACCACCGATTGGAAGAAGGCAACCTTTGACCATTCCAAGACGGCGTTTCCGCTTGCAGGGAAGCACCTCACTGTTGAGTGCGCGCTCTGCCATAAAAACGGAGTCTACAAAGGAACGCCAACGGATTGTGCCTCCTGCCACGTGGATGTGCATCTTGGTCAGTTTGGCAAGGATTGTGCGCAGTGCCATACACCTGATGCGTGGAAGCCGGTTCACTTCAATCACGATATAACGGGTTTCTCATTAACCGGTACTCACAGGACGGTTGAGTGTAAAGCCTGTCACATCAACGGTGTTTTCAAAGGGACGCCGACAGATTGCTATTCCTGCCACGCGGCTGTGGATGCTCATAAAGGTCAGTTTGGCAAGGACTGCGGAACATGCCATACGACTACGAAGTGGCAGGATGTTTCCTTCGATCATTCGAAGACCAAATTCCCGCTGACCGGATTACACGTCAAAGTTGCGTGCATGTCCTGTCATGTGAACAATACCTTCAAAGGCACGCCGACGAATTGTTTTGCCTGTCACTCAGCCAATGATATCCACAACGGCCAATTCGGCACCAATTGTGCGCAGTGCCATACCACCAGCGGCTGGAAAAATGTTTCGTTCGATCACAGCAAAACAGCGTTCCCATTAGCAGGTCAGCATATTTCTGTGGCTTGCAGACAGTGCCATGTCAACGGTGTATTCAAAGGAACACCGACAGCCTGTGTAGCGTGTCACGCGTCGAAGGATGTTCACAATGGTCAGTTCGGCGCGGTTTGTTCCCAATGTCATACCCCGAGCGGCTGGCAGAACGTTTCCTTTGATCACAGCAAGACCGCATTCCCGTTGGTCGGCTCGCACATGACCGTTGCCTGTAAACTGTGCCATGCCAATGGAATTTATAAAGGGACGCCAACAGATTGCTATTCCTGCCACGCCGCAAAGGACAAGCACAATGGTCAGTTTGGTACGAACTGCGCGCAATGCCATAAACCCACAAAGTGGAATGATGTCACTTTCGATCACAGCAAGAGTGCTTTCCCGCTGGTCAGCTCACATGCAACAGTGGCCTGCCAGGCCTGTCATGTGAACGGCATCTATAAAGGGACGCCAAAGGACTGCTACTCCTGTCACGCGGCAAAGGACGCGCATGGCGGTCAGTTCGGCACGGACTGTGCCCAGTGCCATAAACCGACGAAATGGCAGGATGCAACTTTTGACCATAACAACACGGCCTTCCCGCTGATGAGTTCACATAAGACGGTTGCCTGTGCTTCCTGTCATGTCAATGGCGTATATAAAGGCACACCAAAGGATTGTTATTCCTGCCATGCTGCGAAGGACAAGCATAATGGTCAATTTGGAACGAACTGTGCGCAGTGCCACGCGCCCACCAAATGGTCCGATGCAACTTTCGATCATAACTCGACTGCCTTTCCTCTGGTGGGCAAGCACACCAGCCTGGCCTGTGCCTCGTGTCATGCAAATGGCGTCTACAAGGGCACGCCGACAGCTTGTTATTCATGTCATTCTGCAGATGACAAACACAATGGACAGATGGGCCAGGACTGTGCCCAGTGTCACTCGCCGAGCGGCTGGAGCAATGTCACGTTTGACCACAACAAGACGGCTTTTCCACTGACGGGTCAACACACGAAAGTAAGTTGTAATCAATGTCACCAGTCAGGGCAATATCAAGGAACGCCAACGGATTGCGCTTCCTGCCACGGTGAGCCATCCTTCCACGCGGGCGCGTTTGGAACGAATTGCGGGCAATGCCACACCACCTCAGGCTGGACGCCGGCCCAATTCATCGGGAACCATCCAACCCGCAGCGGAGAAAACCTCCTCAAACATCATGGCGCGACATGCAAAACCTGCCATCCGTCCACGGTCAATGAATTCACATGCCTGGAATGCCACAACAGTAATAATCCGTGAATCTGGCCTCCTGTTCTGATTAGCTTACAGGATTGTGGCGGCACAGTCCTGTTTTTTGTTCTATAATCTGCTTGTGAGGGGCGTAACTTTTCAAATGCTCCTGCGACTTAATTTGGGAGGGTTGTTGTGTCTTTTTTGAACCTATTTAAGAGTGAATCAACCAGGCACGCCGCGCTGGTGGCCGGGCATGTAGTGCCTGATCCGGCGCGTTGTGTTCAATGTGGGATTTGTACCTATAACTGTCCCATAGGGATTGACGTCCGCGCCCACGTCTGGCGGGGCGAAGCCGTGATCCACAGCGAATGTTTGACCTGCGGAGAGTGTATCGCGCGCTGTCCGCGCGGGGTGCTGCGCTTCGAACGCACCGACCTGTTCGAGGGGAGAAGCGAATGAGATATGTTTTGATCGGCTCCGGCGTGGCCGGGATCGCGGCCATTGAAGCGCTCCGGTCTGTGGATAAAACGGGGGAAATTGTCATGATTTGCGATGACCCGCACGGATTCTATTCCCGACCCGGGCTTGCCTACTATTTAACGGGCGAACTCCACGACCAGGCCTTGTATCCGCGCACGCAGGAAGACTATAAGCGGCTGAAATTCAATTACGTCAAAGGACGCGTGACGCGCATTCTACGCTCCGAACATGCACTTGAAGTTGACGGCCAATCACGGCTGACTTACGACAAGTTACTCATCGCCACAGGCGCGCAAGCAGTGCCGCTTGAGGTGCCTGGCGCCAGGTTGGAAGGTGTGCTCAAGCTCGACCACCTGGAGGATGCTCGCCATATCCTAAGATTAGCCAAACGTGGCAAAACTGCTGTGGTTGTTGGCGGCGGCATCACAGCGCTCGAATTGACCGAAGGTCTCGTGGCACGCGGCGTCAAGGTTCACTATTTACTGCGCGGGGACAGATATTGGAGTAATGTGCTTGATGAGCACGAATCCCGCACGGTGGAGAAACGACTGCAGGAAGAAGGCGTGACTTTGCATTTTCACGCCGAACTGCTCGAAGTATTAGGAAAGCACGACCGCGTCAGCGGAGTCCGCTTGCTGGATGGGCGCTCCTTGAAATGTGACATAGTCGCCTACGCGATTGGAATCCGTCCGCGATTGGAACTGGCGCGAGCCAGCGAGTTGGCCCTGGACCGCGGGATTCTGGTCAATGATCATCTTCAGACGAACGATCCTGATATCTACGCGGCGGGCGATGTTGCACAGGTTTACGATCCGCTGAGTGGGCGGTCTGTGCTGGACAGCCTCTGGACACCTGCACGTGAGCAGGGACATGTTGCCGGTTTGAATATGGCGGGAAAAAACACGGCGTACTTGAAAGCGGCCCCTTTCAATGTGACGCGACTAGCTGGCCTGACGACCACGATCATCGGCGCGGTGGGACATGGCCGTGACGATGATATCATTGGCATCGCCCGCGGCGATAGCGAAACATGGCGCGAATTACCGGATGCCATCGAGGCACAGACGGGTTTCGATGTGAACCATGTCCGCTTAATGGTGGGTGAGAAGACGTTGATCGGCGCGGTAGTGATGGGTGATCAGACTCTGTCCACGCCGCTGCAAAAAATGATTGCCAACGGCGCCGATATTTCATCGATTCGTCAGCGTCTCTTGCAACCGAAGGCCCCGGTTGCAGACCTGATCGCAGAGTTTTGGACAACCTGGAGCAAGCAGGCGGCATTGTAGTCTGGCAAATGTCATTCTGCCTGCACCGCCGTTCGCTGCGCGAAGACGCAGTGCGCAGGCACAGGTGAGCTGCGATAGCAGTGAAGAATCCCCACGTGATGTAGGAGACTCTTCGGTCGCAAGAAGCGCTCCCTCACATCGTCCCGATGTCCTTCGGGAGAGTGACACATAATTGAGGAGAATGCACTGATGTTACGCGGCAGCAGAGAATTGTGGTTGGCGTTCGTATTTGCAATCGTCATTACGGGGATTTATGGATTTGTACTCTTCTTGACGAGAAAAGTCCCACCGGCAGGTGAATTGTTTGGCCACTCTCTTGGGATTTTGGGTTTCATCCTGATGCTGATGACAGAGACTCTTTACAGCCTGCGGAAACGCACTCGCAGTGCACGCTGGGGGAAAATGTCCAGCTGGCTGCAATTCCATATTTTTACCGGCTTAGTCGGGCCGTATATGGTCCTGCTGCATACCTCGTGGAAGTTCAATGGACTGGCGGGGGTAACTACACTCTTTACAGTCGTGATCGTTGTCAGTGGATTCATTGGACGATACATTTACACGCGCATCCCGCGTACACTGGATGGTCTTGAAATTGAAGGGACGCTTTCAGAAGCCGCGCTGCGCCAGGCGCGTCGGTTGATGGCTTTGTGGCACACGGTTCACATTCCGATTGGCATGGCGCTCTTCATTTCTGCGTTTGTACACATCGGCGCGGCGCTTTACTACGCCACGTTCCTGCGATAGGAGGGATCGTATGCAATCCAATAAATTAGGCTGTCTCACAAGCACTGGAATTGTCGCAGCGCTGATCACTGCTTTTGTGCTTGTCGGCGTTGCTTTTGCCAGCGGGAGTCAGATGTTCACCGCCGGAAGTCTAAATGGCGTGAATGAACATGGAAAAACCTATGGCGGCGTTTCGTCGCATGCCCAGATCACTGACTGCAAATCATGTCACACCGCGCCATGGGAACGCGAGACGATGGCAGACCGCTGCGCGAGCTGTCATACTGAAATTGCCGCGGAAATGTTCGACGTGGCGAAACTGCATGGCATCATCACTCGGAAGAGTCCCAGCCTGAGATGTCGCGATTGTCATCCTGAACATCGCGGACCGACTGCCGCGCTCACTGACCTTGGCGAAAACGTGTTCCCTCATGAGGCATTAGGATTCTCTCTAAACGGACACCAGCGCAAGTCCACGCGCGAACCGTTTACCTGTCAGGATTGTCACGATGGTGATGTGACAACGTTCGCTTCGTCCACCTGCGACAGTTGCCACCGTCAAATGGACACGGCCTTTGCTGATGGACATGTCCAGGCCTTCGGGACAGATTGCCTCGCCTGTCACGATGGAGTCGACCGCTTTGGGAATGACTTCAGTCACTCGGCTTTTACATTCAAGCTGGCTGGCAAGCACAAGGACGCTGCGTGTACGGATTGTCATATCAATGCTCACGACCTCGCTTCATTGCAATCCGCGCCGCAGGATTGCTTCTCCTGTCACTCCAAGGATGACGCTCATCAAGCCCGCTTTGGTCAGGACTGCGGTTCCTGTCACTCTTCTGAAGGATGGAAGCCCGCGAAGTTCGATCATAATCTGGCAGCGTTCAAGCTCGAGGGGCGGCATCTCGAAGCGAAATGCGATGAATGCCATATCAACGGCGTCTATAAAGGTACGCCGATGGATTGTTACTCCTGCCACGCCCGGGATGACGAGCATGGCGGTCAGTTTGGCACAGACTGCGGCGCGTGCCATAATGCATCTGGTTGGGACAGCGTTTCAGTGGATCACAATCAGTTTGCATTCAAACTGGAAGGCAAACACAGTGAGGTCAACTGCAAAGCCTGTCATCAAACGGCTGCCTTCAAAGATACGCCAACGGATTGTTATTCATGTCATCAAAAGGATGATGAACACAACGGCCAGTTTGGAACGGACTGCGGTGCGTGTCATACACCTCGTGCTTGGGGGGAGGCGACCTTCGATCATAATCGTGCGGCCTTCCAGTTGACCGGCGCGCATGTTTCCGCGCCTTGCACACAATGCCATGTGAATAATGTGTTCAAAGGCACGCCCACGGATTGTGTTTCCTGTCATGCCGACCCGGCCTACCACGCCGGGATGTTTGGTACTACCTGCGCGGAGTGCCATACGACAAATAACTGGGCTGCGGCTTACAACGGCCCACATCCTGCTATTGCAGATGAAGGTGGGCGGGGAGTTAATCATGGAAATACCACGTGCCGCACGTGTCACACAACCAATTTAAGTTCCGCAACTTGCACAGCTTGTCACGATGGGAATCCGGGCAGCGAAGGCGGTGGCGAAGGGGGTGGACATGGCGGCGGAGGTGGCGATGATTAACTGGTTTCTCTGCTTGACTGGCAGTTCGACTATCGATGGAAAAGAGAATAAAAACAGGCCCCGGATTTCCGGGGCCTGCAAGTTTTCTACTTTACTCTTCCATTTTCGGCTGGCATATCGCGAGGTTCCAGCATCCCCCAACGGCTGGCTCCCAGATAAAGGATCTCAAGGATAAGATCTTCATAGCGGATTCCTTCCGCTTTGGCCTGGAGACAAAGATCGCTGTAATCAGGCGTAAGCCCCGGTAGCGTATTGATTTCCAGCAAACGTGGGTTGCCCTCGGCATCCAGGCGGATGTCCGTGCGGGAAACATCCAGGGCATAGAGCAACTGGTGTGCGCGCAAGGCGAATGTTTTGAGTCTCTTCTCAAGTTCAGGCTCGATATGTGCAGGGCAAAAATAACCTGGTGCTCCCTCTTCGCCCACTTCCTTGGACTTCGCAGCCTGGCTGTAGACCAGCGGCGTGACCGAGCGGCTGCTGTCCAGTTCGAGAACGGGGAAGCGGTGGAAGCCGTCTTTTTCATACCATTCTGGATGACGCGAATAAAGCCGGGCATCCTGTCGCCCCATGATGCCTACTGTGAACTCGCGTCCGGGCAGGAAGATTTCAACGAGGGCAGGCTGCATGTAAGTGTTGATGATGTAATACGCGCGTTCGCGCAATTCCTTCTCGTTATGGACAATGGCATTCATGTCCACGCCCATGCCGGTCCCTTCGCGGGCGGGTTTTACAAAGAGGGGAAACGTGAGTTCAGGGCGGAGAGGTTCATCTCCAAGCGTAAATTCCTGGAACGGAGCAACAGGGAGTCGCCTGTCGCGCCAGATGCGTTTTGTGAGCGTCTTGTCGAGCGAGATGCCGTTGGTCAGTACGCGCGAGCCTGTATATGGTATCCCCTGCATCTCGAGCAGGGCAGGGACTTGCGCCTCGCGCGCATCCCCTCCGATGCCCTCGGCAATATTGAAGCAAATATCGGGTCTCTCTTCCCGCAGGGCGTAGGGCAGGTCCCTATCAGCCTGGATAAAAACTGTTGTATGGCCATCAGATTCCAGGGCGGCCCGGATCGAGTCTATTGTCTCGATGTGGTCAAAGTCAGCGAAAGCGTCCGGTGGAACGCCCTCGGGTTTTGGTTGGCTTTCGTCTTTTATATTGGCAAGTACAGCGATTTTCCAGTAACGCTTCATCCGGCGACTGGGAGGTTTTTCATCCCCACGATTCAAAGGTTCCGACATTCTCTGCTCCTTAATCTGAAGATAACGCGTGGTAGTATAGTACAAGCCTCAAATATGGCAAGGTTTTTTGTATAACGAGCTTAATGTCTGTTCAATATGCACTTGTCCATGCTCACGCTCACTGCACGATATTTGTAACTAGACAATGAAGGGTCTTTCAGGTATCATTGCCCCGCTTGTACTTCTGCTCACGAAGGTCTTTGAAGGGTTGCAGGCAGAAAATGACCATATATACCCGGATAAATGCTTATCCGGGTTCTTGTACGTAAACCATGTCATTGCAAGGCGGGCGCTCTTCCAGACGAGGCACTTTCCATAATCTGGTGGAAATTACTTCGCTCAAGAACTGCTTGTAGTGACAATACCTTGGTGGAGGCTTAAGGAATGACAGACCTGATCAGGCAAATCACTGATGATTTGCAAAAGCAAATTGAAGGTTTCAAGCCGGAACTCAATATCACTGATATTGGTGAGGTGCTTGAGGCCGGTGATGGGATTGCCCGTGTGCAGGGGCTTGCCAATGTGCGGGCGCAGGAGCTGGTGCAATTTTCGAACGGCGTCATGGGCACGGCGTTCAATCTTGAGAAGGACAGTGTTGGCGTAATTGTCATGGGTGATTACGCGGGGATCACCGAAGGTATGATCGTGCGCGCGACAGGGCGCATCGCGTCCGTGCCGGTAGGGGATGCCATGATCGGACGCGTGGTCAACGCCTTGGGTGAGCCCATTGACGCCAAGGGTCCGATTGCGACTACCGGGTTCCGCCCGATTGAACGCATTGCGCCGGGCGTGATCCAGCGTCAGGATGTAGATACCCCGGTCCAGACCGGCATCAAGTCCATTGACTCAATGATCCCCGTTGGCCGTGGCCAGCGTGAACTGATCATCGGAGACCGTCAGACAGGCAAGACCGCCATCGCGATCGATACGATCATCAATCAAAAGGGGAAGAACCTGGTCTGTATTTATGTGGCGATCGGTCAGAAGAAAGCCGCAGTCGCCCGGACGGTGGGTATTCTCGAACGCGCGGGTGCAATGGATCATACGATCATTGTCGTCGCTGCCGCTGACGAATCTGCAGCTCTCCAATACATCGCTCCATACTCGGGCTGCGCCATTGGCGAAGAGTTCATGGAAACAGGACGCGATGCGCTCGTGATTTACGATGATCTTTCCAAGCATGCGTGGGCGTATCGCCAGGTCTCCTTATTGCTGCGCCGCCCGCCGGGACGCGAGGCATATCCGGGCGATGTCTTCTACCTTCACTCGCGTCTGCTTGAACGCGCGGCCCGCCTCGCAACTAATTACGTTATCGTGAAGAAAGATTTCCCCGGCGAAGAAGCCACTGAAAAAGACGCTGTGGATGGCAAGCTCTATAGCGGTCCAATTTCCAAAGACCTTGCCAGAGAAGCACATAAGGAAATGCAAGACGCGGAGGATCTCAAAGTTGTCAAAGTGGCAGGCACGGGTGGCTCACTCACAGCTTTGCCAATTATCGAAACATTGCTTGGCGATGTTTCAGCTTACATCCCCACGAACGTTATCTCCATTACAGATGGGCAGATATACCTTGAAGGTAACCTCTTCAATGCTGGCATTCGTCCCGCGGTCAACGTCGGTATCTCGGTCTCCCGCGTGGGCGGCGATGCACAGACGAAAGCCATGAAACAGGTCGCGGGTCGCTTGCGCCTCGATATGGCCGCCTATCGCGAGTTGGCTGCCTTCGCACTCATGGCGTCTGACCTCGATAAGTCAACTCAACAGCAGCTCAACCGCGGTCAGCGCATGCAGGAAATCCTCAAGCAGCCGCAGTACCAGCCAATGGATCTCGAGAACCAGGTGATTGTGATCTTCGCGGGTACCAATGGTTACGCCGATAATGTGCCCCTCGAAAAGATGGCCCAGTGGCAGGCCGACCTCATCCGTTATATGGAAACTTCCTGCCCTGAAGTTGGCAAGGATATCGTGACGCGCAAGGTCATTACTGATGACAATCGCGTTGCACTGACCCGCGCTCTCGATGCTTTCCGCGCGGGCTGGCAAGCTTAAACCACGGAATTAACCTATGGCTTCTGCACGCGAGATGCGGCTCCGCATCAAAAGTGTAAAAAATATCTCGCAGGTCACGCGCGCGCTTGAAACAGTCAGCGCGAGCAAGGTCCGCAAGGCGATCAATGCTGTGATGGCGACGCGTTCTTATGCGACCAAAGCCTGGCAGGTGCTCAAACATGTTGCCGAACAGCCGGGACGTGAAAGTTTGCATCCGCTCCTGGCGACGCGCAACAAGGTGAACAGCACACTGGTGATTGTTATCACAGGCGACCGTGGACTTGCCGGTGCCTACAACTCCAACGTGATTCGCTTTGCCGCTTCACGCTTCGACAAGAATCCTGTTCCCGTTAAGTACATCGCTGTCGGTCGAAAAGGCCGTGATCTGCTCATCCGCCGTCGAAAGAATGTTATCGCGGATTTCAGCAATCTTCCAGCCGCGCCCAAATTTGTGGATGTCTCTGCCATTGGGCGTCTTGCAGTCGATGACTTCATGAAGCATGAAGTGGATGAAGTTTTCCTCCTCTATACTGACTTCATCAACATGGGACGCCAGGTTGCCACGGTGAAGAAACTCCTTCCATTGGATCTTGAGGGCGGGGAGCGTGTGCAGGATTTTGAGCATCATGCAGGTCCCACTGCTGCGTATGAATATGAACCCGACATGCGCGTGATCCTCGATGAAATCATCCCGCGCTTCACGGCGTTGCAGGTTTATCAGGCGATCCTCGAATCACAGGCCAGCGAACACGCGGCCCGCATGATCGCCATGCGCAACGCGACGGACAACGCGAAGGAACTGGTGGGCGCGTTGCAACTGGCTTATAACAAAGTTCGCCAGCAGGCGATCACCGGCGATATCTTAGACATTGTTGGCGGCGCGGAAGCGCTGTCCGCGAAATAATCGGAGGAAATCATGGCAAATGCAACTGGCCGTGTTGTACAAATCTTAGGTGGTGTGGTGGATGTGGAATTCCCGGAAGGCGACATCCCCGAACTCTTTGAAGCAATCTCAGTAGATCGCCCCGGCAAAGACGCGTTAATCCTGGAAGTCCAAAAACATCTGGGGGATGGCTGGGTCCGCACTGTTTCCATGGACGCGACCGATGGCCTTCAGCGCGGCGTTCCCGCGGTGGCCACCGGCGCACCGATCATGGTCCCTGTTGGGCCATCCACGCTTGGCCGGATTTTCAACGTGCTTGGCCGCCCCGTAGATCAAAAGGGTGACGTTGAGGCTGCAACCTATTATCCAATCCATCGCGCTGCACCGCTGTTTTCGGAACAATCTACTCGGGTGGAAGTGTTCGAGACTGGCGTCAAAGTCGTTGACTTGATCGCTCCCTTCACCAAGGGCGGCAAGACCGGCATCTTCGGCGGCGCAGGCACTGGCAAGACCGTTATTATTATGGAGCTTATCCGCTCCGTCGCGACCGAGCATGAAGGCAACTCCGTATTTGCGGGCGTAGGCGAGCGCACCCGAGAAGGCACGCAGCTTTATCGCGAAATGATCGAATCCGGCGTTATGAAAGATACTGTCATGGTTTACGGGCAGATGAATGAGCCTTCGGGGGTCCGTCTGCGCGTGGCCCTCACGGCGCTTTCCATGGCTGAGTATTTCCGAGATCACGGCAAGGACGTTCTGCTGTTCGTGGATAATATCTTCCGCTTCTCCATGTCGGGCTCTGAGGTCTCTGCTCTACTTGGACGTATGCCCTCGGCCGTGGGCTACCAGCCGACCCTCGCGACCGAAATGGGCGAATTGCAGGAACGCATTACATCGACTCGTACTGGCTCGATCACATCCATGCAGGCTGTGTACGTTCCCGCGGACGACTATTCCGATCCCGCGCCTGTAGCAACGTTTACCCACCTCGACGCAACCATCGCGCTCGAACGCTCGATCGTGGAAAAGGGCATTTACCCGGCAGTGGACCCGCTCGGTTCGACCTCCCGAATTCTTGATCCCAATATTGTGGGCGAAGAACACTACCGGACCGCGCGTGAAGTTCAACGTGTCTTGCAGCGCTATAAAGATTTGCAGGATATCATCGCCATCCTCGGCATTGACGAGCTTTCCGAAGATGACAAACTCATTGTGTCACGTGCCCGCAAGATCGAACGTTTCTTCTCCCAGCCGTTCTTTGTGGCCGAACGCTTTACCAACATCCCGGGCCGCTATGTTCAACTGAAGGACACCGTGCGCGGCTTCCGCGAGATCCTCGATGGAAAATGTGATGACCTGCCTGAGCAGGCCTTCATGATGGCTGGTACAATAGAAGACGTACGTGAACGCGCGGATACATTGGCCAAGGGCGCGATATAGTATATTTGTCATTGCGAGGAGGGCGCTTTTCCCGACAACACTTGTACCTGCATGCAAGTGCAGGTGAGCAATCTCCGGTTATCTGGGAAATCCTGCCAAGCGATTTCTGCTAGCTGGTCGGGGATTGCTTCGTCGCAAGGAACGCTCCTCGCAATGACGGGACTCAATTATGACAATCCGATGTGAAATTATCTCTCAAGATCGCACTGTCTTCACTGGCGATGTGGATATCGTGGTAATACCTGGCGCGGGCGGGGAAATGGGTGTGCTCCCGAGGCATGCCCCTGTGTTGACCACTCTTAAGTTCGGTGTGGTCAAAGTACGTGTGGGCGGAAAAGAAGAAGTATTTACTGTCGCAGGCGGAGTGGCCGAAGTGCAGCCTGAAATCGTCACCATTTTGGCAGATAGAGCCGAGAATATCCAGGAGATTGATGTCAGCCGGGCAGAAGCTGCAAAGAAGCGCGCCGAAGAATTCCTTGCAAAAGGCATACCGACTGACCCGGATCGCTATCTCGTGATGGAGGCTGCATTACGCAGATCCAACCTGCGGTTGGATGCCGTCCGTCGTTATCGCAAGAGTGATGTGAGAATACCCGGATCGGAGAAGTAAATCCGTGCCAATGTTCTCGAAAGACCTGGGGATTGATCTGGGCACCATGTTCACCCGACTGGCCGACAGCGCGCAGGTGCTTTCGGAAGAGCCGACCATTGTAGCCATCGAAGTGGCCGATCAGAAGATGGTTGCAGTAGGACAGGAAGCGCGTGACATGTTCGGACGCGTCCCTGAGAGTATTGAGGTAGCGCGTCCCCTCAAGAATGGCGTCATCGCTGATTACGAAATCACCGAAACCCTGCTTTCCTACCTGCTCCAGCATGTGAGCGGCTCGATGCGCATTTTCCGGCCGCGCGTGATGATCTCTGTTCCCTATGGCGTCACCAGCGTGGAGCGCCGTGCGGTCTACGAGGCAGTGATGGAGGCAGGGAGCCGCGAGGCGTTTCTCATCCAGCAGCCACTGGCCGCCGCGATTGGCATCGACCTGCCGATCAATTCCCCTTCGGGCAATATGGTGATCTGCCTGGGCGGCGGTTGTACGGAAGCGGCGGTCATGGCGATGTACGGTATAGTCTCGGCAGAGACCCTACGCCTAGGCGGACTTGAACTTGATGAGGCCATCATCAGTTACGTGCGCCGGAAATACGGCGTGGTGGTTGGGCAAAACACTGCGGAACAGTTGAAACTCCGCATTGGTGCAGCCGTTCCACAGGATACCGAAAACAGCATGGAAGTCCAGGGCCAGGACCAGGTCACAGGGCTGCCCAGACCGGTCACCTTGGCGACTGGCGAAATCGTGGAAGCGTTACAGGAGCCGCTCAAGCAAATAGTAGAAACGGGTCGCCGAGTCCTGGAAAAGACGCCGCCTGAATTGGTCTCCGATATTATCGATCGTGGCGTGGCATTATGTGGTGGTGGAGCGCTCTTACGAGGAATAGACAAACTATTGACAAAGTCCCTTGGCATTCCCGCCTACCTTGTTGATAATCCTATGACGTGCGTGGTCCAGGGAGCTGTGAAAAGCTTTGGAATGTTGAACGTGATCCGCAGGAATTTGCCGCAGGTTTGATTCACCAAGCAGAAACGAAACAGGTGGCTTGAGATAAGCCACCTGTTTTTGATTCACTTGTGGACTCTTACAAATAATACGTCATTCTCTGTAAGTGCGTCGCCGGGTCAATGTGCTGGACCTTGACACTACCCGGCACGTTAAGACTGATCGGCGCGTAGTTCAAAATCGCTTTGACTCCGGCCTGCACCAGTTTGTCCGCCACTTCCTGCGCGGCAGAGGCAGGGACGGTCAGCATGGCAATTTTTATGCCTGCTTCCTTGATTCTCTCGATCATGGTAGAAGTGTCTTCAATGACGAAATTGCCGATCTTTTCTCCAACCTTGGCCTTGTCATTGTCGAAGATGAGTACGATGCAAAAACCGCGGTTCACGAAGCCCTGGTAACGGGCCAGCGCGTGCCCCATGTCACCTGCTCCCACCAGAGCCACATCCCAGATGCGGTCTACCTTGAGGATTTCGCGTAACTTGTCCAGAAGATACGAGATTGAATATCCCGTGCCTTGTTTTCCAAATTCACCAAACTGGGAAATATCCTTGCGGATTTGCGCAGCCGAAATTCCCACGTGCTCGCCCAATTCCTGGGAAGATGTGGTCTTCATCCCCTTATCTGCCATGCGCTGCAATGCACGGAGATAGATCGGAAGCCGGCCGATTATGATGTCAGGTATTTTCTCAGCATTCATGGGTTGCCCTCGCCAAAAGGTGATGAATTAAATCTACCATAAAATGGTCATTTTGTACAATTCGACACAAGCAAGGCGTGATTCGGTTTCATAACAAAATCACTGGCGTGGGCGGCGATCAGGCCCAATTTGCTACGGCAGTTGCTTTACAGTTACGGTATAGGCAATCAACGCTGCGTTCCCCTTATCCCCGGCTGCCAAGTGTATGAGATAAGTCCCTCCGACCTGGACGGTCACTGTTCGCGCCTCTCCACAAGCAAGGTTATCCCCTGTTGCTATTCCGCCGCTCAGCAATTGAATTGACAAAGCACTACTTCCCGAACACGTTATGCGGATCTCCACCTGCTCGTGGTAAGGAGTGAATTGCACCCAATCTTCGCGGTCTCCCTCAGGCGCCGAGACCTCACTGGAGAACTGCAATACCCGTGCTCCAATGGGAGAAAATGCTACAGCAAGGGATGGAGCTTCTGCAGAATCTCCATCGCCGAAAGCAGTCGCAGCCATTGGCAACGACGTGGATGGTGACCCTTCTGGAACCTGTGTCCCTGTTGCGGGACCTGGCTTGCTCACAACTGGCAGAGACTCTGCGCCGCTGGCCTGGACGAACTCGGCATTGATCCAGCCTCTGGCTTCCGGCCCGGTAGCGTATTCGATTTGCAGCCATACGCCGCTGGAGTCTTTTCCGGTCAACGCGACCACGTCATTTGGACTAAGCATCCCGATCGTCTCGAACTGAGTGCCGGGACCGGTCCGCACATTGACTTGCTGAACGACCAGCACGCTCCCGCCTGACCCTGAGCCTGCTCCCAACTGAATCACAGGGACCTCAGCCCCGGCAGTGATCTGGACATATGCCGCAATGATCCACCCTTTGCTTTGTGAGCCTTCCGGGTAAACCAGTTGATACCAGGTTCCGCTGGCGTCTTTTCCGGTCACCTGTATTTTGGTGAACGGAAGGATCATGCCGAGGGTAGCACTTGTCGTTGATGGCTCGGCCCGGACGTTGACCTGTGTGCTGGTCGTCCCTGCAATAGGCGCGATGGTGGGAAGTTCAGTTGGCGGAGGCGGCGTGAACGTAGACTCGGGCGCAGAAGTCGGAGGCAACGTGGCTGTGAGGAATGCAGGCGTTGAAGTTTGGTCTGCGCTCTTAGAGGTGGTGCAGGCTGAGAGCGATAAGGCTATTGCAAGTGTAATCAGTAGGAGCGGCTTGGAATTCACGAGTAGATTCTATCCGGAAATTGGCATGGATCATGGAAAACAAAACCGCCTCACCTTGCGGCGGGCGGCAGGCACCCCCGAGCAGACTCGAACTGCTCTCTTCGGCTCCGGAGGCCGACGCTCTGTCCACTGAGCTACGGGGGCGAGTCCCGAAGTACGGGACAAGCGGGAAAATTTTACCACAGCAAAAGCCGGTGCAATGGTCGCCAGCTTTTCGGTCCAAACAGAAGCGACGCTATTTCACCATCGGTTCAAGTTGAGCAAGTTCCCGTCGGAGTGACTCGATGATCGCTGCGTTGCCTCGCTCATCGCCGTGTTGTGCGAATTGCTCCTTTTTGTGGGCAAGCTCGGCACAGGCTTGGAAGAAACGCGCGGCGGCGCGTCCATTGAATGGTGCAATGGACATGGTCCACGGTGAGAGCGCTCTCTGGTAATGCTTGGCGGAGATCAGGCCGTTCGTCACTTCCTCCCGCAACTGCTTCTGGATGATGTTGCGTTCCTTGGTAATCATCCAGATGATGAATGCGAACATCATGCTCCAGCCGATCCAGTCGAAGATCGTGCCGACTGCCAGTCCCGGTAGTCCACCGATCAAGGTCCCAAGTGTGTTGTGGAAAGCATGTGCCAGCACCGCAACCGTATAGCCTGCGAGCGGCGCAATGAATCTGAGGATTGGATTCTGACTCGTACGTGAAAGGGCAAAGCCGATGCCGGTAAAAGACGTGTAGAACGGGTGCTGCCATCCGACGAGGATCACGCGGACGAAGACTAGAGTCCACAAGCCTGCCCAGCCACCCTCACTGAAACCGCGGTCATAAATATAGAAAGCGTTTTCCGTGGCAGCAAAGCCCAGGGCGACAATGCCAGCATAGATAATGCCGTCGAGGATTGAATCGAATTCCCTGCGGAACATGAAGAATACGATCATCACGGCCAAGCCTTTGAGAAATTCTTCGACGAGCGGTGCGACAATCGAGGCGGTTCCAAACTCCGCAGCGCCCTCGGAGCCGGTAAACATATAGATTCCCAGACCGAACAAGGTGTTGATGATGAAAGCGCCGCCGGCTGCGATCACAACGCCCCAAAAGAAGGCCGCGCCCAGCAGGATCTTCGGTTCTTTCTCGTAGCGATCCAGCCAGTAAATGAACATCGCAAAAAAGAACATTGGAACGAAGCCAAAGAAGAGTGCGACAAATAATGGAATGATTTGCATTGCATCATCCTCCGTTGATGGATGCGCCCGTAAGGGCACGTTACCCAAATTGTACTGGCTGCGTGGAAAAAATCAAGCGGGTCCTTTCCACCCGCGCGGTCTCTGCGGCGATGCCCAGTGCATCGAGCACTTCCTCGGGACGCCCCGTCGCGCCTTCGCGGGCAACGAGCCGCATGAAGACCCTCACCCCAACCCCTCTCCCAGCGGGAGAGGGGCTAGGGGTGAGGGACAATTCCTCAATCAGCGGACGGAGATCGTATTGTTTTCCCCGACGTTCACGCGGCAGGGACTGTGCGCCAAGTAATCCATTCACTCGCCACTCCAACTCGGACCTGTCGACTGGCTCCGTCAAAGTGACCTCATACTCCGCCGCGAGTACCTGGGTTTGCAGCGCTGGTGCGCGTTCGTCCACATTCTCGATGCTCAAGACCTGAATCCCGCTGGGAAGACTGTCCTTCAGGCGCGAGATGATTTCTTCAGATGGCAAATCTTCATTGAGACGCAGATCGATCACTTCGGCTTTGGATGAGAATCCCAGTGGCAAAGCAGAGGCAAGACTGATCTTGGGCTGCGGATGGAATCCCTGGGAATAAGCCAGCGGCAACTCGGCGCGCCGTGCGGCGCGTTCCCATAACTTGTGCAGGTCAAGATGACCAGTATATCGAAGCGCGCCCTGCTTCGAGAATGTGATGCGGACTCTTGCCATCTCTATTTTGAGCCTGAAATCCTGCGGCTCATGACCCAGTGTTTGATGTCGCGGATATGTTCCTGGTAATGACGATACGTGTTATTGGCCACGCGTTCATACAGGTTGTTTCTTAAAATGGTCTGTTCCGACATCTTTTCGAATAGATGAACGATGGTGCCATAGGCATGAAGTTCCTGGGAGACGATCTCTTCGAGTGGAACGTTCTGATAGCGTTCCACGATCCAGGCGTTAGGTCCATCGTCATCCAGCAGAGGGGACCCAAAATCAGGATAGCCGAATTCCTGCAGAAAGGCATCCAGTGCATTCTGCGTTTTGCAGGGAGCATACCGCTTATTTTGGTAGATCTCTTCCATTCGGTCGGCCATATATTGCTCGTAGGCAAAAATATGCGCCAGAATATCCTTGATGGACCAGGAACCCGAGACGCCCTTTACCGCCATCTGGCGCGTGAAGCCGACCTGGTTAAGAAGCAATTCAAATTTGTCGCGCTCACTTTGCAGGCGCCGAAGAAAGATGACTTTATTCACTCGTCAATTCTCTAAATCAAGTGGAGTCTTATCAATCGCCAATCACGGGCAGCTCATTCACCACTGAAGGCTGTTCACTGTTTACTGACAACTTGCGGCTCGCCGGCGATTTTACATCCGGGCACTTCCACACATCACCGGGGTTCTCGCGGCGCAGGTTTGCAAATGTTGGCAGGATGCCACAGGCAAAGCAGTTCAAGCGGCAGTCTACGCGGATCTCGCCTTCAAGCGACATGCGGAAATCCTGGAACAGGAAGCTCTTGCGCACCGCTGCAGTGATGTGCTCCCATGGGAAGACCTCGTCTGTACGGCGCTGGCGATAAGTGTAAAACGCCGGGTCAAGGCCATGTTCAGCAAATGCGGACATCCACATCTCGTGCTTCTGGCTTTCCTCCCAGGCATCGAACTTTGCGCCATTTTTCCAGGCGGAGTAAATGACCTCGGACAGCTTGCGGTCACCGCGCGAGAGCCACGCTTCGAGCAGGGTATCTTCCGGTTTGGTCCAACTCAACTTGATATTCTTGTCTTTCAACAATTGTCGTTTGAGCAGGGCCTGCTTTTCAAGGATGTTCTCACGCGTGTCGCAAGAAACCCACTGAAATGGAGTCTGCGGCTTGGGCACGAACGTACTCACGCCGGCATGAAGTTTTGCCTTCCAGCCGATGACCTTGCGGCCTTCATTCAACACTCGCTTGCATAAATCCGCAATTGCCTGCACATCTTCCATCGTCTCGCTGGGATGGCCGATCATAAAGTACAGCTTGATCGTGGTCCAGCCGCGGCGATAAATCTCGCGTGTGGTGTTGATGATGTCTTCGTCTGGAATGAACTTGTTGATGATGCGGCGCATGCGCTCGGTGGCAGCCTCAGGCGCGAGCGTGAACCCACCGGAGCGGTGCTGCTTGAGCCTTTCCATCAAATCAATGCTGACGGATTCGATCCTCAAAGAGGGGAGGGAGATGGTCAGCTTGCGGCCTTCGAATTTCTTGCTGATCGCATCGACCAGTTCTTTGACGTGCGTATAGTCAGAAGAGGATAACGACATTAGCGCCAGCTCTTCGAAGCCGGTGGCCCTGACTGCTGCGTCAGCCGCCTCGACAATTTCCTCCACGCTTCTCTCGCGGACGGGACGCGTGATCATCCCTGCGTGGCAGAATCGACAGCCTCGGGTGCATCCACGCATAATTTCGACTGAGACACGATTGTGGACAATGCTAATGTTCGGCACGATGAATTTCGTCGGCGGCGGGGGCAGTTGGGCCACCATGCGCTTGGTGATGACCTTGGACGCCTCGGGGATGGTTGGCTCAATGTGCGAGACAGTCCCATCATCCATGTAGCCCACTTCGTAGAATTGGGGAACATAGACGCCAGGAATTTGTGTCAATCTGCGGAGAAGAGCTGTACGAGCCTCGAAAGACGAAAGAGAGAAGAGTTCACTTCTTTCATCTTTCCTCTTTGATCTGAACTCCTGGATCGCACCGATGATGTCATGAATGACTTCCTCGCCTTCGCCGATCACGAAAGCGTCGATAAATGCATGCATTGGCTCCGGGTTCATCGTGGAATGTCCGCCGGCGATAATGAGAGGGTGAGTCTCATCTCGATCTGCTGAATGGACGGGAATACCGGAGAGGTCGAGAATGTTCAGGGTGTTCGTGTATAGAGTTTCGTAGGGCAGGGAAAAGCCAATCAGGTCGAAGCAGGCCAACGGTCGTTTTGACTCGAGCGCGTAGAGCGGAATCTCGTTCGCGCGCATCAATTCTTCCATATCGTGCCACGGAGCGTAGGCCCGTTCGGCCAGTGCATCCTCCCGCTGATTGACCTGGTCATACAGGATCTTCAATCCAACATTGGAAACGCCAATATCATAGATATCGGGGAAGACGAAGGCCACGCGGGTTTTCACAGAATCCCAATCTTTGACTGTGCTGTTGAGCTCGCCGCCTACGTAACGACCAGGTTTTTCTACCTTTAAGAGAATTCGGTCCAGTTTGGACTCGATTTGCCCTTGTGTAAGTAAGGGGGGGGTTAACATGGGCGAAATTATAACCTTCTTTGTCTGAAATGGTTTACAGACACTCACGTCAAAGGATCCCCGATTTTGGGGTGTGTGGGCGTACGCCCACACACCCCAAAATCGGGCTATCTGTCAGAGGAGATTCTCGGATACGAAAAAGCCGCAGATGAGAACCATCCGCGGCTTTTCTAATCACGGTGGTCGAGTAACCCGGAACGATTGCTGCGATGGGTATATCGAGACCACCGATTTCAAGGAATTCTTTTGTTTTCTATCAACTTTTGGTCTCGATACAGGCTGGCAAGGACACCCAGCCTTACTCGACCAACGGATTGCTTTTGAAACAAGTTGTCAGTAACACTCTATTTGTTTACTGCGCACTGACGGCTGGTTTTGCCATTCGTGCCCGTCCCCAGAGCCAGAGTGCGCCGAGGCCAAGGAGAATGACAGCAAAGTTGATCAGGAAGCCAAAGAAGCCAATTGGCAGAAGCGGGAAGCGGAACATCCAGATAACGGCGACGAGAATCGCCACGCCGACGATCATCGGCCAGAACTTATGCTCCGCAAGTGCGGGGTTGGTGCGGCTGAGGATCCACTTTCCAATTAGTTCGCCGACCACTATCTTCGTAAGGTAGGAGGTGATCAGCACGAAGAGGATAATGGAGGCAATGAGCGCAAGGATGCCAACCCAGATGATCGTGCCACTGACGCCGCCAAGCTTGAGTAAGCCAAAGATGCTTCCGCCCAGGATCATCAGCAGGACGAGCGCCATCAGGGCGAAGAAGAACGCGGCCCATGCGATCGCGCCCCAGCCGAGACTTGCCCACGGCTGAGTCTTGATTTGTTCCGGCAGCGCCTTCATGAAGTTCGGGAACAGCCAGCCGAGAAGCAGGCCAAAGAGGACTAGCGTTACCATGGCACGCAGCATATTGAGCGCCCATGTGCCGACCTGTTGTGCGGGTGTAGGTGGAACATAGGTATGTGTGGCATCCACCCGGGGTGCCGTGCGTGTGACTTTGCCCGCAACAGCACCGCTGGGTATCGGTAATTCAATCGTGCTGCTGTATTCCAGGTTGCCTTTGATCTGCGCGCTGTTGGCGACGGTCAAGCCCATCGGAACGGTGGGGAGGCTGATCGGCATATTGGTCATGTACATTTGCATCGGCGGCGAGGTGCGTGTACTCTCGGTTTCATTCACATAGGCCTGGACATTGCCACCGACAGAGCCTCGCAATTCGAGCGCGGCGGTGCCTGCCAGAACATTGCCGGTCACATTGCCGGCCATCAAGGCCTGTCCACCGCCCCAAACCACGTCGCCGTCCACGGCTGAGCCGTCTTTCAGTTCAAGGCTCGCACCTGCGGCAACCAGGTCACTGCCGATCCTGGCCTGATCGCCGACCTGCAGGCCAGCAACCGCGATGCGCGCATCGTCAGCGACAGTGCCGTTGATGACCACAGCCTGACCAGCGGCCATCAAATCTCCATTGACTGTGCCGTTCACTGTGATGGTCCGGGCGAAAACAACCAGATCGCCGTTGACCGTTCCATCGAGCACAAATTCGTTGGCTGTGACATACAGGTCATCATTAATGACTTCGCCCGCCTTAATCGTCACAGTATCGCCGCTGCGTCCATCAAAGGCCGCGGCGGGTCTGGCAAAGGTCAGGGCCAGCAGGGAAACAAGAGCAAATACGGAAAGGATACGAATCGTGAATTTCATGGTTTCTCCTCAAAACAACTACCCAAAATAAATATACGTTTCCATACATTGGAGGTTGCACTTCATCTGGTTGGGTGTAAAATTTAGCGTCTTTTTCCCGGGCAAAATTCGAAAGCTGTACCCTTCATGCCTCCCCTCGTTCTTGCCGTTATTGCGCTAGCCCTTTTGTTTGGTTTTCTGAACGGAATGCACGATTCGAGAAATGTGGTTTCCACGATCATCTCGTCACGGGCCTATTCAGCGCGTGTGGCCCTCGGTGTCACAGCGCTGGCAGAGTTTGCGGGCCCCTTTGTGTTCGGTGTAGCTGTCGCCCAATCAATTGGCCGCAGTATTGTGGATTCGACCGCGATCAACCCACAGGTCCTGGTGGTTGCCCTTGGAGCCGCGATCCTTTGGAACCTGATCACGTGGTTCATGAAGATCCCCAGCAGCTCCTCGCATGCGCTGATCGGCGGCATCCTTGGTGCAGCTTCGATGCGCGCTGGCCCGGGGGTTATACAGGTGAGCGGACTATTCAAAATCCTGGTCTCGCTCTTTGCCTCGCCAATCATTGGATTCATCATCGGATTCCTGGTTCTGCGTTTGATCCTGATCTTGAGCTGGAATGCGACGCCGCGCATCAATGAATTCTTCAAAAGCTCGCAGCTCTTTACGGCTCTTGTGTTGGGCCTCAGTCACGGCAGTAATGACAGTCAAAAGACGATGGGCGTCATCACGCTGGCATTGCTGGCCGGTGGCTACCTGGAAACTTTCCATGTGCCGCTCTGGGTCATAGCAATATGTGCGCTGGCGCTTCCCCTGGGGACAACGGTAGGCGGCTGGCGTCTGCTTCACACGGTGGGTGTCAGTTTCTACAAAATACGCCCGCTGGATGGATTTGCAACTCAGGTGACATCGTCCATTGTGATCATCGTTGCATCGCTCGTCGGCGGCCCTGTCAGCGCCACTCAGGTCATCAACACCGCGATCATGGGCATTGGTGTAGCCGAACGCGCCAATAAGGTGCGCTGGGGGATTGCACGGGATATTGTCATGGCGTGGATCTTCACGATCCCGGCGGCTGCGGTGGTGGCGGCAGCGCTATATCTGCTCTGGGTTCGTATCGGCTTCTGAACAATCGTTCCGGAAGAGGGGGATGGTATAATGCTTAACAACAAGACCCTGTGAGACTTTGCAATCCACTGCGAATGGTCAAGTCTCACAGGGTCTGTTGATTCATCACAGTCCCTTCCCGTTGGCACACACGGGACCGTGCGATCACGATCAAATGGTCTTGCTGACGATGTTCATCCCTGTGCCGCCGGGGCGGTCGGTGGCGACGGCCTGGAGATAAATCCGCTCACGCGCGGACCGCGAATTGACGCGCAGTTTCGCTCTTCTGTGGATGGAGTTTTTGTGGCAGGCAATCTGTTGCGCGGCGCTGAAATTGCGGACCATTGCGCCCGGGAAGGGATGCAGGCGGGCAAGTCCATTGCCCGGTATTTGAAAAAAGCCTGAGGACTGGAATCAGGCCTGAGATCCGTTTGGAGGCGGTCTGTGATTCCCAAAAAGCGGTTCCAGTGAGTAGCTCCGCAGGATTTGCAGGTCTGATTCCATTCCCCGTGCCCAGCGGATCATCTGGATGAACCAGTTGCAGAAAGTCCTGGTTGTCCGATCCATGCTTTGCTGCAGCTCTTCAAGATCAAGAAAATCAATGCTCTCGATCTCAATCGGATCAAACTCAACTCCGGCCGGGTCAACCAGTCCGCGATAAATGGTGCTGATCTCGTTATCATTTGGACCATAATTCATCCTGAATTTGATAATGGGTTGGATCCTGATCCCTGGCAGCCCCATCTCTTCCTGTATGCCGCGGATTGCCGCGTCGTAATAACTTTCCCCGGCTTTGACATGTTCAGAGACAGAACAATCCCATGCAGAAGGATATTGTCTGCGATCTTTGCTTCGCTCCTGGATCAATAGCTTGCCATCGTCTGCGAAGAGAAAAACGTGCACCCCTCGGTGCTGTAACCCGAGCTGATGGATCGTTGACCGCGTCTCCTGCCCGGTAACGATGTCGTCGTCGTTTACGATATCCAGTAATTCATCCATAGATACGTCAAAACCAAAGGTCGAAAGTCGCCGGACCTTCGACCTTTGACTATAGGCTTTCGACTTATTCTTTACTCGCAAAACTTCTCGACCAACTGCTTCACATGGACAATGCCATCGAAGCCGGGCAGGTCGCCTTTGCGGAGTTCGGCTTTTTGGCCGTCAGGGTCACCGAGACAGGTGACGATGATATCGCCCATGCTCACATCTTCCTTCTCGGTGTAGCTGTTGGTCGTGACGATCACTTTGGCGCCCGCGGCTTTCCCCGCCTTCACGCCATTCTTGGAATCTTCCACAACGAAAACTTCGTCGGGCTTCAGCCCAAGCTTTGAGAGCGCGAGGTTGTAGATCTCGGGATCTGGCTTCTTGTTTTTGACTACGTCACCGGCCAGCACGAGTTCGAACTTGATGTCATGCAGGATTTTTTCGGTGATGGCCTTTGCGGCCTGTTCATTGGATGTGGTGCAGACCGCGATCTTCAGCCCCGCGTCCATCGCTTCTTTCATGAACCGATGAATGCCCGGGCGCAGGGGGAGTTGTCCGCTCTCGATCAGTTCGACAAACAAGGCGGTCTTGCGCTTGTGCATGGCCTTCACAAGTTCATCTAATTCTTCAGCGGGAATTGGCTTGCTGAAGCCCTTTGTCTGAGCATGATGCTTCATGCGTTCCTTGCCGCCCGCGATCTGGAGCAGCTCGTGGTAGTAATCCACGCTCCATTCGTCGGTGAAGCCAAATTCCTTGAAGGTCATGTTGAACGAGACGCGGTGACCGTCGCGTTCGGTGTCGATGATCACGCCGTCCTGGTCGAAGAATACTGCTTTGATCTCTGTCATGGTTGTCTCCTGCTTACAAGTAGGTCACGCTTCAAGCGTGACCTACCCTTTTCAATCAACTATTTCTCCATCCCAAAGAACTCGAGGATGGTATCCACGAAGAGCTGGTTCTCTTCCCTGGTACCAATGGTGACGCGGAACCAGCCGTCGCTGCCATATTTGGCGCTCTCGCCGCGCAGAATAATGCCCCTGGTCTCTGCAAAGGCCAGTACTTCCTTGCCGGTTTTGCCGGTCGCACCGCAATCCATCAGGATGTAGTTTGCTTTGGAGGGGAAGACCACAAAGCCGGGGATGATGCTCAACGATTCGGTAATGAAATCCACCTGCTCGTTATTGAATTTCACGCGTTCCGCGAGCCCCTCGGTATCTTCAAAAGCCGCGAGCGCCGCCCACATCGGGATCGTACCCACGTTCCAGGGCAGGAGCGAGCCGGAGATCTGGTCGATCACTTCCTTCGGACCAATCGTATATCCAAAGCGCATGCCTGCCAGGCCGTAGGCCTTCGAAAGGGTGCGGGTGACCAGGACGTTCTTGTATTTCTTGGTCAGTTCGACCTGCGACATGCCGAGGCCTGCATATTCCACGTAGGCCTCATCAATGACGAAGGGGATACCTGTCTCGGCAATCCGGACGAAGTGCTCCGCGGCCATGAAGTTGCCGGTCGGGTTATTTGGATTTGCGATGGCGATGATCTTGGTCTTCTCCGTGATCGCGTTCAAAATGGCATCAGGATCAAAGAGCAGGTTTTTGTCCTTATACACCATCGGCACGCTCACCATCGTTGCCCCGAGCAATTTGCCGCGCAGGCCATAAATCCCGAAGCAGGGTGTGTGCTGAATGACCTCATCGCCCGGCACGATGAACATGCGGAAGATGTTATCGAAGACTTCACTGGAACCGTTGCCGATCATCACGTTCTGCGGTCCATCTACACCGTTGATTTCGGCGATCTTAGTGCGGACTACGAGACCCTGATCGGGGTAGCGATTCGCCATCTTCGCATACTTTTGCATTGCCTCGAAGACCTTGTTCGACGGCGGATTTGGATTCTCGTTCGACATCATGCGGTGCAGCGAGGGATCCCTCCACGCCTTCTCAATATGGGACGAGATGTACATCGGGATCCCTTTGACCCAGGGGGCATAATACTCTTCAATGTTCTTCATTATGTTGACTCCTCAAATTCCTGTCATGCTCGGTGGTCGAGTAGCCCTGAGCGATAGCGAAGGGCATATCGAGACCACAAGTCTCATGATCATTTCAAAATTTGCTTGCTACTGGTGGTTTCGAAACGGCGGACGAACTCCGCCTACTCAACCACCCGCTTTTTTTACGCCTTCCCAGCGCTCTCCAGCATGTCAATCCAGTGCATCACAGCCTTGCGCGTAGCATCTCGGACGAACACATCGATCTTGCCGGGATCATATTCATCGCGGTGAGCGCAGATGTATTCGTACTTGGCGTCAATCAGCGTGTGCTTCAACTCGGTGGATACATTGAACTTCGCGCCGCCAGCCGCCAGCAGTTTCTTGATGTAATCTTCCGGCAGGCCGGTTCCGCCATGGACGACGAGCGGGGTCTTGATTCCATTGCCATTGATCATCTTGTTGATCGTTGCCAAACGGTCCCAATCAATCTTGGGATTCTTCGTCTTATACACACCGTGCGCAGTGCCGATGGCTGGTGCGAAGATGTCCAGGCCGGTGCGCTCGACAAATTCGACCGATTGCTGCGGATTTGCCAACTGTGCTTCGTCTTCCGCAACCTTGATCTGGTCCTCCACGCCGCCAACGGTTCCCAGCTCTCCCTCGACCGAGATATTACCGACGCTGTGACAGTAGTCCACCACTTCCTTGGTCTGGCGGATATTCTCTTCGTACGGCTGCTTGGATGCGTCGATCATGATATTGGTGTAGCCAGCGTCCGCACACTTTTTGCAGTAGTCGATTTCCGTGCAGTGATCGAGGTGCAGGCAGACCGGTACCGGTGCGGACTCGGCCAGCGTGCGGTAGATCGCCACCATCATCTTCGTGCCCAGGAACTTGGACGGCTTGACCGAAGTCTGGACGATCACGGGTGCCTTCTTCTCGACGGCCGCGTCTATCACGGCCTCGAATTGAAGCAAATCTGTGACGTTGAAGGCCCCAACGGCGTACTTGCCTTTCAGCGCTTCAACCATGATTTCTTTTGCATTTACTATGGACATTTTGTTCTCCTGGTTTAATGAACTGTGATTCCTTCTGATTCTTTATTTTGTTTATGCTCAGCCTTGCGTCCCTGGATATAGCCTTCCAGACCGGCGAATCCCTGGGAAAACGCTTCGACTGTACTGACCGTTGCCGGATGATCGTTGAACTGTTCCAGTGCCAGGCCGTTCGGGTCATAAGCCTGGATGCAGTACGGGATCTTCAACAGTTTCTCCATCACTTCTTCGGGCACTTCCTTCTCAATCTCAGGTTGGAAGATCAGATCATCACCAATTTCAAAGAGCGGCTCGAGCACATAAGGCGGGCAGGTGTAGACGATGTCACCGCCGGCAAGCTTCTGCACATCCCAGAATCGCATCTTTCCGGCAACGAGCGGACCCGCCCGCATCGAGCAGGCCAGCATCTTGCTCGCATAGCCTCCCTCGGTCAGGATGCGATAGGCACGGCGGAAGACTGCAATGCCAAACCAGTGCTTGTCCTGCCACGAGAGCTTGATCTTCTTTCGCTCTGCCTGAACATCCAGCACTTCGTGCTCCGTGAGGCGTCCGATCATCATGGTGATAACGGCACGCCATTTGCTCAGGTCCACTTTGTTTTGCTCAGCGATCTTGATTCCTTCCATGGCTGCGTCCGCCGATGCCAGGATTTGGGGTAGCGTGAAGCAGACCGTGGTGTTGGTGCTGATGCCTTTCGATGTCAAGGTTCTGACGACGTCAATGCCCTGCATGCTGGCCGGGACCTTGATCATCACGTTCGGACTGAGGGCCGCGAGTTCCTCCGCATCGCTGACCATGCGCTCAGTCTCGGTGAAGAGGCGGGGATCCAGTTGTCCGGAGATCCATCCGAAGCGGCCATTCGTCCCCCGGAAGATGGGCATGTAGAGTTCGGCACCGCGCTTCACAACTTCCTTGTAGGTTCGCCACACGAGATCCGGTATTTCCAACTGCTGATGAGCCTGTATCAGCTCATCCACCCAGCCGCCCCAGAAGTCAGGGTCGGCTTTCACGGCCTGCCACGAGAGGGGCGGATTGGTCGTGCAGCCTCGGAAGATGCTTCTCGCGGGTTCTTCGTTGTTATACAGTCTCGCGAGTTGTTCCTCCAAAACCGGCCTGTGTGCTGGTTCCGAACGATTAAGCATCTTCTGCGTCCACTGGCTATACACCAGAGGGGACGAGTCCCACCAGATTTCCATATCAGGATGGGTTCTTGCCAATCGCTCAACCGGGCTTTCAATCATAGCGCACTCTCCTTTCTTGAAGCGCTAATGAAGATCAGGTTCCGGCAGGATGAAATTGTGATGTGTCTCCAATCTTCAATTTGAAATTCAGTTCTTGCTTTTCCTGGCCACATCTTTCAGCCACTGCTCCCAGCGGTAATCCGTCAGGTGCTGACGGACGCGCCCAAACCACAGATCGGCGTAACCCTGGAAGTCCTCCTCCAATTTCGAGATACCTGTCTGCGTGGTGCCCCACATGGCCTCATGCAGTTCAGACATCGGCCACATCAGGCGCAGACGTGCGTAATTCTTCGGCGTCACTTCGCCAAAATACTCACGCAGGAAGTATTGTACCTGCTCCTCGTTCAAACGATGGTGGTGTGAAAAATTGGCAAGGTCGAAGAAAATATCACCCATACCTGCGTATTCCCAATCCAGCAGACGCAGTTCGCCGATGTCGCCGGGCACTTCCTCATCCAGCCAGTTCAAGTTAAGCAGGTCATCGTGACAGGGCGTGGGAACATAGGGATCCTTCATCAACGCCTTCTCAATTTCCTGCGTTTTCTGCATGATCCAATCCCAATCGAAAGGGAATTTGCAGTTGTTGCTCTTTGAGAGCTTTGCCAGCATTTCCACGCGACGGAAAACATTGAACTCACCCTGCAACTCCGGGGCGCATCGGTGGAAGAGCCTCAGCTTCTTGGCGACTCGCGCAAGGTAATTCGGCTTTACGATGTCTTCCGGCATAATCCGTTTGCCGTTGACGAAGCGCGTCACGATGTAGCCCTCAGGCTCAATGAAGTAGACCACCTCTGGCGCAATGCCAAGTTGCCCTGCCGCGCGGTTGGCCGCGTATTCAACATCACGGCGAATGCCCAGCTGGTCAGTATCCTCTCCCGCAAGCCGCAGCACATAAGACTTGCCGTCGGCGTCGATCCTGAAATTCAGATTTGTAATGCCGCCGCTCAAAGGAGTCCTTTTGATATTCTTGGACTTTGCCAGGAACGGGACTTTGGCAATGGCTTTATCAATTGCGAGTGTCATGTCATCCTTCCCAAATTAATCTCAGCTTTGGAATCCGAGGCATGGACTTGCATTGAAACGCTTGAGGAGGTTACCTCTTTTGGCTGATTGAATGCGCCGCGCCTTGAAAATTCTTCTGCCCATGGACGCGGCGCACTTTGATCCATCGCTTCTCTCTGACTCTCTTCTGCTTCCGTTAAGAGCGGACTCTCTCGCCCTTCGGATCCCACAGGATGGACTGGTCAACGGTCGCGCCCACTTTCTCACCAAAAACCTCTATCTCAAGTCGAGTTCCAACCTTTGAGCATTCCATGGGCAGGTACGCATAGGCAATGCTCTTACGGACCGAGTAACCGAATCCACCGGAGGCCACCCAGCCGACCGTCACATCGCCGGCACGGATAGGTTCCTTGCCGAGAACGATCGTGCGATCATCGTCCAACGTGATGCAGCATAACTTGCGTGTCAGGCCCTGTTCTTTCTGCTTGACCAGGGCTTCCCGCCCGATAAAGTCACCCTTATCCAGTTTCACGGCAAATCCCATGCCGGCTTCATAAGGTGTATAGTCAGGCGAGATCTCAGCGCTCCAATAACGATAGCCCTTCTCAAGGCGAAGTGTGTCTATGGCTTTATAGCCACCGGCCACGAGGCCCTCGGGCCGCCCGGCTTCGAACAGGGTGTCCCAGAGTCGCAGACCATACTCCATCGGGGAGTAGAACTCCCAGCCCAGCTCTCCCACATAAGTCACGCGCGAAGCGAGGACGGGGACATCGCCTACAGTCATCCGCTTGGCGGTCATATAGGGGAAGGCCGCGTTCGAAATATCTTCGCTTGCCACCTTCTCCAAAATCTTGCGGGCTTTGGGCCCCCACAAGCCGATGCACGCGTAATTGGAGCCAACATCCTCCATCGTGACGGAGCCATCGTCCGGCATGTTCAGCGACAGCCAGGACATATCATGCTGGCCGAAGGCTGTGCCTGTGACAATGAAGAAGCGATCTTCACCGAGACGTGTGACGGTGAAATCACATTCGATTCCGCCGCGTTTGTTGAGACATTGGGTGTAGATTACACTTCCAATGGGCTGGTCAATATTGTTGGCGCAGACGTGGTTGAGAAACTTCAGCGCACCCGGACCGCGGACTTCGATCTTGTTGAAGGAAGTCTCATCGAAGAGACCGGCGTTCTCACGTGTCATCAGGTGTTCATAGCCGATGGCGCGTGACCAGTTATGGCGCGCCCAGCCGCGCGGTTCATGGCCGTGATCTGCTTTCTCTTCATAAGGCTTGAACCAGTTCGGGCGTTCCCATCCCATCTTTTCGCCGAACACGCAGCCGAGGTCGCGCAGGCGGAAATAGGTGGGGGAAAGGCGCACGTTGCGGCGTGAGAGGCGCTCCTCGCCGGGATAATGAATATCGTAATACTGGGTGTAGGTCTCGATCGTGCGCGCGACCGTGTAATCCATGTTGTTGTAGTTCGGGCCGAAGCGGCGGACGTCCAGTCGCCACACATCCCATTCCGGGTGGCCGTCGATGATCCACTCAGCCATCACTTTGCCGATACCGCCCGCGCCTGCCAGACCATGAGCGCAGAATGCACAGGCAACCCAGAAACCTTTGACGGAAGTCGGACCCAGCAGGAATTCGCCATCGGGCGTGAAGCCTTCTGGACCATTGAGCAGTTTGACAACCTCAGCGCTTTCGATGGCGGGCACGCGGCGGATGGAATTCTCCATCAATGGCGCAAAGCGGTCCCAGTCCGGCGGCAGCAATTGATATTTGAAATCTTTCGGGATGCCCTTCAAGCCGAAGGTTGCGGGCTGGCGTTCATAACCGCCGGTGATCAGGCCGCCAACTTCCTCGCGCCAGTAAACGAGAAGATCAGGATCGCGCAGGTTCGGGAACTTGTGCGTGACGCCTTCGATGGGTTTGGTCATGATGTATAAGTGTGCCATCGGGACAACGGGCAGGTTCAATCCGACCATTTTCCCGACTTCGCCTCCCCATTGACCCGCGGCATTCACCACGACCTCGGTCTGGATGGTGCCTCGGTTGGTGACCACCTCAGCCACACGTCCGTTCTTGACATTGATTGCGAGCACGTCGGTTTCAGTGAAGATCTTTGCGCCGCGGTTTTTTGCACCAGCGGCCAGTGCGTTCGTGAGCCCGGTGGGATCGATGCTGCCGTCGTTGGGTGTGAAGGCTGCGCCAAGGACTCCGTCCAACGACATGAGCGGGAACATATCATGCGCTTCCTTCGGCGAGACCAATTCCATCGCGACGCCGAAGGAGCGAGCCATGCCGGTGAGGCGTTTGTTCTCTTCCATTCGTTCTGCGGAGGAAGCGAGACGCAAACCGCCGACTTCGCGCCAGGAAGTATCCACGCCGGTCTCGGCTTTGAGTTTGCGATACAGATCGGTGCTGTAATGCATCATACGCGTCAGGTTGACATCTGAGCGCATCTGACCGACGAGGCCGGCGGAATGCCAGGTTGATCCTGCAGTCAGCTCATGGCGTTCCAGGACAACAACGTCTTTCCATCCCATCAGCGTGAGATGGTACGCGATGCTAGCCCCTCCTACGCCCCCGCCAATAACAACAACTTGTGCCTGTGTTGGAAATTCGGACATGTTTTGCTCCTTGATTTTCGCTCCCTCACCCTAGCCCTCTCCCGATCCCCAAAGAACGGGGACAGGCGGGAGAGGGGACTCCCTTCCCTTTCGGGGGAAGGGTTGGGGATGAGGGCGATTTTATGATTTCTGCCAGATCGACCCCGGCCGTGCCATTTGAGCGACGATATCGAAGGTTGAGATAATTCCGAGCGGGAAGGCTTCGGGGTCTTGATCGTCGATCACTACCAGGCGGTGATGATGGTTTTTGATCATCTTATCTGCAGCTTCACGCAGGCTGGCATGGATATCAATGGTCAGCGCGGGATGCATGACAGTACTGACGAGCAGTTTCTCGTCCACGCCATTTTTGACGAAAGGCAGCAGGCTGCGACCGCTAACGACGCCCAGAGTCTTGCCCTTCGCGTCAACGACCAGCACCGAGCGAAAGCCGGATTCTGTCATGGTGCGTGCCGCTGAGACGATGGGTGTCTTATCTCGGCAAACCAGGATTGCATCGGACATCACATCGCCGACTGCCTCACGCCTGGCTTTTTCGGTCCCGGCGATGCTGGCGACGAAATCGGACAGCGAGATCACGCCGACGGGTTTTCCGTTTTCAGTCACGAGCAGGCGGCTGATCTGTTTATCAATGAGCTGGTTGACTGCCTCAGAGAGGGGAATGCTTGCTTCAACAGAATCAATCGGATGAGACATGAGATCCGATGCAGTCAATTTCCGCATTGTTGCCAGGCTCTCAGGATCCGATGAAAGCCATTCGCCGGCGAGCAGGTCAAAATCTGAAATAATTCCCACCGCGCGCCCGTCGCGATCTGCGACGACCAGCGCATGGACATGGTCCTGGAATAACATTACCGCCACTTGCCCGAGGGAAGCATCGGCTTTGCAGGTGAGCAGGCCGCGGTGCATGAGATCGCGTACGAGTTTTGACATAGACACTCCTTAAACTTCATCCACGTCTTTGTACCACTTCACGCGGTCGCCCACCCGGTCGCGGATCTTCCACGCCAGGGATTTGGGTTCGCCATTCAAACGTGACAGCGCCGTGTTGACCTGTGCATCGACTTTTTCTTTCTGTTCGCCGGTCAATTGGGAATAATGATGGGCGAGTTGCTTCACTTTATTGAGATTCATGGTTGTGGTGCGCCATAGTCCCCAGTCATTTGCGCATAAGACGGCTGTACGTTTGATGTTGATCGTTTCTTTATCTATATCCCCCAGAGGGTGTTCGAGCAGCAACATGATTGTGTCGATCACATCCTTTTCATTGATCTGAACGATCTGCATTTTTTCCAGGAGCAATTCCGTGAGGGGGATCGTCGGCGAATCAACTTCCAGGCGATCCTTCCAGTAGATGGTATGGCAGAAATCGAGCTTCTCGTAAAAGACATCCACGTGTAAGCCGGTCCCCGGTTTCTCGAAGATCGCCCGATCGCCTTCAGATGCAATGAAGACTTCGCGGTTGTCGTTGTAGCCCAACGAAGCCATCAACCCTGCGATTTGTTTGTTCTGCCTGGCGTAGGCCGCGAAGTCAATATCGGTGTAGGCTCTTCCCAGAGCAGCTTGCAGATATCCAAATTGCGGACAATGCATTTGAAAAGCCAGTGAGCCGATCACTCGCAAGAGGACACCGGCATCGTCACTGGCTTTCAAGATTCGTTTGAGTTCATTCTCGAATTTTTCGCGTTCAGAACGGTCTTGTTCGCCCATCCCGATGGAACTTTGCGCCATGCCATTTCTCCTGGAAGACCGAAAAGTCTTTCTTCATGGCTTCGGGCAGCAGTTTCACCTTCGAGAGTTCCGAAGCCTAAAACGCCTGACATTATAATGAAAAAATCAAAAACTTGCAAATTTCTTCAGATTCTTATATAATGCACCATCAAAAGTGAGCATTTTCCTTCATTCTCCGACCGAGACAAGTGAATGAGCAAAACTCTCATCCCTGCACAACGGCGAGAGCGAATTCAGGAATATCTGGCAATTCATCAAATTGCCCGCACATCCGATCTCTGTGATCTGTTGGAGACCTCGGAAGCGACGGTTCGTCGCGACCTAGAATGGCTGGAAGCGAAGGGAATTCTCGAGCGCACGCATGGGGGGGCGATCCTGAATCAGCGAATGATCTTCGAACAGGAATATCAACAACGGGCACAGCACCATCCCGAAGAAAAGCGACATATTGGCGAATTAGCCGCGTCGCTCATCGACGATGGCGATATTGTTTTCGTCAACAGCGGCACGACTGCTACGCAGGTACTTCAACACATTCGCAGGGATTCACAGATTACGGTCTTTACAAACAACGTTAGAGCTGTAACGGACATCGGCGACCCGGGCTTTCACTACTATCTGACCGGGGGTGAGTTCCAATCACGCTCCAACTCCGTGGCAGGGCGCTTCGCACTGGACAATTTGAGCCTGGTCTATGCCAACAAAGCGATACTCGGCGTGGACGGGATCAGCCTTAAACACGGCTGCACCGTGCCGACCAATGGGGAAGCAGAAGTGGTGCGCCGCATGATCGAGCGGACCAAAGGTCAGGTCATGATTGTGGCGGATCACAGCAAGTGGGGTGTCGTTTCCAATTTCCAGATCGCGACCATTGACGAGATTGACAAACTGATTTCGGATGAACTCTTAGATTCTTCAGCCGTGGAAACCCTTGCAGAGCATAAGGTTGATTGCGCGCTCGCATCAGCCTCCATGCCCATCCCTGCCTGACGCCGCCTGCTGCGACCGTCAGGTTTTTTCTGGAGAAACCAATGCCTTTCTTCTCGAAAAAGCCCAGCAAGAAAGCTACGCGGTTATTCTTTGCCACAGACTTGCATGGCTCCGAGCGGACCTTTCGCAAGTTCATCAATGCCGGCAAGTTCTACGATGTCAATGTGATCGTGATGGGTGGTGATATCCAGGGCAAGTTGTTAATTCCAATCATCAAGGAGCCAAATGGACATTATCGCGCCACATTGCAGGGGCGAGTGGAGCACCTCTCGACTGAAGATGAGCTGAACAACCTCAGAGGCAAACTGGACACCCTCGGGTTCTATCACAAGATTATGGATGAAGAGGAGTTTCGGACGATCTCGGCAGATCCAAAGGCCGTGGACCACTTGTTCCATGAAGAAGCCCGGCAGAAACTATCACGGTGGGTGGATCTGGCTGAGGAACGTCTGAATGGGACGGGTATCAAATGCTACGTCACTGGCGGCAACGATGATGAGTGGGATGTGTTATCGTCCATTAAGCGCGAAGGCACACGATCTCTTATCGCCTGTGAAAATGAGATGGTCATGGTCGACGACGATCACTCGATGATCTCTGTTGGGCTTAGCACGCCGACCCCCTGGAATACGCCGCGCGAAGTTTCCGAAGAGGAACTTGGAAAGATGATCGAGGAGATGGCGGCCAAGGTGCCTGATATGCATAAGGCCATCTTCAATTTCCACGACCCGCCAAAGGATTCTACGCTGGATACATGCCCGATGTTGGACTGGACCAAGGACCCGCCGCAGCAGATACAGCAGGGCGGACAGCCTGTCATGTACGGAGCCGGCAGCCAGTCCGTGCGGGATGCGATTGAAAAATATAAACCGATGCTGGGACTGCATGGTCATATCCATGAATCTCAATCGGTGGCGAAGCTGGGACGTACGACCTGCATTAACCCCGGAAGCGAATACGCCGAAGGAGTGCTGAGGGGGTGCCTGGTCACCTTTGTAGATGGCGAGGTGCAGGGCTATCAGATGACCAGCGGCTAGGATGCAGGTTGCACGAGGAAAGGAGGAGGTTGGTTCAATAAAGTAGGCTTTGGCTGACTGTTCTGGAGCATGGGATGTAAGAATCCCAACTGTAGTCCGATCGGATCAAGTTCTCAAACCAAAGGAGAGAATGCAAATGACGGCAAAACCAGAAGTCTTCACTCGAAAAGCATCCGGGCTTGTGCGCGTAATGTCTCCGTATTCGGCCTTCGTGTACAACATCCTGACGATGGGCCTGATCTTCCCGTGGACGTATCTTTGGGCTCCGGGCGCACTACCCGGCGGCCGGTTGGTGTGGGGAATTTTGCTGGCGATGGTGATCGAGATTCCTATCGCGTTTGTCTATGTCTGGCTTTCCACGGCCCTCCCCAGGTCCGGTGGCGATTACGTTTTCCAGAGCCGCGTGTTCGGCGGCGGCCTGGCCTTCACCGTGGTCATGTCCGGGTTCGTCATCTGGATTCTGCAATGGGTGGCGCTCTCGGGATGGCTGGTCTCGTACCTTGGCTTTGCGCCGCTTTTCCTGGGCCTGGGTGCGACCACAGGAAACGCGGGACTATCCAGTCTGGGGGTCTGGTTCACCACATCCAACGGGATCGTGATCGTCAGCATCCTGAATGCGTTCATCTCACTCATTCTGCTGACCAGCGGTTTCAAGAATTATGTCCGCTTCCAGCATGTGATGTGGTGGGGTACGCTGCTGTGCTTTGCGACAGTATTTATTGTTCTCTTTACCACACCCGCTTCTGAGTTTGTATCACGCCTCAATGCTTTTGCCGTTGCGTCAGGAGGCGTCCAGAATTTTTATCAGACAGCAGTGGATGCAGTGAAAGCTGCAGGTATCGATCTCAACCCGCCCTTCAGCCTGATCGCTACACTGCTTGTCGCTCCCATTGCCTGGACCTCGCTCCAGTGGGCGACATATTCAGCCCAGCAGAATGGTGAGATCAAGGATGCCCGCAACTTCAGGTCGCAGACCTTCATCATGGTGGGTTCGCTGATCGCGACGGGTCTATTGCTGGCGCTGCTGGCTATCGGAATTCAGCGGGTGGCGCCTCCGGAGTTCCTCACGGTGGCGGGTGCAGGTTACTGGTCCTTGATCGGTGAAGCGAATATTGCGGGCTTCAACTTATGGCCGCCAATTATAGCTGTGGCGATCACTGCCAGTCCGCTCGTCGTGCTGATCATTGGTCTTGGCTACCTGCTCAACGGTTTCCAGATCGTCTGCAACTGTTACATTGGCATGACACGCGTTCTGGTCGCCATGTCCCTGGATCGACTCCTCCCGGACTGGTTCAGCAAGGTGAGTGAGAAATTCCACACGCCTGTCAACGCTCACTGGGCCTACTTCCTTGCCAGTATCCCGGTCATCTGGGCTTATAACAAGGTTGGAGGCTGGATTGGCCTTACTCTGGGTGTAACCTTTGGCTGTGGTTACGTCTTCATCATTACCTGCCTGGCTGGCGCACTCCTGCCCTATCGGGCCAGGGAACTCTTCCAGGCTTCGCCGGGCGCCAAATATCAGGTCAGTGGTTACGTGGGTCTGCTTTTCGCACTGATCGGAGCCGTTGGTTTTGTCTGGATCTCGTGGTTGCTGGCTCCGCAGGCTTTTGCCACCTCCGCCTTGATGGCCTGGCTGGTCCGCCTTGGATCGCTGGTCGCCGTCGTTCTCTTCTTCTATCCGCTGCGCCAGCAATTGATGGAATGGGCGAGCGGCAAACCCATGCCCTGGCTCTCTGCGCTGGGCATGCTCGGCGGTGGCTTTGGCATGGCGATGGTAGTGGCCTTCCTGCTGGCTCCCCAGCTGGGTGTGTTGGGTAACTGGAACTTCGAGAACTTCCCCTCCGGCCTCTGGGCGCAGATCATCGCGTTTGGCATCATCATCGTATCGTGGATATGGTACGTCCTTGCCAAGAACGCGCAAAAATCCAAAGGCATCAACGTGGACTTCGCCTTCAAGGAGATCCCGCCCGAATAAAGGATTCGGTTTACTGGATTACGGGTGGTCGGTGCTCGCGTTGCTCGCAATTTGCACCGACCACCATTGCACATTTATTTGACTTTGTGGAGTCTGCATGGCTGTCATTGACGAAGTGGCCGCGAAGATAGATGATTGGAAGGGGAAGGATGTTTCCATCCATCCACTCTCCGGTGGGCTGACCAACACTAACTTTAAGGTGGAAGTGGATGGGACTCCGTATTTTGTCCGCGTGCCGGGTGCCAGCACGGATTTACTCGCGATCGATAGAAACAATGAGTATCACAACACAAAGGCGGCCTCGGAGGCAGGTGTGGGGCCGAAAGTTTTGTATCATCTGCCTGAATACGATGTGATGGTTCTGGAGTTCCTTCAGGGCAAGACCATGTCGAAGGATGCTTTGAATCAGCCGGGAATGCCGACGCGTATGGCGCAGGCGATTAAAAAGCTGAACACGGGTCCCCGCTTCTTCTCGGACTTCAACATGTTCCGCCTCACGGAGTATTACCTCCAGATTTGCAGGGACCGGCAGATCCCCACCCCCGAGGGCTATATTGACCGAATGTCGACCGTGGCAGAGATCGAAAGGGCGATGTGCGTGAAGCCGCTGGCCACGGTCCCCTGCAACAATGACTTATTGGCCGAAAATTATATCGACGATGGGAAACAGCTTTGGCTGATTGACTACGAATATAGCGGGAACAACGACCCGTGTTTTGAACTTGGAAATACCTGCCAGGAAATGGAGTTCAGCGATGAGCAGATTCGCGAAGTCTGTGCGGCGTATTTTGGATCTGCAACGCCTGACAAGATCGCACGCATGAAACTGAATATGATCATGTCCGATGTCGGTTGGGGTTTGTGGGCTGCCATTCAGGCAAAGATCTCCAGCATTGATTTTGATTTCTGGGGCTGGGCTGAGGAACGCTGGGGCAGGGCTGTTGAGAAGATGGATTCAGCGGAGTTCCCGGTCTGGTTGAGGGATGTGCAAAATTAAATCGCGCTGAGCGGACACTGAGCGAAGGCGAAGTGGCAGTCGAAGCGATTGTCCTTCGACTTCACTCGCTGGTGCTCGTTCCGCTCAGGACGAAAAAACGGAGTGAAACCATGAAGGATCAAGCACAAATTGTGATTGTGGGGGGCGGGATTGTGGGAGGGCAAATCGCCTATCATCTCGCAAAAATGGGGCGGATGGACGTGATACTCCTGGAAAAAGGCGAGATCGCCAGCGGAGAATCGTCTCATGCGGCGGGGCTCGTCACGCAATTTGCCACCTCGCAGACCATGCTGAAGTTCCGCATGTACAGCATCGAACTGTACAGCGAACTGGGCCTGTTCGATCATGTCGGAAGCCTGCGGGTTGCATCCACGCGGCATTCGCTCAAGGATCTCGAACGCAGCGTCAGTCGCGCGAAGGCTCTGGGTCTGGAATGCGAAGTCATCGGTCCGGATGAAGCGGTGAAACACATGCCGCAGATCACGAGTAAGGAACTCTACGGTGCGATCTACCTGCCAAGGGATGGGCAGCTAGATCCCTATACAACCACGACCAGCATGGTCAAGTTCGCGAAAGACCTGGGCGTAACGGTTTACACCAACACACGCGTGACCGGCATCGAGCTTTCTCCCAAAGGCGAAGTCCAGGCTGTAATTACGGACAAGGGCAAGATCAAGGCCGAGATCGTGATCAACGCGGCGGGATTGTGGGCGCCGCGCATCGCCGCGATGGCTGGTTTGTGTATCCCAACTACGCCTGTAGATCATCAGCACATTGCGCTCAAAGCCGTCCCGGGTCATGAGTTCAATGAGAAGACTCCTTGTCTGCGCGATCCTGAGAATCTTGTGTACATGCGGCAGGAGCAAGGCGGGCTGGTGATCGGCGGCTACGAACCGAATCCCCTGGCACGCTGGATCGACGGTGTGCCGTGGGAACATGGCAGTTCAACGCTGCCGGCTGATATGGATCGTTTCGAGCAATTGCTCGAAGGCGCGATCCGCCGGTTACCGTTCCTCGACCAGGCAGGAATCATCACGCTGGTCTGTCATCCTGGCGCCTATTCGCCGGATTGTCAGCCCATCCTCGGACCGATGGCCGGCGTGCGCGGGATGTGGATGGCAGCGGGCTTCTCCCTCAATGGCTATGGTGGCGCGGGCGGCGTCGGTAAACTCATTGCCGAGTGGATCATCGGCGGCGAGCCAACCGCGGATGTGTACGCGTACAAGGCGACGCGCTTCTCCAATTATTACGCCGATCCGCAATACGCCTGCGAGCGGACACGCGAGTGTGTGAAGTACTACTACCGCCTGCGTTTCCCGCATGATGAGTTCGAGTGGGCGCGGCCGCATCGCGTCAGCCCGGTCTATCATCGCTTGCAGGAAATGGGAGCGGTCTTTGGTGAGAAGTTCGGCTGGGAACGCGTGAATTATTTCGAGCCTGGCAAACCCTGGCGGCGCATGGGTGAAGATCAGCGCAACTGGGGAGGCTGGATCAAGCCGCCGTTCTTTGACCGTGTTGGCGAGGAACACGTAGCGACGCGCGAGCGCGTCACGCTCTATGACCTGACCCCTTTCAGCAAGATCGAAGTCAGCGGCCCCGGCGCGCTCGCTCTGCTCAACCGCGTCGCGGACAGCGAGATGGATAAACCGATCGGAAGCGCCACGTACACGCAGTTCTGTAATCCGAATGGCGGTGTCGAGGCCGATGTAACTGTGACGCGGCTTGGTCAGGAACGCTTCTGGGTCATTACGGGCGCGGCCTTCATCGGCAACGACAAGTCATGGCTTGAAATGCATGTGGACGAAAACGATGGCGAAGTCACGATTCGCGACATTACCGAAGAGTGGGCCTGCCTGCCGATCTGGGGGCCGCGCGCTCGCGACGTGTTGCGCAAGATTACAAGTGATGATATCTCGAATGAAGCGCATCCGTATCTGATGACGAAGCAGATTTCGATCAATGGCGCAAAGGTCTATGCCCAGCGTGTCAGTTATGCGGGTGAACTGGGATGGGAGCTTTATGTCCCATACAATCGAGCGACGATGGTGTGGGATATGCTGCTCGAAGCAGGCAAGGAATTCGGCATCGAGGTCGGCGGCTACAAGGTACTCGATGCCTTGCGCCTTGAGAAAGGCTATCGCTATTACACCGTCGATGTGACGCAGTTAGAAACGCCTTACGAAGGCGGCCTCGGCTTCTGTGTGGATTTGAACAAGAAGGATTTCATCGGCAAAGCCGCGCTCGCCAAACAGAAAGCCGAAGGCATCAAGCGCAAACTATGTACGCTGGTAGTGGACACCGACGCGTTTACGCAGATTTATGGTGGTGAGGCGGTTTACCATGAAGGGAATGTATTGACTCGCGTCCGCAGCGGCGGGTGGGGCTACACCCTGAAGAAAAACATCCTGTATGCCTACCTTCCGATCGAGCTTGCCAAACAGGGCAATCGTTTCATGGTGGACCTGATCGAGGGTCGTTGTGAAGCGGAAGTGACCGCCTCTGTATTATTTGACCCGAAAGGTGAGCGACTCCGCGCGTAGTTTTAACCACAAAGGACACAAAGGGCACGAAGGTTTAAAGCCTTAAGGCCAAACTGCTTTTCCTTTGTGTTCTTCGTGCGCTTCGCGGTCAAATCATTTTATGCCTAAAACAAAATCATCTTCTCCTGCTTATGTTGGCTTTGGCATGTTGACGCCGGTCTACATCATGGCGCTGGATAAATTGCCCAAGCACAATACTGGCGCGATCGTGCGTGAAGTGAGCGAGTTCGTTTATGACGACGCGGCCATTGTTGCCTGTATCCTCCGTCAATGGGGCGTTGAGACCGGCATGATCGGCACGGCTGTTGGCGATGACTTGCTCGGTCATCACGTTGCGCAGCAGTTAAAGGATTGGGGTGTGCAGGGAGAGGTTCGTTTCACGAAGAAGTACAAGACGCCGCTTGAGGTGGATGTCTCCGATAAAACGGGCGCACGGACGTATTTCTGGCAGCGTTCACAGGAGATATTGAGCACGCTTGCCTCGGCAGACCTGTCTCTCATCAGGTCAGCCAGGGTGCTCTATGTGGACTGGTATGATGGAGATCAAATTATCCGTGCAATGGATGAGGCGAACCGCCATAACGTGCCCGTATTCCTGAATATCGAGCATGGACACAGAGTCCCTGAAATCCTGAAGCGGTATGCAGGTCGTGTCACCATCTGTCAGGCGGTCACCGATGCCGCTCAAATTGGTCGGAAACGATCTATGCTTGCGGTCGCCAAGAGGCTTCTCAAAGCGGGCATCCAGACGGCGATCATCACAATGGCCAGCCAGGGATGTTTGGTGGTTCAGGGTGAGGAGATTGTCCGAGTCTATGCGCCAAAGGTAAAAGCCGTGGATGGTTCAGGCGCCGGCGCAACTTTTTCCTCCGGCTTCATTTACGGTTACCTGAATGAATGGAGTCTCGAAGAGTCTGTCCGCTTTGCGATTGCTGCGGCGTCGCTCAAGGTTACACACTCGGGTTTGACGATGGCGCCCGTGAAAGAGATCGAGTCTGTGGCCTCCAGGTTGCGCGTGCAGCGTATGATCTACCGGGATGATCAGTTCTATACTCTCAAGAAACTGCTATCCATGCCAAAGAATAATCCGTTGTTTGCAGAAGGCGTCAAGTTTGCCAGCCTGGCCACGCAGAAGCTTCAGTTCAAGAGACGCTTGCCTTCGAATAGAAGCTTGCGCGATCAGGTCAGGAAAAAAACCGTATAATCAATCGCCAGAACTTTTAAAGGATACTTACAATGTCATTCGCCACTCTTCTGACTGAGGAACAAGTCCAGCGTATTCATGATGCTTCGCTCGAAATTCTTGAGAACGTTGGTTTGCTGGTTCGCTTTCCACCCGCGCGCGAGCTCTTCGCCAAACATGGCTGCAGCGTGGATGAGGAAACGCAGCGTGTGAAATTTCCGCGCGCGGTGGTGGAGAAATACCGGAAGGTCTATCCGTCGTCCTTTACGTTTTACGCACGCGATCCAAAATTCGATCGGACGATTCCCCGCGATAGCCCGGTAATTGTTACAGCGAGTTCCGCGCCTGATATCATGGACCCGGTCACAGGGCGGGAAAGACGCGCTGAGTCATCCGATATCGCGCGAATTGCCCACCTGGTCAATGAACTTCCGGGCTATGACATATTCTCCATTTCCACGCTGGCAGATGACGCTCCTGCGGGTCAATTTACGCTGTCCCGACTGTACCCTGCTCTCAAGTATTGTCTAAAGCCAATCCGTGTAACAACGACTGATCAGAAAGACACACAGAGCATCATGGAATTGGTGTATATGGTGGCGGGCGATAAGGAGGCCTATAAGGAACATCCTTTCCTTACGCATCATTACTGTCCGGTTGTTTCGCCGCTGACCATGGACAAGCTCTCGACTGAAAATATCCTTTACTTTGCCAACGAGGGACTGCCTGTATATCCAACGATTGTGCCAAATGCCGGCCTGACTTCGCCAATGTCCATGGCAGGGACGCTTGCACAGGGCAATGCGGAATTCCTGGCCGCTGCCACACTGATGCAGATGTGCCGCGAAGGCACGCCTCTCATTTATGCGACGCTTGGAACCGTTGCGGATATGCGCTCGGGCGCCTATACCTCCGGTGCCATCGAGTGTGGGATGCTGCATATGGCATTTGCGCAGATGGCGCGTTTCTACAACATACCCTGTGGTGGGTATGTGGGCCTGACGAACTCCAAGCTGAATGATGCACAGTCTGGCTATGAGACGGGCATGTCGGGTGCGGCGGGCCTGCTCGCCGGGATGGATATGTTCAACATTGGCGGTTTGATCGATGCGCTTAAGACCTTTGACTTTGCCAAGGCTGTGATCGATGATGAAGTGGCATTGATGTTGAAGCGTCTGAAATGCGGTATCTCATTTAGTGACGAGGATCTTGCACTGGATCTCATCCGGGATATTGGCCCGGGAGGCTCGTTTATTACGGCCAAACATACGATCAAACGGATGAAGACGGAAGCGGTGATGACCAAAATTGCTGACCGTGATGCCAGGACGATCTGGGAGAAGAAGGGGGCTACAGATACTCACGCCCGTGCCCTGGCGCGCGCTCGGACCATCATGGAGACCAATACTGCGGCGTTGATTCCGCCGGATGTAGATGAACAGATTCGTGCCGCATTTCCTGGCCTGGTGCCAGGGGAACTGGCGCCTCTAGCTTGAGAGAAGATTGCTGAGAAGAACCGCACGGCTGGCCTTCTTTCTCCAAGGAATAACAAACAATGCTCACTACATCAAAGCCTGTTATTAGATTGTTTACACTGATGCTCATCGGCGTGATGTTCCTTTCTGCATGCGGCGGAAAGTCATACAACGCGCCGGAGCCGAGCAATCCCCTTGTCCTGGCGGCTCAGCAGGAAGGGAGTCTCACAACGATTGCGCTTCCACATGATTGGTGTAATTACGGCGAAGCCATCGAGAGGTTCAAGGCCAAATATCACATCAAAGTCAATGAGCTGAATCCGGATGGCAGTTCCGGCGATGAGTTGGATGCCATTCAGGCCAACAAGGGAAGCAAAGGCCCGGAGGCGCCAGATGTAGTAGATGTCGGTTTTTCTTTTGGTGAGCCCAATAAGACTCTTTTCATGCCTTATAAAGTTTCAGCCTGGAACACGATCCCGCCCGCGGCAAAGAGCACAGATGGTTACTGGCATGGCGATTACTATGGTGTGTTGTCCTTTCTTGTGAATACCGATGTCCAGCCGGATGCGCCGAAGGACTGGGCTGACCTGCTGGATCCAAAATACAAAGGACAGGTGGCCCTCTCAGGCGATCCGCGTTCTTCCAATCAGGCAATTCAGTCTGTCTTTGCTGCCTCTCTTGCCAACGGCGGCTCGCCGGACGATGCCCGGCCCGGCCTTGATTATTTTGCCAGGCTGAACCGGGCAGGCAATCTTATCCCATTGATCGCAAATAATGACCTCGTTGCCAGCGGCAAGATTCCCGTCCGAATCACCTGGGATTATCTGGCGCTGGATGCAATTGAAACGTACGCAGGCAAGCCTGCCACTCGGCTGGTCATCCCGGCCACGGGTCGCTTTGCAGGCATGTATGTCCAGGCGATCAGCGCTTATGCTCCGCACCCAAATGCGGCCAAACTCTGGATGGAATTCCTGTATTCAGATGAAGGCCAGATTATCTGGATGAAGGGTTACTGTCATCCGGTACGCGAGGCCGACATGCGCGTTCGTGGTGTGGTCCCTGCGGATTTGGCGGCCAGGTTGCCTGATGTCTCCGGGGCTGTGTTTCCTACAGCGGAGCAGCTTCTTGCCGCGAAGACACTGATCACCGAGAATTGGGATTCGGTCGTGGGCGCGGACATTCAAAAAGCGCCCTGATTCATATAATTTGCCGCTGCGGACCGCCTGAGGAACTGTTTCATTGACTTGCCAATTTACTGATGCTAAAATGTTAAAGAAATATTAAGAATGTTGCCAGGCGGCGGTCGATGGAAAAACTGAATGGAGCGTTGATGTTCTTGTCGTTCACGAGTTGGTAACGCATCCTTAAATGAACCAAAATGATTCCTTGACACTCGGGATTTGAATGCAGGCGATATTTAGCCGTGCATTTTGATCAAATTTGTTCGTCTGGAGGTGCTCCCGAAAAAAGTTCAGCAAAGGAATATCGGTCATTCAACCAAATTTCCTAAAGGAGAAAGAGAGATATGCGTACCAAAAAGTTCGTTTTCGAAACATTTGCCTTGCTAATAATCGCCAGCCTGGTCCTAACCGCCTGTGGCACGCCTGCGACCCAGGCACCCGCTAGCGGTGGTACCGGTGAAACCGGCGCAATGGCAGATCTGGTTGCTGCTGCGAAGGCTGAAGGTACACTCACAACCATCGCGCTTCCACATGACTGGTGCAACTATGGCGAGGCCATCGACACCTTCAAGTCAAAGTATGGTCTTGCAGTGAACGAGTTGAACCCTGACGGTGGATCCGGCGATGAAGTCGAGGCCATCAAGGCCAACAAGGACAATAAAGGCCCTCAGGCCCCTGATGTCATTGATGTTGGCTTTTCATTTGGCTCTTCCTCTAAGGCTGATGGCCTACTGCAACCCTATAAGGTTGCAACATGGGATTCTATTCCTGCTGAAGCGAAGGATGCTGATGGCTACTGGTACGGCGACTACTATGGCGTGATGGCTTTCCTGGTCAACACGGACGTACAACCGAAAGTGCCGCAAGACTGGGGCGATCTGGCAGATCCCGCTTATAAGGGTCAGGTAGCGCTCTCCGGTGATCCACGCGTGTCAAATCAGGCCATTCAGGCTGTGTACGCTTCTGGATTGGCGAATGGCGGTTCGCTCGATAACGCCCAGCCTGGTCTTGATTTCTTTGCCAAATTAAATCAAGATGGCAACATTGTTCCAACGATCTCGAATAATGGTTTAGTTGCCAAGGGCGAGACTCCTGTCCGCATCACCTGGGACTATAACGGTCTGGCGGCCATCGACTCTTTTGCTGGCAACCCGAAGGCAACCCTGGTGATTCCGAAGACTGGTCGATTCGCTGGCGTCTACGTTCAGGCTATCAGCGCCTATGCGCCGCATCCTAATGCTGCCAAGTTGTGGATGGAGTTCCTCTATTCAGATGAAGGGCAATTGATCTGGATGAAGGGTTACTGCCACCCGATTCGTGAAGCCGACCTGCGCGCTCGCGGTGTCGTTCCCGCCGATCTAAGTGCCAAGTTGCCTGATGTCTCCGGCGCGGTCTTCCCCACGCTTGACCAGCTCAATGCTGCCACCGAACTGATCACCAAGAACTGGGATTCAGCTGTCGGTGCGGATATCAAAGCTGCCCCATAGTCAACTACAAGTCGTAGATTCACGGCGAGACCCTGCCCAGGCAGGGTCTCGCCACAGCAAGCATGGCTCTGAGGTAGCCAAACGATGGCACAATCCACCTCCCTTCCAGTTCAAAAAATCAAGATGCCAGCCTCCAGTCTAAAAAATTGGATTGGTGTAGTGCCCTTCTTCCTTTTTGCACTCCTTTTTCTCATCATGCCATCGGCGCGCTTGTTCATCGGAAGTTTTACTGATGAGAAAGGGCAATTCACCTTCGCGAATATCATTCAAATACTCGACCAGCCAAGTATTCTGAGCGCTTACTGGTTAAGCATAAAAATCAGTGCTGTAACGGCGCTCGGTGGAGGCATACTTGGCTTCTTGCTGGCTTATTCGGTGACAGTGGGCGGCCTCCCCAAACCGCTTCGCAGTCTGTTGATCACATTTTCAGGTGTAGCCTCCAATTTTGCGGGGGTCCCCCTCGCATTTGCCTTTATTTCCACCCTGGGACGAACAGGATTCGTTACAGCGTTACTGAAAAATATCTTCCATACCAACATTTATGATATTGGCTTCAACCTCTATGGCTTTGCTGGTTTAAGCCTGACGTATATGTACTTTCAATTTCCTCTCATGGTTCTGATCATGGCCCCGGCTCTGGATGGATTGAAGGGTGAGTGGCGCGAAGCGGCGGAGAACCTCGGTGCAAGCACCACGGAGTATTGGCTCAAAGTGGCCCTGCCTGTATTGCTGCCATCCATTTTGGGTTCAATGATCCTTTTGTTCGGGAATGCATTTGGGGCGTATGCCACAGCTTATGCGTTAACCGGAGGAACCCTGCCCATTATCACGATCCAGATCGGAGCACAGATTCGAGGTGATGTTCTGCATAATCCTGGCCTGGGATATGCAATGGCCATGGGCATGGTCATCATTATGGCAATCTCACTGGCTGGTTATTCCTGGCTCCAGGGACGGACGGAAAGGTGGTTGAAGTGAACCTCCCCTTTGGTTGGCTTTCATTCCTGCGCAGGCGGGCGGCGGCACCCGGAAGGTCACGGCGCGAGACCCCGTTTTGGAGCTGGGTCTGGTTTATCCTGGGCGGGCTGTACTTCATTTTGCCGTTATATGCCACTTTGGATTTTTCTCTACGCATGGAGCGCGATAAGATCGGTATTAAGGCGTATGAATCGGCTTTCGCCGACCCAGGGTTCCTGCATTCCTTTGGATACTCCATCGGTCTTGCTTCCATAACGATTATCGTCAGCATTTTGTTAATCGTGCCAACCGTCTATTGGATCCGCCTGCGGCTGCCTGAAGCACGCAGGACGACGGAGTTTATTACCCTCCTACCTTTTGTCGTGCCGGCGATCATCCTTGTCTTTGGATTAATTCGAATTTACAGCGCGCCCTTAAAAATCCCCTTTACCTCCATTGTGCTTATGAATTCCCTTACAACCTCACCCTACGGCACTGTCATACTGATTGTGGCGGGCTATATGGTCCTGGGCTTGCCATATATGTATCGCTCTATTGATACGGGTATGAGGACCGTTGACGTACGCACGCTGACCGAAGCAGCGCAAAGCCTGGGTGCAAACGGATTTACCATTATGATGCGGGTGATCCTGCCAAACCTGCGCACGGCGCTCCTCAGCGGTGCTTTGCTCACCTTTGCGATCGTGCTCGGCGAGGTGGTTTTGGCTTCCTATCTGGGGGTTGCAGCGTTCGGACCGTATCTCTTTTTGCTTGGCCAGCACCGTGCATTTGAGCCAGCCGCGCTGACCTTTACCACTTTCCTGCTGACTTGGGCTGCAATGGGCATCATCCAACTGTTAACTGGGGGCCAGGGCCAGGTTACGGGCGCACATTAGTTTGGGAAAAGGGAAAACATGACACACCTAGCACTCACCAATATCTCAAAGCGTTTTGGGGATTTCACGGCTGTACACGATTTCAATCTGGGCGTGAACAAGGGTGAATTTGTATCTTTCCTGGGTCCCTCTGGTTGTGGCAAGACGACAACACTCCGCATGATTGCGGGCTTCGAGACCCCTTCCACGGGTACGATCACCATCGAGGGGGTGGATATTACAAACAAGGCTCCCAATCAGCGCAACGTTGGTATGGTCTTCCAATCCTACGCACTGTTTCCCAACATGACGGTCGCGCAGAATATTGGCTTTGGCCTGCGCGTTCGAAAGGAAAAGGAGACTGATATTAAAAACCGCGTGGAAGAAATGCTGGGCATCATTGGCCTCGCAAGCAAGGCGGATAGCTACCCGTATCAGCTCTCCGGCGGACAAATGCAACGCGTCGCACTTGCCCGGGCATTGGCGATTCGCCCGGAGGTCTTGCTTCTGGATGAGCCGCTTTCTGCTTTGGATGCGAAAATACGTGTTGCATTACGCGCTGAAATTCGAAGCATTCAACAAAGACTTGGGATTACGGCCATCTATGTTACTCATGACCAGGAGGAGGCCCTGTCACTTTCAGATCGTATCGTCGTAATGCGCGAAGGCGAAATGGACCAGGTTGGGACGCCGTTCGAAATCTATAACTTCCCCAAGACTGCATTCGTTGCCAATTTTGTTGGAACGCTGAATACGGCTGACGCCGTAGTAGTAGATCCTGCCAAAGGGCTGCTCAACATGGATGGATCCGAATTTGCAACCGCCCAGGACCTGAAGGATAGAAAGAAAGGTGACAAGGTCCGATTCTCCATTCGTCCGGAGCGTTTCAGCTTTGCTTCCGAGCAGAGGAAGGACAACGTGGTGGATTGCACCATTGAGAATATCACCTTTCTTGGTTCGGTGGTCCGCATTCAGGTGAAAATCGGCAATACCAAGTTTAATATGGATACATTCAACAACCCCTTCCTTGAACTGCCGAAGATCGGTGCAAAGGATCAGGTGACCTGCTCTCGTGAAGCGGTGTTGGTACTGGCCGATTGAGGAAGAACCAATATCGAAAGCGGTTCGGTTTTCCCGTAGAGTGAAAGACCTTACGAGACCCGAACCGTTTTTATTTTGGGAGCCGCATGAGCAAAGTTATTCTTATCCTATCTGATGCACTGCGTTTTGATGTGGCGAAGGATAATATGGGGTTTCTTGGTCATCTGGTTGAAATGAAGCTCGCCAGCTTATATAAGGTCATAGGTGAGCTTCCAAGCATGTCACGTCCCATGTATGAGACGACTCACACCGGCGTTCCATCGAGTGAACATGGGGTTGTTGCGAATACCATTGTTCGACGCTCAACCATGCCCAACGTTTTTCAATCTGCAAGAGACGCGGGAAAGATCACCGCAGCCGCGGCCTATTATTGGTTTTCAGAATTGTACAATCACGCTCCCTTTGACCGTGTCGATGACAAGGAAGTGGATGATCCGGAATTGCTCATCCAGCATGGTCGTTTTTATACGCGCGATGAGTATCCGGATATCGAATTGTTTACAACGGCCGCATTTCTTGTGCGAAGTTTTGCCCCTGATTATTTATTGCTGCACCCCATGGGTCTGGATTATCTCGGTGAAAAGTATGGCTCTGATTCGCGGGAATACCGCAATCAGGCGATTCGCCAGGATGCTCAACTCGCCCCGTTTATCGTGGAATGGAAAGAGCGCGGCTACGTTGTCCTTGTCACAGGTGATCACGGCATCAACAAGGACGGCGCGCACGGCGGGACCACGCCTGAGCAGCGCGAGGTGCCCTTATTTATGATCCAGCCAAACGGTCATGGTCGAGGCGATACCGGGGAGAGCATCTCACAGTTGCAGATTGCTCCCACAGTTCTCAGTCTCATGAACGTCTCTATTCCAGCATCCATGAAGATGCCGCCCCTGGACGTTATTCCCCAATGATCTTCACCAGCACACGCTTTCTCCGTCGCCCATCGAATTCGCCATAAAAGATCTGCTCCCACGGGCCGAAGTCCAGCCTGCCCTCTGTCACCGCCACAACAACCTCGCGCCCCATCACCTGTCTTTTCATGTGTGCGTCGGCATTGTCTTCGCCTGTATCATTATGGTGGTACTGACCTACAGGTTCGTGTGGGGCAAGCTTTTCCAGCCATTTATCATAATCAGAATGCAGGCCGGACTCGTCATCGTTGATAAATACGGACGCTGTAATATGCATGGCGTT
>JAKOVF010000050.1 GCA_029782225.1 Chloroflexota bacterium | reverse complement strand
GATCATGAGATTCAAGATCATGGGGATGCCGAGTTCCGCGAGGAAGAAGGGCAGGAACGCGGTACTGTTCGCGAGGGCGTTGATCGCAAGCGCGATCGCTCCAAGCAATCCTATATTTGTCAGGTCGTTCGGTTGGTAGTCGATGAAGTCTTGGGTGATGTTGAGTAATGCCGGATCGTGGCCGGGGACGAAGGTTTCGTTGGAGAGGCCGCCGAACGCCGAGTCGTTGACACCGTAGGAGTAGACGCCTTCTTCGATGGTCGGTGGGGTTGTATAAGCACTACCAAAGAATTGCGTGCCGCTGAAGAAGCAGAGCGCGTAGTTGAAGAGGAAGAGGTAGTGGGCTATTTTGTATGCCTGCATGTTATGCTCCCTCCGCGATGTTTGCGAGGAACGCGAATACTACCGCTGCGATGATCCAGAACCACGGGACGGTGATCCAGCTGAAGTACCGGAACAGGGCGGCGACCAGGGCGACGATGAGCGCTCCTTTTGCTCCGGTTGAGTAGTAGAAGATCCCGCCGAGTATCATGAGGAAGATGATGAAGACGGCGTTCTGGATGTTTTCGTCCCAGAACGGGAGGGCGATGGGTGAGGCGTTCTGAGGGGTGATGAACCACGTGTTCTGTATACTCCCGCTGCTTCGCTGGACCTTGACGTTGACTTTGTATGAGATGTCGGGTTCGGAGATGGGGTAGGTGGCGGTTGCAGTGGTGACTCCGGATGTGGTATGTGAGAATACTTCGGAATATGTGTCTGTGCGGACGATTGACCACGAGACGGTGGCAGGCCCTTCGTTGTCGGTGTAGGTCATCTCGATTGCCTGGCTCGATGCGTTATACTGGACGTCGTAGTTGTATTTTTCGTAGATGAGCGGCGATCGGAACACTACGCTATGTATCGGGGTTGCCGAGGATGCCTGGATGACGACGATCTTCTCCCCGTTGTTGATATTGATCTGGTAGTAGTGGCCGGTATGGGTGCTGATAACGATTTTGCCGTCACTGTCGGT
>JAKOVF010000049.1 GCA_029782225.1 Chloroflexota bacterium | reverse complement strand
GCAGCAATTGGTATTCGCGATGACGGCTGTCTCGTACACTACGCAACCATGTCCGCAACGCTCCCTGAAGTAGCCTTCCAGATGCTAGCTCTCGGTTGTCGTGACGCTATCGGCCTCGATGGCGGCGGCAGTGTGGGGGCCATAGACCCATCGGGTAAGGTACTCATCGGCTATACCTCGCGGCAGGTATGTTGCGCTCTTGTGTTTAGACGTCTATTGGACAAGGCCCCACCTCAAGATTCACAACCTCCCCAACCTCAGCCGAAAGGCGGTGAGAAGATGATCGTCTGCATTGACCCCGGCCACGGCGGACCGGACCCGGGAGCGGTATCGCCGGAGGGTGTCAAAGAGAAAAACATCACTCTCATGGTGGCCAAGCAATTAGCCGAATACCTCCGCAGATCAGGAGCGCAGGTGGTCCTGACTCGCGAAGTAGATACAGATGTTGCGCCTGGACTCAGTGATGCTGCGGAGCTAACAGCCAGAGCCAACGTGGCCAACGAGGCAAGCGCTGACTATTTCGTGTCTATTCACTGCAACGCCGCAACGTCACCTGACGCGAACGGCTATGAAGTATTCCACTACCCCGGCAGTGTCAAAGGTCAAGAACTTGCTATGAACATCTCAGATGCCTATGGCATAGCCTCTGGATTGTCAAGGCGCAAGGTAACTTCTGCGAATTTTCAAGTACTTAGAGACACCGCTATGCCCGCGGCACTCATTGAGCTAGGCTTCCTCACCAACAAGACGGACTGCGCGCTCCTGAGAGAGCCTGCCTTCCAAGACAAAATCGCCCTCGGAATTGCTTTTGGCATACTTGAGATGCGGGCCTAGATGGTCCCAGAAAGGAGGAGACACCATGCTGGAAGACATTGTCATCATTGGTACTGTTATGGCTGTTACCGAAATTATAAAGCACCTGCTCAAAAGGTGGCTCAACGAGGACCTTGTGACGCAACTCCTGCCGCTCATCGTGCTTGGCTTGGCAGGTGGGCTTAACGTGTTGAACGCCCGTGTGTTCGCACCCGATGTGCCAGTCACAGAGGCATTGGCGCAAGGTCTGACACTCGGAGCCATAGCAGGCGGCGTGTATTCGCTGGGCAAAGCCGCCCTGGGTAAGTCATAAGCATCAAGCACACAGAACCCCTCCCGTCACCCCCGGAGAAATCCGGGGGCTTTTTTGTTTTTAGCCACAAAACACCTCTCTAGGCATGGGACTTTCAGCTCATTTTTTTCATGAAAATCAAAAAAAATCTTGAAAAAGGTGTTGACATTCATGCTTATCTTGATTATACTGATAGTGAGAAAAGCGAACCGAAAGGAGAATGAAAACATGAAGAAAATCGTGATGATTCCCAAAAGCCTAGACGACCGCCATAAGTGCTGGAGGAAACTCCTGACCCACGTCGACAAAAACCAGTCTAACGGGTTCGCCTTCATAGGCGACTGGCTCCGCGCAGGCGAGCGCGCGGAGATCGAGGTAGGGAGCCTCATCCTGGCCTACGATGTGGTGGGCTCCTACAAGAACTGGTGCCCTGTGGTGCGCGTCCTCAAGGTCGGAGTTGAAACTGACTTGGAGGAAGTGTACCGCTGGGAAGGGGACTTCCGCGAACGCAGCTGGGCCCTTGCGGTCCGGGATGACATAGCGGCCATCCTGGCCGAAGCACAGGGGCAGGAAGCCCCCGAGGAAAGCCCGCTTGCCGGGTTTTCCGACGAAGAATTAATAGCTGAGCTGGAGCGGCGCGGCTATGCCGTGTCGAGAAAGGAGGGTGAACAATGAGGGTGGTCTATTCCGACGAGCTCGCCTCTCGTCGGAGGCGACCCTGGGCCATGCTAATCGGCCCAGGGGACGAACTGGAGCTATTCACCGGGGAGAGCATCCCCGGGAAAGTAGCCGTAGTGGGCTGCGACTACGAAAAGAGCGGTGTGTGGAGCCACACCACATACCGCCTACAGATCGCCGAGGGTGTCCGGTTTCTTTCCGGGCACTTTGGCTTCGAAACCGGAACCTTTAGGGAGGGTCTCCGGGCTGCCACCGGGCAACCCACTGACCGGTGGCACGAAGTTGCCAATGCCCTGGGCGTATCACTCCCAGTGGCACAGGACTTCCTTCGGGGGTGGCTACCGAAGGAAGCACGGT
>JAKOVF010000387.1 GCA_029782225.1 Chloroflexota bacterium | reverse complement strand
CCCAGCCGCCAAAACACCAACACAGGAAGATTGACCGTGCCAATGCTGGACGCGGTGCTTGAACGCGCGAGAGCGGAGCTATAGGGCGGTCCAGCCAGGCCTCAATAGGAATCACCACCGCCCAGCCCTTGGAGCTGGCGTTCACGGCGGTTGCCGCAGCCCCCGCCAACATACCACCGCCGCCGTGGCGCTAGCTTGACTTCCCAACCGACCGCGACGATGCCTTTAAGCTGCCGATCTCGAGCTGGCGCAATCGGCTTGCCAGTTCTTTAGCGGAATAGGGAAATTCATGGTCCAGCCACCACAATACAGCACCGATCGAGGCGCTGGAGCTGTACGCCACATATAGCTCGAGGAAAGCTTGATCCCTCTGAAGGTCCTCCGGTAACAAACGCCGTATGCGCTTTTGAATATATTGCCGGATCGTTTCGGTGAATCCCGGATCGCCGTGCTTGCCCAGCATCACCTTATAGAATTTGGAATTCGCCCGAATATGTTCAAGAATCTTGACGAGTCCCGCATGCATTTGACGCTCGCCTGCTTCATTCGACTTTGGGGGGCTGTCCTCCAACATTTCATAAACAGTCTGGGCATATGAATTCAGCAGGTCGAATTTATCCTGATAGTGTCGATAGAAGGTGGCGCGATTGATTCCCGCATTCTGCGTGATATCGCTAACCGTCAACGCGGCAAACCCTTTCCGGGCGGTGAGCTCCAGCAGCGCTTCCAGGATTAGTTTCTGCGTACGCTGTACCCTCAAATCGTCAGTTTGATTGCCGTCTCGAGACATTTCCCCTTCCTCTGTTGCATACGCAACACTTTCGCTACGTTTGATGCTTGACCCGCCCCCATTAGAACATATAATCTAATGTGTGACAACACAGTGTTGCTTATAATACACCGAGTTGCAAAATCTTGGAACCGATTAGACTTTTCCTCAAGGAGACGAAAATGCCCACGGCAAAAACACAAGACTATCACAAGAGCATTACTGCCAAGAGTACGCCACAATAAACGTTTTCTAAAATCAATACCGTTTCAGGGTGGTGGTCAACTAACTTTGAAGGGAGCTCCTCCCAAGTCGGCGATGTTTTTACAGTCCGTTTCAAAAATGGAGATTGGTACACGATCAAAGTCGTAGAGATGATCCCTGATAACAAGATTGTGTGGGATGTAATCGATGCGGAACAAACATGGCATGAGGATCGACATGAATGGAAAGGTACCAAAATAGTTTGGGACATTTCACCAGACAAAAATGGTTCAAGCGTTACGATGACGCATCGCGGTTTAGTTCCTGAATTTGAGTGCTATGACCGGTGCAAGCTGGGATGGGATTATTTGATAACCGAAAGTTTATCTGCGTTTTTGACCTCTGGGGCAGGTAAGCCGGTTTAATCGTGCCACAATCCGAATGAGCTAAACCAAACTTGGCTCGCGGATTCTATTTTGGAGGAACAGGTCATGCAAATGCAAGACTCTGAAGATTATCACACCAGTATTGTCGTTCAACGCAGCCCCAAAGCATCACAGGAAGCGATCGGGCATGTGTCTGAATGGTGGGCGAAAAATGTCACGGGCTCCTCGGTGCAGTCCGGCGATGAGTTTACGGTGCAGTTTGGCGATACGTTCGTTAAATTCAAGGTTTCCGAGTACATCCCCGGACGGAAAGTCGTTTGGGAGGTTCTTGACTGTAATCTGCACTGGCTTCCGGCAAAGGACCGGAAAGAGTGGAAAGGCACGCAAGTGGTATGGGAAATTAGGGCTCAGAACGGCGGCAGCAAAATTGAGATGACCCATGTGGGCATCACGCCCCAAGTCGTTTGCTATGCCGATTGCAAGCTCGGTTGGGACGGCTATGTGCAGCAGAGTCTCTATAAGCTTCTTACGGACGGCGAAGGAATGCCCGAACAATTTTGAGGCAATGCTCAGGCGGAGATGCACATGCCAGAAAGCTCTCTTTTGACTAGCGACGGGCTATCTGACATGTCCAAAAGTCTATTTGGAGAAAGGAAAAGGCAAGCCCAATGGCGGTGAATAAATTGATTCAATCAGTGGCTACGCAGAGAAATGATAGTCTGCCGCTCGCGGGCAAGCGCGCCATCATCTTTGGCGCGGGCGGCGCGGTCGGTCAAGCCGTCGCCGCGGAATTCGCATCGCAAGGAGCGACCGTTTTTCTTTCCGGTCGGACGCTCGATGCGGTTGCACATCTGGCACGGCAAATTCAAGAGGATGGCGGCAATGCTTACGAGGCACAGATTGATGCCCTCGACGAGCAGGCGGTGAATTCTTATCTCAACGCAATTGCCGAGGAACATGGGAGCATTGATATTGTTTTGAATTTCATCGGACCGCAAGCCAAAGACTATGGCAACTCGACGAACACATTGGATCTTCCGCTGGAACAGTTCTTGTTACCCTTAACCACAATCATGCCGTCCCAATTCATCACAGCGCGTGCCGCCGCGCGCCACATGGTCAAGCAGCATTCGGGCGTCATCTTGTTCATCACCGCCGTTCCGGCGCGCGGTTCCGCAAACTAGACTGCGATTGGCGCGGCATTTGGGGCAACGGAAACGCTCCTGCGGGCTCTCGCCATGGATTTAGGTCAGGCGGGTGTCCGCGTCGTCGGGATTCGTTCGGGGGCAATGATTGATAGTCGCACCATCCGACAGTCGGTAGAAAATACCGCCGTCCGATTGGCAATCTCGCAAGAGCAAGCCGTGGAACTGTTGGCACAGAGAACCCTGCTCAAACGGCTTCCTGTCACGGCTGACACCGCGCGGCTTGCTGCCTTTCTTGCTTCGGACGCAGCTCACATGATTACAGGTGCGATTGTAAATGCGTCCGGGGGTTCGGTGTTGGATTGACGTCCCAACGCCGGCAGCATGCTCGCTCTTAAGTGGCACCGGCTGTTGTGCAAACCAACTTTCCCAACTCTGGTGGTGCGGTTCGCGTCCGGTAGCAATGTAGGGTTCGATGCCACGCACTTCCAGGGCTTTGACATTCGCAGGACTCCAATAGCCGTTATCTACTGCGGCTGCCTTGGGCTTACCCAACTGCGGGGAAATGGCATCCATGGTCGGCTCCACTTCGTGTTGAT
>JAKOVF010000386.1 GCA_029782225.1 Chloroflexota bacterium | reverse complement strand
GTGCGCGATGTTGATCGTAATCCCGCGCGCTTTCTCTTCCGGCGCATTGTCGATCTGGTCGTAGGCTTTGAACTCCGCCTTCCCCAGCATTTGCGACACTTTCGTGATCGCCGCCGTCAGCGTCGTCTTCCCGTGGTCAATGTGTCCCATCGTCCCCACGTTCAGGTGCGGCTTCGACCGATCAAATTTCTGCTTCGCCATAATGAAACTCCTTGATTATCAAAAACAAGTATTTATACTTTCAAGATTTCTTCCGCCACCGACTGCGACACAGGTGCATAGTGGTCAAATTCCATATTGAAGACACCACGTCCCTGCGTAGCAGAACGGAGTTGGGTTGCATATCCAAACATTTCAGCCAATGGAACCATGGCACGGATCGCCTGTGCGTTCCCGGGGCGGACTTCCATACCCTGGATCGTGCCGCGGCGACTGTTGATCTGTCCCATCACATCGCCGAGGAATTCCTCAGGCACGACGACTTCAACCTTCATCATCGGTTCAAGCAAAATGGGATGCCCCTTCTGAACGCCTTCCTTGAAGCCCATGGAAGCGGCCATCTTGAAAGCCATTTCACTTGAGTCAACTTCATGGAAGGAACCGTCGAACAAGGTCACTTTCAGATCAACTACAGGATAGCCGGCCAACACGCCGCTTTCTGAAGCTTCCTTCACACCCTTTTCAACAGCCGGAATGTATTCCTTCGGAATGGAACCGCCGACGATTTTGTTTTCAAAAACAACTCCGCTCCCGCGTTCCCCCGGCTCCATCGAAAACACCACGTGGCCATACTGCCCATGTCCGCCGGACTGCTTGGCATACTTGAAGTTGACTTCCTTCACCGGTCGGGTGATGGATTCGCGATAAGCAACCCGCGGCGCACCCACGTTGGCTTGCACACGGAATTCTCGCAATAACCGATCAACAATAATATCTAAGTGAAGTTCGCCCATCCCCGAGATAATGGTCTGACCGGTATTCTCATCAGAGCGAACACGGAAGGTTGGGTCTTCCTCAGCGAGCTTGCGCAGCGCTTCACCCATTTTCTCCTGATCGGCCGAACTCTTTGGTTCGATGGCGATGGAAATGACAGGTTCGGGAAAGGCAATGTTTTCCAACACGATGGATTTGTTATCGCAAAGCGTATCCCCCGTGAAGCTTTCCTTGAAGCCAAGCACAGCACCAATATCACCTGCCCGGACCTCGGTCACATCTTCGCGGTGATCGGCATGCATCCGGATCAGACGGCCGATACGTTCTTTCTTACCTTTACTTGTATTTTGAACGGTTTGGCCTTGACTCATCACGCCGGAATAAACACGGACATACGCCAGCCGACCTACATAGGGATCGGTCACAATCTTGAAGACCAACGCACTCAAAGGAGCGTTATCTTCGGCAGGCAGCTCGACTTCACTGTTATCTCTGGGGTCTGTAGCTTTCACAGCAGGGATGTCTGCCGGAGAAGGCAGATAATCAATCACGGCGTCCAGCAAGACCTGGACACCCTTGTTCTTTAATGAGGAACCCGCAAATACGGGATAAGCCTTATTGGCAATCACGCCTCTGCGAAGAGCAGCTTTTAATTCATCGATGCTGATTTCCTCGGCTTCGAGGAATTTCATCGTCAGTTCATCATCGAGTTCGGCAATTTTCTCAACCATTTCGGAGCGCGCGGTCTTGGCTTGCTCTCTCAGATCTTCCGGAATATCAATGGTTTTTGGCTCTTTTCCAAGATCATCTTCCCATAATGTGGCCGTCATGGTGAGCAAATCCACCACGCCGCGGAATGTAGCTTCAAAGCCAATGGGAATCTGCATGGGGATTGGGTTGGCGCCCAGTCTATCTTTAATGGAAGCAATTGTCCGTTCGTAGGAAGCGCCAACGCGATCCATCTTGTTAACAAAACAAATGCGCGGCACGCCGTAGCGATCAGCCTGACGCCAGACCGTCTCCGACTGCGGTTCCACACCCTGCACCGCGTCGAAAACGACCACACCGCCATCCAGTACGCGCAAAGAGCGCTGTACTTCGGCCGTGAAGTCGATGTGTCCTGGTGTATCAATCAGATTAAATTGATACCCTTTCCATTCTGCTGAGACCGCTGCCGAAACAATGGTGATGCCTCGTTCACGTTCCTGCACCATCCAGTCGGTTACGGTGGTACCATCGTCCACCGAACCGATGCGATGAGTCTTACCGGTGTAGAACATGATACGCTCGGTCGTCGTGGTCTTGCCCGCATCAATGTGAGCAATGATCCCGATATTTCGGTATTTATCCAGCGGGAAAACGCGTGCCATTCTTTCTGCTTATCCTCTAAATGAAGTCATCTCTCGTATTGGTTTAGATACGGTAATGGGAGAAGGCACGGTTGGCCTCGGCCATCTTGTGGGTCTCGTCGCGCTTGCGAATGGCAGCGCCAGTTTCGTTAAATGCATCGATCAACTCGGAGGCAAGTTTGTCCGAGAAGGATTTGCCAGCACGTTCGCGCGCGGCGGAGAGGATCCAGCGGATCGCGAGCGTGGTTCGGCGATCCTGAGAGACCTCCATCGGAACCTGATAGGTCGCACCACCAACACGTCGCGGGCGGACTTCCATAGCCGGACCGACGTTTTTCAATGCGGCATCGAAGACATCCATCGGATTCTTCTCGGTCCGATCTTTGATGAGTTCCATGGCATCATAGATCAGGCTCAACGCAGTACTTTTCTTGCCGCGCTTGAGCACATGCTGAACCATGGTCTGCAAATTGACGCTATTAAAACGAATATCGGGAAGGATCTCCCGCTGCTCGGGTTTTGCTCTACGCATTCTTTCTACTCCATTTTATTTCGGACGCTTCGCGCCGTACTTGGAACGGCCCTGCTTGCGATTGGCCACGCCGGTCGTATCGAGAGATCCACGCACAATGTGATAGCGGACACCAGGCAGGTCTTTCACACGGCCACCACGCACAAGCACAACCGAGTGCTCCTGCAACTGATGACCCTCGCCAGGGATATATGCCGTGACTTCGATGCCATTGGTCAGGCGTACGCGGGCGATCTTGCGCAACGCTGAATTTGGCTTCTTGGGCGTCATGGTGCGGACAACGGTGCATACGCCACGCTTCTGTGGCGCGCCCTTATCCTGGCGGAAGCGGCGCTGCTTGTAGCTGTTCAGCGTATATTGCAGAGCCGGGGCCTTGCTTTTGGTCTTTTTATTCTTGCGGCCCTTGCGGACCATTTGATTAACTGTCGGCACGTAAGCCTCCGATTACAAAATCTTTCACAAATGCTTCGATTTATTCGCAAAAAATGAGACCATCAAGTACGATAATGATGGCCTCATTTGTAGCTGCCATGAATTGAGTGGGGGTTGAGCCACTCGCGCGTTTGGGCAACGGCGGATTATTCTATCATGCGGTACCCATTGCGTCAAGAAATTTCTTACTTTTTCCTTGATCTGTTTTCGCCAAGACTCAGTAAACCGGTGTCATGTTTGGGCGGATGTGTCTTCTCTTCGTCCTTGCCAAAGCGGACTACGTCGCCGCCTTCGTTGATCGCTTCCACTGCGAGGCCGAGGGACTGCAACTCTTTTACTAGCACTCTGAATGACGCAGGGATGCTCGGCTCTTCAATCGGTTCGCCCTTGACGATGGCTTCATAGGTGTTGACACGACCCTGGACATCATCCGACTTGACGGTGAGCATTTCTTGAAGGGTGTAGGCCGCGCCATAAGCTTCGAGCGCCCACACTTCCATTTCACCAAAGCGCTGGCCGCCGAACTGGGCTTTACCGCCAAGAGGCTGCTGGGTCACGAGACTGTATGGGCCCGTGGAGCGTGCATGAACCTTGTCTTCGACCAGGTGGTGCAACTTGAGGATGGTCATGACACCAACGGTCACAGCCTGATCATAAGGTAGGCCAGTTTTGCCGTCACGCAGCATTTGCTTGCCCAGGATTGGCAGCGGGACGCCTTTCTCCTTCGAAAGCTCCTGCGCAGTCTCATAGACTTTATCTTCTGCAACTCTGCGGGTGATGCCATTGGCTTCCATCCACAAACGCAGACACGATGTAACAGTCAGTTCATCCAGCTCGGAACTATGAATTGCATCTTCACTGTTCTTGCGCAGGATATCGTCAGGGGTGGTATAGCCCTTTTCGCGCAACCATTCCCGAGCCGTCGCGTGACGCGCATAATCCAAATCATTGAGGTTGTAAACATCATACTTCCGTTTACCAAGCCACGATTCAAGATACAGGCGGCGGACTTCATCGTCATCCTGGATGCTGTTCGGATCGTACTCTTGTTCCTTCAGCCATTCCCAGGCCTTTGTCGCCGCATCATCCCATGCTCGATCGACGATCCAGGCGCGCGCCAGTTCGGCTTCGATCTGCTCTTCGGTTGCGCCGTCAAATACAGGCGTGAGAGCGCGGAAGCCAAGTCGTTTCGCGGCCCAGCCAAGATGCACTTCAAGCACCTGACCAATGTTCATACGGCCAGGAACGCCCAGCGGGTTAAGGATGAGATCCACGGGTGTGCCATCTTCAAGGAAGGGCATGTCTTCCACAGGTACAACCTTGGAAACGACACCCTTATTTCCGTGGCGGCCTGCCATCTTATCGCCCGCAGTGATCTTGCGCCGCTGGGCAACTGAGACACGAACCATCATATCAACGCCTGCCGAAAGATCGGAATTATCTTCGCGGGTGAAGACTTTTACATCTACAACTTTTCCACGCTCGCCATGCGGCATGCGCAAAGAAGTGTCCTTCACATCACGGGATTTCTCGCCAAAAATGGCGCGCAAGAGACGCTCCTCAGGAGTGAGTTCCTTTTCGCCTTTGGGCGTGATCTTGCCTACCAGAATGTCATTGGGGCCCACTTCGGCGCCGATGCGGATGATACCGTTCTCGTCCAAATCCTTGATCGCATCTTCACCGACGTTCGGAATGTCGCGCGTGATCTCTTCTGGCCCAAGCTTTGTATCGCGGGCCTCAACTTCATACTTTTCGATATGTACAGATGTGAAGCGATCCTCCTGAACAAGGCGCTCAGAGATCAGGATTGCGTCTTCGAAGTTGCCGCCTTCCCACGAGAGGAACGCAACAACCACATTCTGGCCGAGCGCCAGTTGTCCGCTTTCAGTGGACGAGGAGTCAGCGATGATATCGCCGGCCTTGATCAACTGTCCCTTGACCACAGATGGACGCTGGTCAATGCACGTGCTTTGGTTGGATCGCTGATATTTGCGCAGTTGATAGACGCGGTTTCCGCTCCGCTTCTCTTTGACTGTGATGGTTGATCCCGTTACCGAGACAACTTCCCCATCTGTTTCAGCTACGACCACCTGCCCCGAATCCAGGGCGGCATGGCGTTCCATGCCCGTCGAAACAAGAGGAATTTCAGGTCGAACGAGAGGAACGGCCTGCGCCTGCATGTTCGAACCCATTAACGCCCGGTTGGCATCGTCGTGCTCGAGGAAGGGGATCAAGGCGGCGCTGATGCCCACAACCTGATGCGGGGCCACATCCATATAGTCGATCACTTCAGGCGTGGAGAAGATGAAGCCAGAGTGGTAGCGGCAGGAGATACGATCACGCACAAACTCGTGATTTTCGGTCAGAGCCGCATTTGCCTGCGCAATCGTGTACTTATCTTCTGCATCTGCTGAGAGATAATCGATCTGCTCAGATACAAAAGGAACAATCGGTACTTCATTACCAATCTTTGCTAGTCTCTTCAATGCCTTGGCATCCAACTCGGTGCCTGATTTGAAGAGCAACTCTTCAGACTTAGGGTCGTACACATCTTCACGCAATGTGCGGCCAGAGAGGCGCTCATCGTCCGCGGGCATGGACTTGAAGACCTTGCGGTACGGTGTTTCGATAAACCCGTATTCATTGACTCGTGCGAATGACGCGAGACGACCGATCAAACCAATGTTCGGCCCTTCAGGTGTTTCAATCGGGCAGATGCGTCCATAGTGCGAGTGGTGCACATCACGGACATCGAAGCCCGCGCGCTCACGTCGCAGACCACCAGGGCCCAGGGCGGAAAGGGTACGTTTGTGTCTCAACTCCGCCAGGGGATTGGTCTGATCCATGAACTGCGAGAGTTGGGATGAGCCGAAGAACTCTCGCAGGGCGGCAACCACCGGGCGGATATTAACCAGTGTCACCGGGGAAAGTTGCTCCTGATCACGGATCGACATGCGCTCCTTGATCACGCGCTCCATGCGCCGCAGGCCGATGCGCAACTTGTTCTGGATCAACTCACCTACCGTCTTGACGCGGCGATTGCCGAGGTGATCAATATCATCCGCGTGTTCCACACCGTTGTTAATCTGAATCATGCGGCGGACGAGTCGAATCACGTCACTCTTTGTCACGGTGCGATGTGGAATCGGGGTATTTTGGTCGAGTTTCTGATTGAGCTTATAACGGCCTACACGCTCGAGGTCATAATGTCGCTGGTCAAACAACTGCTCTTCGAGGAACTGACGGGCATTTTCGAGCGTAGCCGGATCGCCCGGGCGCATCTTCTTGAAGAATTCAATGAGCGCCGCTTCAGCAATGGTCTGCTTGTCTGTAATATTCCAGTCCGGTTCCTGCTTGAGCGTGGACGCAATAAACATACGCTCAGGATTGTTATCCACATCCTGGAAAATGGACAGGATCTCTTCATCCGATCCATACTTAATTGGAGAATCTTTGATGCCATCATTCACGGCCGCGAGCGCCCGAAGGAAAACGGTGATCGGAACCGTGCGCTTGCGATTGAACTTCAAGATAATGTAATCGGATTTTCGTGTCTCGAACTCCATCCATGCGCCACGATCAGGGATTAACTTCGCCATGGCGAGCGGACGACCTGTAGCCCGGTCCGCTGGCGCTTCAAAGTAAACACCAGGTGATCTGATCAATTGGGAAACCACAACACGCTCTGTGCCATTGACAATGAAAGTGCCTTTGTCGGTCATCTCAGGAAAATCACCAAGAAAGATATCCTGTTTGATCGGTTCGGGTACATCAGGGCCTGCCAGCAAAACTGAAACGTACATTGGGCTGGCGTAGGTCAGATCACGTTCAACACATTCGTCAATGGAATGCTTCGGATCACCAAACCAATATTTCAGTCCCCATTGTTGAGATTCGGGGCTGCGACTTGGGAAATAAAGCTTCATCCCCTTGTTGTACGACTCAATTGGCGAGATCTCATGAAAGAGATCGCCAAGTCCCTCTTTTTTGAGTCGTTCGAATGAATCAAGTTGTACTTCAATTAGGTTGGGAAGATCAAGTTTTACCGGGATACGCGCGTAACTCTTACGGGGCAAAGAAGATGCCATTCTTCTCTCCTGAACATATTCTATTTGGGAAAACAATGAAAACCGTCCCTTTCGGACAGCGACCTCTCATTATAAGCCATACAAAACCAAGAGTCAAGCAGGAATTTGAGGAAAAATCATGCCAATCATTGCGAAGAATGGCTTTGCTTGACAATCCCTATAAGTACGTGTAAAATCCCCCACGCTTAACAACAAAATAATATTGGCCGAGATAGCTCAGTTGGTAGAGCACGCGACTGAAAATCGCGGTGTCCCCAGTTCGATCCTGGGTCTCGGCACTCTCGGCCAGTTGGACAATAGGCCTGTGATCTGCGGGCGTAGTACAGTGGTAGTACGTCTCCTTGCCAAGGAGAAGGTCGTGGGTTCGAATCCCATCGCCCGCTCTACCGATTGAGGATTGCAGATTGAACGACATGTCAATCGGCAATCCTCATTGCATAATACTCGGCGTCGTGGCCAAGTGGTAAGGCAAGGGTCTGCAAAACCCTGATCAGGGGTTCAAATCCCCTCGACGCCTCTCATTAGCAAGCGAGTCCTAAGGACTCGCTTTTTGATTGCTCGCTTCCAGCGATTTGGACAAAGTCAATTCAGAATTAATTACAGATTTGGCATGATGATTTTATACAAACAAGTCTATAATCATTTTAAGCGTGAACTATTATCCAAATTATCTATGAAAGGCCGGCAAATTCCCTTTGCACTGCGGGTGTCATTAATCTATGCCCTGGTTGGGGGATTATGGATTCTGCTTTCTGATAAGCTGGTTGATCTGTTATTTCAAAAACCTGAATACATCTCAATTGCACAGACATTCAAAGGCTGGTTCTTCATTCTTGTTACTGCCCTGATGCTGTTTGCTGTCTTGGCATACGAGACACGGATCAACAAAAAGGCCGAAAAAAAATACGCTGACCTGTTCCAGGAGGCCGTGGAAGGCGTGTTTCGATCAACTCCCAACGGGCGATTTATCAGTATCAACCCGGCGATGGCGCATATGTTTGGTTACTCTTCGCCGGAGGAAATGCTCAGTCTTGTTCAGGATATCTCACCCCGGATATATTGGAAAAAAGAAGATCGGGAGAAACTCACTGAAACCCTGAACAGGTATGGGGTAATTGAAAAGTTCGAGGCTCAAATGCTTCGAAAAGATGGAAGCGTCTTCTGGACATCGATCAACGCCCATCTCGCATGGGATGATGACAATAACCCGCTCTATGATGGATTTGTCACAGACATTACCCAGCATAAGATCGCCGAGCTCATTCTCCAACAAACGGAGGAGCGTTATCGAACGCTGGTGAATCAAATGCCAGCCGCGGTGTATACGGATGCACCGGATAAACGAAGTTCCAATTACTTTTCCAGCCCTCAAATCCTGAGCATTAGCGGCTATTCACCTCAAGAATGGGTTGAAGATGCCGAATTGTGGATCAGACTAATTCATCCGGACGACCGCCAAAAGGTCCTGGCAGAGAATGAACGAACCAATCAGACGCGCGAGCCTTTCGACATTGAGTACCGCATCATTGCGCGTGATGGACGTGTGGTCTGGGTGCACGACATGGCCACTTTGATCTGCGATGATAATGACAACCCACTCTACTGGCAGGGAATCCTGATCAATATATCTGAGCAAAAGCAGGCGGTGTTTCGGCTACAAGCCGCCGAGAAAAGATATCGCGTCCTGGTGGAGCGGCTGCCCGCAATTGTTTTTATGGACGAATATGCTGAACAGCAAACCACGCGATATGTCAGCCCTCGTATCCATGAGGTACTTGGCTATACACCCGAGGAATGGACTGCCACAGACGAATTGTGGCAAAACTCGCTGCACCCTGAGGACCGGGAACGCGTCCTGGCAGAAGATATCCGCACCAACGAGACCGGGGAGCCTTTTCGGATTGAGTACCGCATACGAGCTCGCGACGGCAATTACATTTGGATCAGGGAAGAGGCTTATTTCATTGAGGAGGAGGATGGAAAGCTGCGCTACTGGCAAGGGCTCCTGCTGGATATAACGGATCAAAAACGCGCCCAAGAAGCTCTCAAAAGGCGGGAGGCTATCCTCGAGGCTGTGTCATTTGCCGCAGAACAGTTCCTTAAGTCGACAAACTGGGAAGATTGCGCATCTCGGGTTTTGGAGCGCCTGGGCAAGACAGTCGAAACCAGCAGAGTATACATATTCAAGAAACATTTTTCAAAAACCGGTACTCTCCTGATCTCGCAGCTTTTTGAATGGGTGAATGAGGGAATTGAATCAGAAATCAATAACCAGGACCTGCAGAACATGGATTTTCTAGGAGCCGGATATTCTCGCTGGGTCAGGCTATTCGACGAAGGTCTCCCCGCTTATGGAATTGTCAAGAATCTCCCGGAAGGCGAACAGATTGAATTCAGGCAGGAAGGAATTCTATCCATTATTTGCTTTCCCATCCCTGTTGAAAATGATTGGTGGGGCTTTATCGGGTTTGATGATTGTAAGGTTGAGCGCGAATGGTCGGCAGTCGAGATTGAGGCGCTGCGGGCGGCAGTCAGTATGCTAGGCGCGGCAATCCAGCGTAAGCTTGTGGAGGAAATGATACTACGGGGAGAGAGCAGTTATCGGGGACTTTTCAACAGCGTCAATGATGCGATCTACATCCAGGACCTCGAGGGTCATTTCCTCGACGTAAACGAGGGCGCACTTCGCCTGCATGGCTATGAGAAGAATTTTTTTATTGGCAGGACACTGGAGTCCATCAGCCCTCCCGGCAAGAATGATCTTCAGCAAGTATGGCGATGTTTTCAGCAGGCGCTACAAGGGCGGGAGGAAAAGTTTGAATTCTGGGGTTCGAGAGGAAACGGTGAGATTTTTCCCAGTGAGATGCAGTTCTACAAAGGGACTTACTTTGGCGACGAAGTAATTATCGCTGTTGCTCAGGATGTCACGGAAAGAAAGCGCGCTGACGAGGCGCTGCAAAGACAGCTCCAAGAGCTTACAGTACTCCATGCTGTCGCTATGGCAGAATCGACCGCCGGAGAATCAGACGAATTGCTGCACCATGTGACTGACATCATTGGCAAAACGCTCTACCCCGATAATTGTGGGATATTGCTGCTAAATAAAGACGGTAGCGCTCTGCAACCCCACAGTTCCTATCGAGGCACCACACCGGAGAACCTTTCCAGGAGCATCAGCGTGACGGCGGGCATCAGTGGCAGGGTGGCCACCACGCGAAGGCCCATCCGCTTTGGAAATGTTCAGGAGCATCCGGACTACTATGAAGTGACCCAGGGGATTTGTTCTGAATTGTGCGTGCCCATTATCAGCAGCGGAAATGTACTCGGCGTCTTGAATATCGAAAGCAAACAACCGGAAGCATTCTCCGAAAGCGATGAGAGACTCCTCAATACAATTGCGGGAGGACTTGCAACGGCCCTTGAGCGTCTGCGATTCTTCGAGCTGGAGAAGAAACGCCAGAGAGATGCTGAGACTTTGCGTGAAGCTACCTCTGCTCTGACATCTTCATTGGAGTTGCCACATTTGTATGAAACCATCCTTGACTCGGCCCATAGGCTTGTCCACTATGACAGTGCTTCGATCCATCTGGAGATGGATGAATCGCTCCAAATTGTGGCCGGACGGGGACTGCCGGAAGGAAGCGAACTTGTCGGAAAGCGCTACCCTCTTGATGAAACCTGGGATCATCTCACCACAAACCGCCGGCCGCTGATTCTGCCGGATGCACAGGCAGATGCACTCTTCGAAAAGTGGGATGGAGCTGAATATATTCGGGGCTGGATCGGCATTCCCCTCATTGCTCATGACAAATTCATTGGCTTGCTCAGCCTCGACAGCCGCACTCCGAGCGCTTTTTCAGAAGAACACGCCACGTTACTTCAGACATTTGCTAACCAGGCCGCGGTTGCAATCGAGAATGGGCGCTTGTTCGAGACACAACGGCGAAGACGACAGGAAGCGGAAGCCCTCCGAGAGGCAACAGCCAGCCTGACTGCCACCGTACAGTTCGATGAGCTTTTCGAAATCATCCTTAGCACCCTCGCAAAGCTGATTCCTTACACTAGCGCCTCCATCGAGCTGGTCGACGGAGATCAAGCAGAGATTGCTGCGCAACATGGCCTGCCCCAAGGAAACCAAATGGTTGGCGCCCGATACCCATATGAGCATGACAAATGGGGAACAGGCATGTGGCAACCTATCATCGTGGCGGACGTACGGCTTGAGGAACGCTTCACTAAGCTTCCGGGGTCCGAGTACATTCGGGGCTGGATGGGCGTGCCTTTAATCGCACAGGAAAAACTGCTTGGCTACATCAATCTGGATAGTGACAAGGTCGGATATTTCACGGAGGAGCACAGCGCCCTGGCACAGACGTTTGCCAACCAGGCGGCCGTTGCAATTGAGAATGTGCGAACGCTGGCAGAGGAAAGACGGCGGACGCGTATTATCGAAGCACTGGCAGATATCGCCAACGAAATCACCAGGACCGGTGAAGTAGATTCGCTTCTGGAAACAGTGGCACAACGCACTCTGGACCTCCTTAAGGCCAGCCATGTTGCGATCTACCTTCTTCAAGATGACAATACCACGATCAGACCTGCAACTGCACAGGGGACCTTTAGTCATGAAATCCTCTCACACGTTCTAAAGATCGGGGAAGGAATCACAGGAAACATCGTTCGAGATGGCAAATCGGAGATCATTAACGATACAACCAACGATCCCCGTCGAATCCGTGTGCCAGGAACATCTGATGCAGATGGTCTGGTCGAGACGATGATGTCCTCAGCATTGATCCTCCGCGGAAAACCAATTGGCGCCATCAATGCCTGGAGGCTACGCTCAGAGGGTCTCTTCAACAAATCGGAATTGAACTTTTTGATTAGCATCGCCCATCAAACTTCGGTTTCCATGGAGGCTGGTCGCTTATTCCAGGAGGCAGTTCGACATGCGCAGGAGACAGCCGCGATTGTCGAAGTGGGACGGGATATCTCCGCAACTCTTCAACTGGACGTTGTACTTGAGCGCATTGGGAGATACGCAAAGGAACTTTTACGAGCCGACACAAGTGCTGTTTATTTATTTGAGCCCGCAAAACAGTCCCTGCGCGTGATTGCGGCATTTGGAAAGGATGCAGAGGAACTTAAGAATTTCTCGCTCCAGCTTGGCATGGGGATTGTCGGCAGTATTGCCTTATCCAAAAAAGGCGAGATCGTCAACAACACTCTGCTGGACCCGCGTGGGGTTGTTGTGGATGGTACTCAGGATGATCCCCATGAGCATATCATGGCGGTCCCTGTGCTGAACAAGGATGAGTTAACCGGCTTGCTGGCGATCTGGCGGAGCGGCGCAGATCAGCTATTCATCCCACAGGAACTGGAATTCCTGGCGAGCCTTGCCCAGCAGGCTGCGATTGCCATCGAAAATGCCCGGCTGTTCCAATCGGAACAGAGGCGCCGAGAAGAGGCGGAAAATCTACGAGTCGCAGCAACGGCCATAACGTCCACGCTTGAACCGGGCCAGGTACTTGAAACCATCCTTGTGGCACTGCAACAGGTTGTCCCTTATGACAGTGCTGCGATTTTCCAGCTGGAGGGAGAACAGGTCCGAGTTACTGCTGCCAAGGGTTTTCTGGAAAACGAGACACTCATCAACAGGCTCTTCCCGGCCAACAATCAACTGTTCCTGGATGTCAAAAAGAACAGCAGGGCCCTCATTCTCGAAGACAATCGAGACTCCCCATATTTTGAAAAATGGGCTGCTGCGGAAACGGTCCGCGCCTGGATGGGCGTACCCCTGATCGCACGTGGACAAGTGATTGGCTATATCACGATGGACAGCGTCGTCATCGGAGCGTTTGGCGAGAAAGACGCACTTCTGGCACAGACATTTGCTCATCAGGCAGCCGCCGCCATTGAGAATGCGCGCTTATTTAATGAAACACGACAAAGGGTTGAGGAATTGGAGGTCGTCAGCAGAGTCTCGGTCGCATTACGTGTGGCGCAAGACTCTCAAAGGATTCTGCTGGTTCTGATCGATGAGATCCAAAAGAGCATGGGCACTGACACCGCCGCGATCTGGCTATATGACCGAGGCCGAGCCGAATTGGTTCAGAAGGCTTCCAGCGGTGAGTTGGCAAATCTCCACAAGCCAAATTTCAAAGCCGGTGAGGGCATCGTCGGATATGTCTTTGAGAGTGGAAAAGTCCATCAAAGTCTGGAATTCTCAACGGATGCAAAGGTCAGTGCTGAAAATGTTGAAGCCTTCAGGAAAGGCTGGGGAGGCATCGCTGTCCCAATCAGGACGACTTCCGAAACAATCGGTGTTTTGGTAGTTGCCATGCCTGACCCGCAGCAGATTGAGCGGCACCAGATTCGCCTGCTGAGGACCATCGCTGAAATTGCCGGGAACGCAATCAACCGCTCGAGCCTGTATGAAAAGAGCGAGGAACAGGTCCGACGGCTGACCATGCTGCGTGAATTGGATACGGCGATCTCATCCAGCTTCGACCTGCGGGTAACTCTCGATATCCTGATCGAACACCTGCTCTCAAAGATGGGCGTAAGTGCCGCCGCAATCCTGATTCTTGATACGGAGAGTCAGACGCTCACCTATCACTCCGGTGGAGGCTTCCGTGATTCAGAGTTCCCACGGATGGTTCTACAACACGCGGACAGTCCGGCCAATCAGATTCTGCTCTCGCAAAGAGAGATCTACATCGGAAGCCAGATTCAGCGTTCGAACATGAACGCAGTTGCCAGGGAAGGTTTTGTCAGCTATTATGGCATTCCCCTGCAGAGCAAGGGACTGATCCGAGGTGTATTGGAAACGTATTTCCGTCAACCATTTACACCGAACTCGGACTGGCGCGATTTCCTGCGAACCCTGGCTGGACAAGCAACCATTGCAATCGATAACACCCGCCTCTTCGAGAACTTGCAGCGCAGTAACCAGGAACTCTCCCTGGCCTATGACACGACCCTCGAAGGCTGGAGCAAGGCTCTTGAACTACGTGACAAAGAGACTCAGGGCCACAGCCGCCGCGTGACCGATCTGACCCTGGAACTGGCGCGGCAAATGGGTATTCCCGAATCCCAATTGACCCATATCCGCCGCGGTGTGCTCTTGCATGACATCGGCAAGATGGGTGTGCCGGACAATATCCTCCGCAAGAATGGCCCGCTCACCGATGCCGAATGGATCGAAATGCGCAAGCATCCTCAATATGCCTTCGATTTGCTCAATCCCATACACTACCTGCGCCCTGCACTGGATGTGGCCTACTACCACCATGAGTGGTGGGATGGAAGCGGTTATCCCTCCGGCCTGAAAGGGAATAATATTCCGCTTGCGGCCCGCATTTTCGCTGTGGTGGATGTGTGGGATGCGTTACTTTCGAATCGTCCGTATCGCACATCGTGGACAAAACAAAAAGTGATCAAATATCTCCGCAGTCTCTCTGGAAAGCAATTTGACCCGGCCATTTTAGAGGTTTTCCTGAAAATGATGAAGGATAAAACCCGATTTGGTCCGAAGCGCGCCGGCAACAAAGGAACGAGCAGGCGAGGCAGATCCTCTGCAAACGTGAGCCTTAAAAAGAATAAAAAGATGCGGTGATCCAAGTCACCGCATCTTTTTTACTTTACCCGCAGGAAGCGTCGCTTGCCCACCTGCAAGACGCCGGGATGCGGAAATGGCAGATCGCCACGCTCCAGGACTTCCCCATCGAGTCGCACGCCTTTTTGATCAAGCAAACGGCGAGCCTCGCTTTTACTGGGAGCAAGCTTGCCCGCAAGGATCACATCCAACACAGTTTGCCCGGATTGCAGCGCAAGTTCCGGCATCTCGTCTGGCACTTCCTTTTGCTGGAAGGTCTTGATGAAGGCTTCCTGCGCATGGGTCGCATCGGCCTCACCGTAGAAAACGGAGGTGATCTCAAAGGCAAGTTTCATCTTCGCATCGCGCGGATGGATTTTGCCTTCAGCCACTTCCTTCTCGAAGGCATCGATCTCGTGCGGATTCCAGCGGGTAGCCAGGCGCATATACTTGCCCATCGCGGCATCGGGAATGGACATCAGCTTGCCATACATATCCTCGGCGCCGGTGTTAATAGGCACGATATTGCCGGTGGACTTTGACATCCTCTGGGTGCCGTCCGTGCCCGGCAGGATGCCAGTGATGATTCCCACCAGCGGCTTTTGTCCGAGGGCCTCCTGCAATTTGCGTCCTGCAACGATAATATTGAACAACTGATCTGTGCCGCCGACCTGCACATCGGTCTGCATGGCGACCGCGTCATAGCCTTGCATCAGCGCGTAGAACGTTTCATGCAGGTAGATCGGCTCATTCTTTTCGAGGCGGTTGGCAAAATTCTCACGCGCCAGGAATTGCTGCACGGTGAAGTTCTGACCCAAGCGGATGAGATCAACCAGGGAAAGCTTGCTGAGCCATTCACCATTGTAGCGAATCTTCGTTTGCTGACGGTCGAGGACACGGAAAGCCTGCTCCGCGTAGGTCCGCGCATTCTCGAGAACCTGTTCCTCGGTCAGGATCGGACGTGCCTTGTTCTTATCCGAGGGGTCGCCGACTAATGCCGTGTAGCTCCCGATGAGGAAAGTCACTTCGTGCCCCAGATCCTGGAACTGACGCAGCTTCCGCATTGTGATGGTATGACCGAGATGCAGGTCCGTTGAGGTGGGGTCGTATCCGCAGTAGACGCGCAAGGGGCGATTCTCCTTTTGCGCAGTGGACAAACGCTCGCGCAGTTCGGCGGTCATGGCTTTCTTCAGATCTTCATCGCCATATTCCGTCCCCAGCATCAACAACTCGACTTGTTCTTCGATGTTCATATTATCCTCCTGCGGAGCTCCATCACTCCAAAAATTGACAAACAAAAACGCGCCCGCGATGGTGAGGGCGCGTTCAAAACACCACCGCAAACTTTACGGGTGGGAATAATAGCAGCAAACACAAACAGAATGAAACATGGGCATATTATACACAGTACCCAAAAACTGAGGAAGTCTTTTTACCCCCACCCACCTCCCCATTTTCGAGAAAGCCGAAAATGGGAGAGGTCCCGACAGGGGGGAGGGGGCTTATTGCGTCAAATTGAACTGAAACGTCCACGGACCCTTGATCGTGTAAAACTCATCGCTGTAGACCAGTTGCTCTGCCTGCTCCTGCGTCATTTCGGTTGGCTTACCGGTGATTTGCATGGTCATCACACCATTCACATCCGCGCAATCGAGGGTAATGCCCCGCGCGGCCAAAGCCTGCTGGATCTTCGGCAGATACACGGTGCAATATTCGTCTTCCCCCGGGTAGGCCCCAATTGCATCCACTACGATGCTTGCTGTGGAAAGGTCTGCATCGGGCGGGACGATGAACGTAAGCGTATCACACCTCTGACCGGGTTGCCCGTTGGCTGCTTCTGTCAGACTCTGCAGGGTTGTGCCATAGATATCGAGTACCGTCCCGGCATAGGTGAGGCTTGCCGACCAGATCGACCAGTCGGACGCGTCCGGCAAGGTAAAGCAAATATTCGCATTGATATTCTTCCCATCCTGCCAGACCCGATCCATACGGATATCGATCCCGCTCGCTGTCTGGTTCTGCAAGGCAATGCTGGCCTGGGCAGTCGGATACGACGGGTCAATGTAAGGTGTGGCAGTGGCCAGGAACTGTGGTAATGTAACCCCGGGGGGTTGTGGCGCGCAGGCCGAGAGCAACAATGCGGCCAGAATAATTATTCTTTTCATGTGGACTTTTTTCTCCTTCAAACTTTATCTGTACAAATCGAGGAACGCTTCACGCGGCCCCGGAAACTGGAACCGGTACCCAGACTCGGTCAACCGTTTGGGCTGGGAGAACCTGCCTTCCAGTATGAGGACGCTCATTTCACCCAAAACGGTTCCAAGCAAAAAGGCAGGCGTGGGAAACCAGTAGGGTCGGTGCAATACTTCTGCCAGGCTTCGATTAAATTCTGCGTTGGAGGTGGGTGTGGGAGCGACCAGATTATACGCGCCGCGGGCATTTTCGTCATCCACCAAAAAGCGGACCGCTCCGACCCAGTCATAGAGGTGGATCCACGGCGTGGCCTGTTTCCCGCTGCCCAATGGCCCGCCTGCGAACAACTGCACCGGCAAAGCCATCAGGGGCATAAGTCCGCCTTTTTTCGCAAGAACAACTGCCGTACGGGTAACTACACGCCGGACTCCCAGTTCTTCAACTGATTTTGTTGCGTGTTCCCACTTAACGGCTAATTGCGCGAGGAAGTCATCGGCAGGCGGCGTGGACTCGTCAGCCAGCTCACCCCTCAATCCATAATAGTTGATGCCCGATTGCTGGATGAAAACGCGCGGGCGCCGAGTCGCTTTCCGAATAGCCTCGGCAAGTGCAAATCCCGGCATGACGCGGGAGTGGAGGAAAGTGCTCTTCATGGCTTCAGTCCAGGGCCAGCTAGAAAGTGACTTCCCGGCGAGATTGACCACTACGTCCGCTTCATTGATGAGTTCACCCCAGCCTTCTATCGTCTTCCCGTCCCACGGGACCGCTTCCACACCGGAAGGAACCTTTACATCGAGTTTACGACTTAGAAGGTAGACTTGGTGTTCATCCACCAGTAATGATTTTGTAAGCGCAGTCCCAAGAAATCCCCCGCCACCAGCGATAAGAACCTTCATTTCAACTCCATTAGGCCGAAAGGCGGATTTCTGAAGTCCAAAGATTCAGCAGTATAATCATGCAGATTCGGAGACAGAATGCAAGAGCCGGTCTTAGTGCTCAATGCCAATTTCGAGCCGATTCACGTGTGCTCCACACGACGGGCTGTTGGCCTGCTCCTGTCTGGTAAAGCTGATATGGTCGTGAACGGACGCGGCCACATCCGAACCATTTCACAACTGATCCCGCGTCCTTCCGTCATCCGGCTGGAAAGCCAGGTGCACCGACCGCGGCCGCGCGTCAAATTGACGCGCCGGGAAGTGTTCCGTCGCGATAATTATACCTGCCAGTATTGCGGCAAACGGGATGTTGGCCTGACAGTTGACCACGTGATCCCCCGGCATCTGGGGGGCGAGCATATTTGGACCAACGTTGTAGCCGCTTGTCCCTCCTGCAATCACCGTAAAGGCGGACGCAAAGTGGAGGAAGCCCACATGCATCCCATGCATATCCCGAAGGAGCCACCAGCGAACGCTGCTTATATCTTTGGCAGACACTTAAGTGAAAATGGCGAATGGGAACCGTATATTGTGGGATGGTAACTCCAACCCCTACCCCCTCTCCCTTTCAGGGTGAGGGGAATTTGTTTAACTGAAATCGAGCGTCATGAAATCGACGGCCAAAGCAACTTCACCCTGATAGCGTGTCTGCGCCTCTTTGACCAGGTTGCCGTTGGCATATTTCCCCGTCGCATAATGGATTAAATACAAACGCCCCACTTCAGCACGGCTGGCGATCTCTCCGGCCTGCGCCGCGGAGGAATGCCCGCGTTGGGCGCCAGCCGCTTCGTGGATCAATACATCTGCGCCTGCGCCGAGACGGATCACCTCTTCGCAAGGCTCCGTGTCGCAGGAATAGGCCATGACCTTCTTCGTATGATTAAACTCGATCCTGAGGCCCATGGTGGGAATGAGATGGCGGACCGGCGAAGCGTAAATCCGAAAATCCGGGCAATCCATCACGGTGGTCATTTCACTGGCGGGGAGCCGATAGAAGGCAACCGGGAAGAAATTCGGCCACTCGGCCCAGCCATAGAATCCCATCAAGTCCTCGACGCGGTCGAGCGTGTAGTGCAAACCGTAAATATTGAGCGGCCTCTTGCGGCCCATCAGCCACATATCCATGAGCAGGAGCGGCAGCCCTGAGACATGATCCGGATGGAAATGGGTCACGATCAGGTCCGTCAGGTCATTAAAATCCAGACCAGCTTGTTCCAGACGCAGGATCGGGTTACTGACTGAGTCGATCAGCACCATGCGCTCTTCACCCACCACGACCATGTGCGTGTTCTCACTGTCCGTGGTTGGAATGGCATTCGATGAACCGAGGATGATCACCTTGGGCATGGATTCACCTTTTTAAAATCGCCACCAGGATAAGGGGGGTAATGTACGCTTCAATCAACGCTGCGACTGCCAGCAACGGAATGACGATACCAATAAAGACCTTTGCCCAGTCGGCGAGCAGTTCGATCAACACCTCGCCCATGGACTTGCCTGTCTGAGGCGTCACCAGCGCAACGCCCATATAAAGCACCGCGGCGCTGCCAAGCATCAACGCAGGGATTTCAAATATTCCATGTGGGAGCACACCGGCCAGGAACAGCGGCCAGGGAGACATGCCCAGTAATTGGAACAGGCCGAACAGGCCGCCGATCAGACTAATATTGACCAGGTAGAGCACAATTCCCAGCACGCTGAAGGAAACCAATCCTGCCAGGAGGATCGTCACCATGGCGCGTGTATTGTTCATGAAAAGAAAGGGCGCCGAAAAGCTCTGCTGCACCTGCCTCAGATCCGGCATGGTATTGGCCCGGTCAATCAATTCCTTAAGATCTGCCGGTGAGGCTTTGTTCAGTGCAGTTGGCAGGTTCTGCATGATCCAAGCATAACCAAGCCAGATGCCCACTCCCGCGATCAAAACGATCAGGAGTGCAGGAGTGGTCAGCTTTCGCAGCGAAGGCTTCACGGACTTCCCATACCAATCCAGAATGGAGGTAGCCCCACCCTTAAAGTACTTCCAGAATGTACGGCCCATCCAGCGCAGATTGATCATATCGATTTCGCGGCCCAGCAGGTATTCGCGCTGGAAGTGTGCGATCCCCACGCGGATGATCAATAACGCAAGGATGGTCACCGCGGCAACCGCCAGCCAGAGTACTTCTTCATTCCCCCAGAACAACAGGACCGCCTCACCCTGCATCAACACGGCCACTGGAATGACGATAAACGAAGCCAGAAGATTGGCCGCTTTTACCGAGGTACTTTGGACTGATATAACGATGGCAGCCGCGACCATCAAGGTGGCATGGGCTGTGGTCAGGATGACAAGTTGTGCAATGATATACCATGGCGGCATGTCCAATCCCTGACGCGTCACCAGGATGAGATAGAAAGTGATCGAGAGGTAACTTGCAATCAGCGGCGTAAAGATGCCGAGCAGTAATTTCCCAAAGTATAACTGCCAGTTTTCGAGCGGTGAACTGAGCAGCGGCTCAATCGTCCCACGTTCCTTCTCCCCTACAAAGGATTCCAGCGCTACGACCAGCGAAACTGTGATCGGGAAGAAACCGATAATCAGCACGGAAAAAGGCACGAGACGATCGAGGATCAAATTTGCGTTGTATTGATTCAAGAAATCAATGGTCATCCGGGCGAACGCGTTCATCAGGATCGGGAAGAATACTGTCAGGATGATGAGCGGCGTCAACACGCGCCAGTCACGCAATTGATCACGCAGCTCACGCCGCGTCACGAGCCAGACGGGCTGTAGTTTATCCCACATGGATATCGCCCCTTACATCGGCCATCACTTTGAGGTAGACCTGTTCGAGTGTGCGCGGTTCTTCCTGGAAAGACATGAATGGTGCCGACTTCGCGGAGAGCGCGTGCAGCAGTGCTGGATTCGACTCCTGCGGGCGCTCCACACGGACCCTCAGGCTGGTCGCCGTTTTATGTGCCAGAGTCATCCCGACGGGCATTTCCAATTCACCCATATCCCATGGCTGCGCAAATTTGACTTCATATTCGGGTGCGCCCAGCACCCTTTGCTTCAATTCATCCAGTGAGCCTTGCATCAAAATGCGGCCGCGATAGATGATGGCAATGATATCTGCAAGCGATTCGGCCTCCACAAGATTGTGCGTGCAGATGACGATCGTCCGCCTGGAGGATTTCAGGCGGGCAATCTCATCCCGCACCAGCCGCGCGGACTCGGGGTCCATGGCGGAGGTGGGTTCGTCGAGCAGTAACACGCCGGGCTCATGCATCATCGCACGCGCAAGAGCAAGTTTCTGACGCATCCCTTTGGAATATTCGCCGATGCGGCGATGAGCCGCCTCTTCCAGGCCGAAGTATTCGAGCAGCGCCTGACTGCGCGCTTTACGAACTCCAGGGTCAAGCCTGTAGACCTGACCAAAGAAATCGAGGTACTCATCGGCGCTCATGCGCATGTAGAGACCATGCTGCTCGGTCAGCACCCCCACTGAAGCGCGGACGTCACGTCCCTGCTTCACTGTATCGTAGCCTGCGATGCGCGCCCAGCCACGAGTTGGGTTCAGCAATGCTGTCAACATTCGCACAGTGGTTGTCTTGCCCGCGCCATTCTGCCCGAGGATCGCCAGGAGCTGCCCCGGCTGGACGGAGAGATTGACTCCATCCACCGCGACAAAATCATTGAACTTCTTAGTCAGGTCGTTCGTCTCGATCATAGGTGTCCAGAATATCGGTACAGAATTGACGTGTCAATAAGACAACAGTCCTTTCCCTGCAAAGCACCCCTTTGGGGCAGATGCTGGAGTTGGAGGCATCAAATGTCAGCAGACGTTTGACTCCGACGATCGTTTCGGTGCCGCCACCATAAAGCAGCCGCCGACAGCACAGCCACAATTGCCATAAAAGTCTGATTGGCGTTGACGCCTGCTACTTGCGAAGCATCGAGCCTCAGGAAGTCCAGGGAGAAGCGGATGAGGGGATAGATAATCAAATAGATGAGAAAAATGTCGCCGTTCTTGAGTCTGTCGGCAAAGCGACGCGAAATCCATATCAGGAAAAACATGTTCGCCAGGCTGAGAAGGGACTCGTAGGCAAAGAGCGGATGATAATACTCAACGCTTTCAAAGCCCGCCAGACGGTGGGCCGGATCCACGTAGAGCTTCCAGGGAAGGTTCGTTGGTGCGCCGTAAAGCTCCTGGTTGAAGAAATTGCCCCAGCGCCCTATCGCCTGGCCAAGCGCAATACTCGGCGCAGCAATATCGGTCCACTCGGCAAAGTTGAGCTGATTCTTGCGGGCGTAGATGTAGAGCGCGATCATGCCGCCAATGACGGCGCCAGGAATACCCAGGCCGCCCTTCCAGATAGCGAGCGCATCCAGCGGATGCGTGAGATAGAAAGAGGTCGTAAGGCCCTGGGCGATAGCCGAAGGTGAGGGGGTGAAAATATGCCAGAGCCGCGCACCGAGAACGCCGCCAATGAGAAGATAGATGAGCAGGTCCCAGACGATTTCCGGATCGTAACCACGTTTTTTCGCGGCTTTTGTCGCCAGCCAGGCACCGGCAACCGCGCCGAGCATCAGGATAATGCCATAGAACCGAACATAAAGCGGACCAATCGAAATGCCGTCAATCATAAGTGCCTCTCATGTCACTCTCCCGTAGGGATGTCGGGCCGAGAGCCTTGCGGGGCGAAACGGCCTTCGAGAAGGGTGACACCTTCAACAATTAATGTAAGTAATCCTTTTTCGCTCTTCTGGCCTGTTCATTGCGCGCGTGTCCCTGCACACGTACATGAAGGATGCGCTGCAGAGCCGTAATGTTACCCAGTAAAGCAATCAACCCCATGCCAATCAACGGCTGGTTGAGAATCAGCGATGGGATCAGGACAATATATCGTTCCACGCGGGTAAGCAGACCGACCTTGGCCGTGAATCTCAATCCCTCCGCACGAGCTTTGACGTAAGAGACGAGCACCGAACCGGCCGCCGCGAGGAAGGTGAGCATCGCGCCAAAGTGGCTGTTCACGCTTAAGAAATAATAGAACAAGCCGCCGAAGGTAATCAGTTCTGCATAGCGGTCACTGACCGAATCGACAAAGGCACCAAAGTCGCTGGAATCACCGCGCAATCGTGCCATCGTTCCATCCAGTGCATCCACCAAGACACTGAGCAGCAAAGTAATTCCGCCAACCGTCATCTGGCCGCGCGCCAGGAAATACGCGCCAATGGTCGTGCCTCCCAGCCCGAGCAATGTGATAGCGTTAGGTGTGAGGCCCGTGCGATTCAAGAACTGCCCGATTGGGTCCAAAATGCCCTTGAAGATCAGGCGCAATCGATCTGTAAAAGTAGGTTTGGGATTGGTCGTTTGATCCACCAATCAATTTCCTTTCTGATCTGGTTTCAAGCAATGATAATCCAAAACGGCGTTCATCGACTTCATCCGTTCCTGGATATGGATGGACGGCTAAGCAATTGAAATGTACTGCTGGAAATTGCATTAATTGACTCACCCCACATCATCTTTGATGAATACTGAGGTTTCAAGAAGCGTGCTCAGGCTGACTTATCCAACTCACCGTCTTCAAAATCATCCTCGGCACTCACAAGGACATCTCGCTCCTTTCCCCCGCCCTGGGAAGGTCCAACCACGCCCATTTCTTCAAGCTGGTCAAGCAGGCGTGCCGCGCGCGGATAACCGACGCGCAGCCGTCGCTGCAAAAGGGAAGCGGAAGCACGCTGGCTCTGTTTGACAATGGACACTGCCTGCTCGATCAAGCCGTCGTCTTCATTCTCATCCGGCTCCTGTAACAGTTTCTCCCAGGGCGGCGTGTCGTCGACGGGGATTTCGCTGGCTTTCTGCCAGTGCGAAATAATGCGCTCGATCTCCATATCCGTGACCATCACCCCCTGCGCACGCGTAGGGTTGCCGACTTCCGGATTCAGGAAGAGCATATCGCCACGGCCCAGCAGGGTCTCCGCGCCAGTGTAATCGAGGATGACGCGGCTATCTATACCGGAAGCTACAGCAAATGCGAGCCTGGCCGGGAAGTTGGCCTTGATCAGGCCGGTAACTACATCTGTGGATGGACGCTGCGTGGCAACAACCAAATGGATGCCGGTTGCACGCGCCATCTGTGCGAGACGTACAAGGTTATGCTCCGTCTGATCCGGCGCAGACATCATCAGGTCAGCCAGCTCATCGATCAAGACCACAATGCGCGGCAGGGTGACACCATCAGCTTTACGGGCTTGCTTGCGGTTATAAGTCTCCAGATCGCGGGAATGGCTGGATTCGAGCAGGCGATACCGATGTTCCATCTCCAGCACCACCCAGCGCAGCACGCCGAGAATCCGCTCGATGTTGGTTTCCACTTTTCCATAAAGATGAGGCAGGCCGTTGAAGCGCAGCAACTCGACCATCTTCGAGTCGATCATCACCATGCGCAGATCTTCGGGCGTATTGTTCATCGCGAGGCAAGCAGCCAGCGCGGTGATACAAACAGACTTTCCAGAACCGGTCGAACCCGCAATCAGAAGATGCGGCATTCGCGCCAGATCCGCGACGACTGGATGCCCGGAAACATCGCGGCCAAGCGCCACCGTCAGCGGCGCACCGACCTTATAAAAAGTCTCTGACTCGAGCAAAGGCTTCAGCCGAACCACCGAACTGTGCGAATTCGGGACTTCGATACCGACATACGGCTTGCCCGGTACCGGCGCCTCAATCCTCAAGCGTTCAGCGGAGAGCGCCAGTGCGAGATCTTTCTCCAGCGACGCAATTTGTGCGACGCGCACCTTCATTTGTTGCGCGTCATCTTCCTCTTGCGAACCAGCTTTTTTGATGAAACCCGGCTGGACGGCGAACTGCGTGACCGCAGGGCCTACTCGATATCCGATCACTGTGGCAGGGATTCCAAATTCTGCCAGGGTCTTCATGATCAGACCGGCCGTCTGGTTGATCGTGCGCTCATCCGTGCGGGTTGCCGTCTCAGCCATCAGGATCTGCAGGGAAGGCAAATCCTCGTGACGCTCCAATGCCCTGGCAGATTTTTCCGGCTTCTTTTCGGCTGGTGCTTTTAGGGAGGTACGAAATTCTGGAGGAATGGCCGGGGCTTTCTTTTTTGGAGAACCTTTCTTCTGGAGCTCTTCTGTTTTTTCCTGCTCAATCTGTTCAGCAGCCGCAGGAGCGCCGGCAACCTGTGCAGGCGTCTCCCCGGCAACTCGCATGAGCCACGCTTCGAACTTGGACCAGAATCCGAGTCCCGTAACGACAGTGAACAACCAGGCCACGAATAGAATCAGCGATCCGAGGAAACGGCCCAGTGGCGGCATCCAAAGTAGGGTCAGCAGCCCCCAGCCAATCTGTCCACCGAGTTCGCCAGCATTGGCCCGCAGGAGGTCATTGTCTCCCATAGCGGCAAGCAGGCCCAGGGTCAGGACCGAGGCGAGTTCGAGCGCGATCAGACGTCCCCAGTTCAATCGGCCGGGTGCATGGCGGAGAAGGGCGAATCCACCATATCCAAACCACAGGATGACGAGATAACTTCCCCAGCCGATCCATAAGGTCAGTTTCTGTGCCAGCCACCCGAGGACTACGCCGTCTGTTTTCCCCCAGATGGCAAGCAGGAGCATCAGCGCGAAGGCAAGGAACAGGATGCCGAACGCATCGCGCAAGAACCGCCCAAAATGCAGGTTGAAATGCGCGAGGCGATCCAGCCAGTCGTTTTCAGATGGCCGGGCATTCGCGAAATCTTGCGATGGATCACGCGGAGAATTGGACATCAGGCCGAGTCGCGCGTCAACCTTGTGGAGTCAGCTTCATGCTGAGTCCCATACGTTGGTGCGAGGCATCCACATGCAGAACGCGCACCTGAACAGGGTGGCCTTCGGAAATAATATCCTTGACCGTTTGACCCTCCTCCAGCGGCATTTCGGAGGCATGGATCAGGCCTTCCACACCGGCATCAAGGCGTGCAAAGGCACCATAGGAAACCACGCTCGTGATGGTGGCAGGCACCACACTTCCCTCCGGGAAATCGGTGGCGGCAGAAAGCCAGGGGTTGCGCTGCAAGCGTTTAAGGCTCAGAGCAACACGGCACCGTTCGGGCGCGAGGTCCAGCACCTGCACATCGATGGTCTGTCCCATCTGCACGATCTGGTTCGGGTGCATCACGCGTCCCCATGACAGCTCAGAGATGTGAATCAGCCCTTCCACGCCACCAAGATCAACGAACACACCGAAATCCGTGATATTGGTGACTATCCCGGTGACGCGCTCGCCGGGGTGCAATGCGCCGAACAATTGAGCCCGCTTTCCCGGTTCTGCCTGGGCAGCACGCTCCGAGAACACGATGCGACCATCCTCGGGCACGCACTCAATCACCTTCAAGTGCAGTCTGCGACCGACGAAGGTCTCGAGATCATGTTCCCGTTGTGAGGCTTCATTCTTTCCGGCAAGCTCGACCAGATGTGAGAAAGGTACGAAGCCATATAAACCTTCGCCCTCCACGAGCAGACCACCCCGGTTGTAGCCGGTCACGTTCAGATCAACAATCTGATCGCGCTGATACAAATCCTTGACCTGGACCCAATCCGCAGTGGGCTTTGTCTGCGCCGGCTGGGCAGGAGTTGCCTCTGTTCGGGGCTCACTCTTGCCAGCCTGTCGGGAAGGCGCAGGTGGCGCGTAACGAGATTCCTCCGCCAGGACCGAATTCCACCAGCCCTCATCAACGATGGGCATGGGGCTTTCCGTTTTCTTCTTTGGGCCAACCATTAAGGCCTCCTTCCTAAGCTAGATCAGTCCATCACGAAATTTGAGAGGCGAGCCAGTTCTTGGGCTTCTCCTTGTCATCTCATGATTCACTGAGATTACCTCGTTTGTTGTGTTTGAGTTTCCATATCAAGGATCGCCTTGGCGACAGCCTCCACCGCTACACGCTGCTTGCGGTACAGGTCAGCCTCCGACATTGCCAGCCGTGAAGCCACGTCTCGCACCTTGCGGCCCTCGATAAATTTCATTTCAAGGATATTGTACAGTATCCATTCGGTTGTGAACCGACGATCTCCCTGCGGTTTGACCTGGTCGACTGCTTTCCGAAGCAGAGACCGCAGAGCATTGGCCGCGTTCCCATCGTTTTCATTCACCATCTCACGAACCACCTGGAGGCGCATCAACGGATTGTTCGTCAGCTTCGGCCCGCCCCAATAATGGGTCAGCGCATCCTTGACCCAGTTGGCCAGGTCCGATTCCTGAGGCAGAGGTTCCTCCAGCAGGTTGACCCCCGCGTCATAGCGACCGGCGGCGCGCAATCTCTGGATCATCTCAACCTGAGGCTGGATATCCGCCAATGAGCGGAAGAGGCGCTGCTGCAATTGACGATCTTCCAGAGCCAGCGCGGCGCGGTCTGCCAGCAGCCAGAGAGCCTCGCGCTGGTCGCGTTCCAGAACATTTTGAGTAGGGCGGCGCGCCACACCAAGCAAGCCGAGCAAAGGAGGAAGGACATCCTGATCCATATCGGATCTTCGACGCTGATGCAAGGGTAGAACCCAGAAGTTTCCCCACTGAAACTCGTGACGCGCATCGCCATTGACCCGACTGAGAACCTCCGGCAGGCTTTCCTGATCCAACAAAGCGCGGTTGCCCGCCATCACAAGCAGCGCTGGAACGTCCCCATCAATCGCCGCAATAAATGCCGCGGGAGCCTGTAGATGGTCCCGGACCGCGGCGAGCACGGCCTCCAGGAACTGCCGCAAGTCACCTTGTGTGAGCAGGCGTTCCTCCACGTTCTGGAGAAGCTGTAATTCACCACGGTCGCCGCCAAAGAAAAGCCAGCGCTCCCATAAAGGTGCAGCAAAGGTTATGGCATGCTCGAGTAAGAGCACCATGACGACAACGCTAAAAGGCACAAAGGCATTATACGGAGAACCGAGCAGTTCGCCACCGCGGCGCACCACGGTCATCAGGCCCAGCGTCGCTGATGCGACGACCGGTCCACGCATGATCCATTTGACCAGACGGCTCTTCACGACCCGGTCCGGCCATGAGACGCCGAAGAATGCCACAGCATAGGCCATGAGAATGACCAGCGCGCCGACCAGCAAATTGATGACCGTTGCCACCCCCCAAAACAGATAGGAATGTGCAGCAGCGAGGCCTGAGCCAAACAAAAGATAGGGATACGAGCCAAGCGCAGGTGCAGTGGCGCCTGCCATCAGATACAACATGCGTCTGCGGCCAGAGCGGGTCAGCATGCGTGAATAGGCGCGTGCAAAATTGATCGCTGCCCAGACAATGGCACCAACATAGAAGACAGTGAATACCTCTGTCCACACTGTTCTTTGAAGATGCGGAGCAGGCTTCCCATCCGGGACGAGCGGGCCGAGCAAATATCCAAAGGCAAGCAACAGAAGAAAGAAAGCTGAAACAGCGTATACACCCCGCACGGCAAGCCGTCTGCGACCGCGGGAAGGGCGTCCAGCCGTTACGAGCAACGCATCGGACAGATGCAAATAGGCTGCGGGAAGAAAGACCAGCCCAAACCACTGCAAACGCAGGAGCAAATCAATCCCCACTGTAGTCAACGATTTATCCTGCAAAGCTTCGGCGGTAAAAACAACCACCACACAGAGCAGGATAATGGCAAAGGACCGCGCCACACGGTCACGCAAATTGAAGGATAGCGCGTACAGGAACAGCGAGAATGCCGTGATGGCAATGCCTGCCGTCAGGATCTGGTTGAGCGTCTGGATCCCCGCCAGCACACTATCCGTCCAACCGTTAATCATACAACCTTCCGCTAAAAAATATTGTCAGAGCAGTGGAGGCCGCCTGACTAAATTCAATACTTCACGAAACTTGGAGGACTACCCGGGTCGTTCGTGATTTACCGAATTTATTTTAATGCCTTTGCAAAAAATAAGGCAACATCCTGGGTTAAGTAATAATGGTCATTATACCCGCAGAACTCATAGCCGAACTTCTGCGCCATGCGGATGGCAGGCACGTTTTTGGACTGCATCTCGAGGATCAAACGACGATGCGATCTTTCCTGCGCCCATTGCTGGGCACTGGCCAGCAGACGGGAGCCTACACCCTGGCGCCTGTGCATGGCGCTGACCACCAGATCCGTGATCCAAACGGAGGAGGCTGTCCCGCGCTCGAGCAGGCTAACATAACCGATCGGGTCAGGGTCAATGACGGCGGTATACATCATGGACCTCCGCACCCAGTCATCGGCCAGTGCAAATGGATTATGCGGGTACGAGAGCGATATGGTGCGCGGCAATCTGACTTCGCGGAATGCAGCAGTGATCTGCCCGGCCTCGCGGCGCAATTCCAGTTGCCAGACCGACTCGCTGCGTATCGAGTGATCCATGGCCATCAAACGCGACAGGTCAGTGGCAATTGTGGGACGTATTTGTAGCTCAGTCATATATCAGTTCCATCAAGATTTCCTTATGGTGCAATCACTCGTAGAGGGACAATACAGGCAGGGAGTGACCTTCCCTGATTATCTGTTACAACGAGGCGCAATTGGTAATCTCCGGGCGTGAGGGCCTTTGTATCCCAATGACCCAAAATACCATTAACCACCACTACGCGATCAGCCGAGATCGTGGCCCAGGTGTCGCTCCCTTGCGCGGCAACCTCATATTTGTAGAAGCCCAGGCTCGGAATATTCACCGTGCCTACCAATTCCACTGTTCCCTGCACCTGTTCTCCCGGCTCGGGTGAAGTGATCATCACCTGATCCGGGATGCACCCGGTGCTGTTGGCAGAAGCGGCTGGAGGCTGGGCAGCAAATTGCGTCATGAACTCCGGTGAGAGGGTGCCGGTTGGCGTTGCAAGCAGATCCAAAGTCGGTGTGGAAAGAAGCACCTGAAAGGGCAGCCCCGGAATGATGAACGAAGCCATAAAGAATTCGACACAAAACAGGATCGCAATCAAAGCTGAAACCGCAGCCGCCTGGCTGAGACGGCGGACTGCAAACTCACGTTCCAGTTTATAAATTGAGTTTTGCCATTCGCTCCACGATTTCCACAGCCAGCGGAAGGCAAACATCCCGCCCACGAGCAGGAGGATATAGATCAGGGCCTCGTAGGAAGAGAGAAACCTGTAAAGATCGGTCATTCGGCTCTTACAAAGGTATTTACATCTCGCGCAATACACCGCGGATGATTTTTTCGATCTTGGGAGTGATCACTTTACCGGCCTCGATGACCTCTTGATGCGTAGTGACGGTCGAGCCATCCAGGTTGGCCTTGTTGCTGATACCGGAGAAACCCAACGCACGCATCCCGCCATGCCGCCCCACAATGACTTCCGGCACTGTGGACATGCCCACCGCATCCGCGCCAGCCAGGCGCAGGAAGCGTAAATCTGCGGGGGATTCAAACGAAGGGCCACTCAAGCCGGCGTACACCCCTTCACGCAAATTGATAGCAGCTTCTTTCGCAACTTTGCGCGCAAGATCGCATAACGCGCGGTCATAGGCCTGACTCATGTCCGGAAAACGCGGGCCGATCTCGTCCAGGTTGGGTCCCATCAGGGGGTTCAGACCGGACATGCCCATCAGATTTAGATTGTCTGTGATCAACATCACATCACCGGGGATGAAGGCAGGGTGGACTCCGCCGGCCGCGTTGGTTACGATCAAGGTTTCGACGCCAAGCCTTTGCATGACACGCACCGGCAGGGTAACCTGTCCCATGCTATAGCCTTCGTAGTAGTGGATACGTCCCTGCATTACCAGCACAGACCTACCCTCGAGGTCACCAATGACAAAACGTCCGGCATGTCCCTCCACTGTCGAAACCGGGAAGTGGGGCAGATCTCCATAAGGGATGAAATCAGCTTTTTGAACGGAGTCAGCCAAACCATTCAGCCCTGAACCGAGGATGAGTCCGACGCGCGGTTTATGTGAAGTCCGCGTCTGGACTGCGTGCGCGGCTTCGTCAATTTGTTCAAGGGATATATATGTTTGCATCATGTTTACCTGTTTTGGAAAGTTTCTCGGCACAGAAGAGCCAAGTCCCCACCGGAAAGGCTGTATCTGGCTTGGGAATTATATCAGAACAAAATCGCAACTTTATGCCAGAAGTAGATAAAAATGCTTTCTTATGCTATCCTCGGCGCAATGATGAAGCAAAGGCTGCTGAACGATATCAATGCTCTGAGCTCCGGCATCCTTGGATTCATGGGGATGAGCCTGCTCCTGATCCCAGAACACTTGCATAGCATTATTCTTGGGGTCCCTGTGCCGGCAATCCTCGTGTTGGGGATTCTTTGTTTTATTGTGGCGCTCTCCTGCCAGATCATGTTTGCGCTCCAAACGAAGAGCCGCCGTCAGTTGCTGATTCGGGTTTCTTCTGTTCTGCTGCTATTTCTACTGGGGGGCATGTTCGCGCTTAGAGGCTTTTTCATCGAAGCCCTGTTACTCGTTTTTGTGGCATTAGCTCAAGGCTTTCCTCTGATCCCGTCGCCCTGGGCGGCGCGTTTTCAGGACAAAGATATTCTGCATGTGATCGCGATTGTCATTAATATTGCCAGTGGCATCTTCTTGCTTTCCGTTCAGATCATTCCGGAGCACGCTTATGCCAATCTGCTTCCATATCGCGCGCCTCTGGCGTTTGCCTTTCTGATCACCGCAGTTCTGGGGGCATTTTCATTTCTTAGCACGTCAGCCAGAATACGCGATAGCGTGACCCGGCTGACAGCCATTCCCTGGCTGGCGTGGTCTGTGATCTTTATCATCGGATCATTCTCTGCCAATGTTTTCGGGCCGCTGTTGTTTGCATTGATGATCCTCTTTGCCGGTGTTTTCCCTTGGCCGAGCATGACCATGCCCGAAGGCGATATCTTAGGAAAACGCGTTGTCATGGTTGGCAGCACGGTCGAATTGATGACGCTTATCTTTCTCAGCGCACTGCTGGCTCTGGCCGATCAGATCAATGTGGCCTCCCCCGAGATGACGGTCAAAGTTCGTGAGGCTGCATTCATTTTTTATTTCCTCATCACTCTCGTCCTATATTACGGCGTCTCAACGATCCTGATGACCATCAACGGACTAATGACCCAGCTTGACGGAAACGAGGCGGAGGCATCGAATCAGGAACGGGACCCAAAGTTGATCTCGTGGAATGAACGTCTTGCCCGCTACTTGAGACCCTTTGCCCTTTCGCGAGACGGCCTGCGCGTGCGCGTACATACACAGGCGGACCAGATCAGCCTGCTCTTGCAGCAGATATCAACAGAGAAGCGCCGTAATGCACAACTGACCCTCCTGGCAGAACTAAGCCAGCAACTCGAAAATCAACTGGACCAGCCCGTGGCCGCGCAGCTTGCAGTGAATACGCTGGAGCGCGCAATCCATTGTTCTTTGGCCTGCTTATATATCCATGAAGCGGACCGCCACGAGGTTATGCTCCTGGCAGCGGCCGGGCATCAGATCAATATTGTTCCCCCGGGTTATCGACAGGACGCTTCAAAAGGCGTGATCGGCCGGGCCATGCGCCAGCGCAAGACACAGATCGTCAACGATGTGAGGAGTGATCCCGATTACATCTACTTCGAAGGCGAGCATAACCTTTCCGCAGTTGTCGTACCATTGATCTACAACGGACACGTCAATGGTGTGATCGCGCTGGTCAGCGAGAAGATGAATGCCTTCGCCAGTATCGACGTGGCCCTGACGGAAGCGGTCGCCGCTGAATTGACGCGCGCCTGGGAACGCTCCGGTTATCATCAACGCCTGAGGGACCTGATCCAGGCCGGCAGTGTACTCTCGTCGCTGGTGGAGCCCGATGCAACGGCAAGCGAGATCTCATCCATTGCGAAACAGATCCTCGAAGCACGTTTTACCTACGTCCAAATCCAATTGGGACAGGAGGGTGATTTCCTGCAAAGTGCATCCTCTGGCTTCGCGCCGCGTCTCCTGGAGTCACTGGAACAAAGTCAGGATACTGACTCGCTGGTGCAGGCGGCGTTCCATGCCCCTGAGCCATTCCGGGTACGCGATGTGCGGCGCTATGCATCCACGTCGCATCTTGAAATCGATCATGGCAGCCTGCGCAGTATGCTGGCAATCCCCATCCGCTGGCATCGCTTGAGCATTGGCGCCATCCTCGCCTTTGGAAAACAGAACGAAGTCTTTTTCACGGAAAACGATGAGTCGCTTGCGGAACTGCTTTCGATCCAGGCTGCGGGTGCGTTTGAAAGTGCATGGCTGCAACAGGAACTGCGCGCCTCACTGAGAACCACATCCCTGCTTTATCGCTTGAGTAACCAGATCATTCAGGCTGAGGAATTGAAGGGTGCCGCGCTCGACATTGCACAGACCGCACACAAACTGGCAAAGGGCTCGGCCACCGGCATTGTCCTCTTCACAACGGATGGCAAGATCGAAGCCGAAGTGGAAGTGGATTCAAACGGCGCACACACCGGTGTAAACCATCCCTTGGATACGATCCGGCAGGCCATGAACCTGGGACAAATGATTTATCTTTCGCAGGGAAATTCTCACACGCACATCTGTCTGCCCATTCAGACACCCATCCGAAAATATGGCGCGCTGTGGATCAATATTCCTGATGAGGGAAACCATAAGCCAACCAGCCCGGCCGATCTGCAGACCCTGGTTAATCAGGCGGCCATCGCACTCGAACGCTCCCTGCTGCTGGTCGAGTCACGGCGGCAGGCACGCGAAATCAAAGAAGCCTATGATAAATTGGAGACCACATACGATCAAACACTGGCGGCGTTGATGTCTGCGCTTGATGCACGCGATCGGGAAACAGAAGGTCACAGCCTGCGTGTGAGCAATCTGTCAGCCAGACTCGGTGAAGCATTGGGGCTATCTCATAATGAGCTTAAGGCCCTCGAACGCGGCTCACTACTGCACGATATCGGTAAGATCGGGATCCGTGACAACATACTCCATAAGCCAGGTCCCCTGAGCGATGAGGAATGGAAGATCATGCGCCTGCACCCGGATATCGGCGCAAGGATCGTCGAAGGCATTCCTTTCCTTCAGGAGACCCTGCCGGTCATTCGCTATCACCAGGAACGCTGGGATGGCAGCGGTTATCCCATCGGCTTGTTCGGCGAGAATATTCCTCTGCAGGCACGTCTCTTCGCCGTGGTGGATGCCTTCGATGCGCTCACCAGCAACCGTCCTTATCGCCAGAAAGTTCCAACAGAGGAGGCCCTGGCTTATCTGCGCGAACAGGCCGGGATCCTGTTCGATCCGCACATCATTGATGTTTTTGAGAGACTCGTTCTGCAGGGATATGCTGCAGATTTGCTCTCGTCAGGCGCGTCGGATGCCAGATAAAAATAAGGATGGGTTCACCCCCCAGGAACACCTGATCTCGCTCCTGCCGGCCGTGCTGGCAGGCATTTTGATTCTGTTGGCAAGCATTACAACGGCAGTGACTGAATATCGGCCTGAGACCAGTGCTGCACAGTATTTCCTGGTCGGGTACGGAGTAGCCGGCAGCGCCTATCTCGCGTTTTTCTATCTTCTGTTCCTCTCAAGATCCAATGAGAAGCTGCTCTTCGCGTGGATCAACTCTTTCCTCGGAGGCGTTTCACTCGGACTTCTCACCCTGATTCTCCCGCCCGAAATGGATACTCTGCTTGGCATTCTAATGGTTGTGGCATCCATCTCGGCCGCGCTTGTATCTGAACGTCCGCCCGCCTACTTCCTGGTGGGAAGCGCAACCTTGATCACGCTCATGATCCGCTTCGAAAGTATCGTCCTCCCCAGCCAGTGGGTCAGATATCTGAGTCTTACAATGGTCGCTGCAATTTCAATTGAGACCATCCAGCAACTTAAGTCGTTACCGCGCCAGCAAATCAACCGCCTCAAGATCGTGAATGAATTCAGCCGTCAGATCGCGTCGACGCTCGATGTGCAGCAGGTGACCACTTTGCTCAATGCAGCGATCCAGAATGCGCTGGAAGCGGATACGTACTACGTTGGCATGGTCGAAGGCGATGAAATCTACCTGCATCTGTTCTACGACGATGGCGAGTACTTTTCAGATGTGCGCGTACAAATGGACGGGACGCTCTCGAGCTGGGTGGTCCGCAATCAAAAGGGACTCTTCCTCCCGGACTTGCGGCGTGATGTTAACCTGGCGGGAGTCAAGAACGTCATCATTGGCAAACAGAAGACCAGCCTTTCATGGATGGGTGTGCCAATGCGGGGTGAATTTACCAATGGCATCCTGGCGATCGCTTCGTATCGTCCCAATGCATTCAGCCGGGCGGATATGGAATTGCTCTCCAACCTGGCCCAGCACGCCACGCTGGCACTGGACAATGCCTTCCGTCACCGCCTGGTGGAACAACAGACACATATCGATAGCCTTACCGGTGTCTACAATCATGGCCACTTTCTCAAAGTCCTGAAACAGCAGGCGGAGTCCGCGCTCCAGATGAGGGAACCCCTGAGCCTGATCATGCTGGATGTCGATCACTTCAAGCAATATAACGATAACTATGGTCATCTCGCCGGGGATGAAATCCTGACGAAACTCTGCGAGACCATTCGCGATCACGTGAAACGAAAAGATGCTGTTGGTCGATGGGGTGGTGAGGAGTTCGTCATCTCATTGCCAAAGACTGCGGGGGCACAGGCCCTGCAAGTCGCGAGCCGCATCCGCGTGACCATGGCCAATATGATTCTCAAGAACTACAATCAGACTGATATTCCGGTACCTACCGTCAGCCAGGGCATCGCAGAGTTCCCGGGGGAGGCAGATGAGATCTTTAAACTAATCGATCTGGCCGACAAGCGCCTCTATGTGGCAAAAGAACGCGGTCGCGACCAGATCGAACCGGACGACAAGCACTGGGAGTCCCTGGCGGCCCCGGCAGAAGATCAAGGCTCTGATTAGCTCAGCAGCTCACGGAACGCATTTACCACTCTACTGATACCGGCGGAATCCACCCAGCAATGGGTGACCAGCCGGAACCGCCGCATGTTTTCGGCGTCGAGCAGCACACCCCGTTTTTCCATCTCTTCGATAATTTGGGCGGCATTGAGTTTGGCATCCTCCGAAAGATTCAGGTAAACCATATTGGTGAATGGAGAGGCCGCGTCCACGACCAGACCTTTGACCTGCTTCAGGCCATTCGCAAGTTCTCTTGCCCGGGCATGGTCATCGTCCAGCCGCTCGATCATTTTCTCCAGCGAAATAATCCCCGCCGCTGCCAGGACGCCAACCTGACGCATACCGCCGCCCACCATCTTCCGCAAGTGACGCGCCCGCGCGATGAACTCCTTCGAGCCAACCAGCATCGAACCGACCGGCGAGGCCAGTCCCTTGCTGAGGCAGAACATGACCGAGTCTGCCGGGTCAACCAATTCCCGTACCGACACATTCTGCGCGACCGCCGAATTGAATATGCGCGCGCCGTCAACATGAAGCCTTAGATGATTCTTTCTCGCCAGATCCCCCACCTGACGAGTGTATGCCGGCGTCAACGGGACTCCGCCGCAAATGTTCTGGGTATTCTCCAGGCAGATGAGACGCGTGATGGGGTGATGTACATCCTCGGTCCGGATGGATACGAGAATGTCATCCAGCGCCAGCGTGCCATCCGGCTGATTCTCCAGCGGGCAGGCTTGAATTCCTCCAAGCGCAGCCATACCTCCCGCTTCATTCAGGTAAATATGCGATTTATTCCCAACGATCACCTCATCCCCGCGCTGGCAGTGGACCAGCAGTGCCAGCAAATTGCCCATCGTGCCAGAAGCGACGAAGAGCGCCGCTTCCTTTCCCAGCATGCTTGCCGCCATCTCCTGCAATTTGTTGACCGTGGGATCATCACCATAAACGTCGTCGCCCACAATTGCGTTCGCCATCGCCTCGCGCATTTCAGCCGTGGGTTTAGTGACGGTGTCAGAACGAAGGTCTATATACTCCATGGTAGCTCCAGGTTGAAGTAACGAGAAATGGGAGACAAGTTATGAGTTCTCGTCAGTTGAATTGAAGGTATATTCTATACGATCTTCACGCACAGCCAAATTTGCTCCAGGTTCCTTCTCGCCGATCTTCTTTTCTTTGAGCCAATCAATATATCCATTCAACATTCGGCGTACTTCATCGGCTTGGACGCGTAGCCTGTCATACAGATCTTTGGGGCAATAATCAAGATCCAGCACAGCACGAAGGTGGCTCACTGTCTCATCAAGTGAACCTCGCGCATTGTAACAAAAACGGACATTGTCGCCGTAATAAAAACGCCCATGGCCCTCGGCAATATTTGCCGGCACACTCTTTGATGAACTTCTGATCTGAGCAATCAGGTCAAATCTTTCATCCTTATTAGCTTTAAATACAAGTGGGACTAGCTTTTTATGAATATCGACCATCAGGCTATGTGCCTTCTGCCACACCTTTAATCCTTCAAAACCTTTGTCGTTCATACTGTCCTCTTGTTGTCCATCGCTCGCAACTCATTGCTCGTTACTTATTTCTCAGCAACTCCAACACATTCTTCAACTCCTCTGGCAATTCTGCCTCGAATACGCGCGGCTGCTTTTCACCCGGCAATATGATCTTCAACCGATAAGCGTGGAGGAAATGACGCCCTAATTTCAAACCTGGATTCTTTCGCCCGTAAATCTCGTCCCCCACAATAGGACATTTCAAGAACGCGCAATGTAATCGGATCTGATGCGTGCGCCCAGTGAGCGGATGAAATTCAAGCAAGGTATATCCCTTGAAACTTTCAGCCGTTTTGTATTCCGAAATCGCCTCGCGTCCCTTTCCTGACGGGACAATTGCCATTCTCTTTCTATGACTCGGGTCGCGGCCAATCGCTGCTTCTACGCGGCCTGTTGGCGTAGGCGGTTTTCCATCTACAAGGGCGAGATAGGTTTTCTCCACCTTTCGCACACGAAATTGGTCCTGTAACCAGTTATGAGCCTGGTCATTTTTCGCCAGCACGATCAAGCCCGAGGTTTCCTTGTCGAGCCGATGCACGAGGCCAGGCCGTTCCTCGCCGCCGATGCCCTCAATATCGGGATCGTATCCCAGCACCGCGTTGACCAGTGTGCCGGAGGCATGCCCCGCCGCCGGATGGACCACCATCCCGGCAGGTTTATTCACCACGAGCAAATCATCATTTTCGAAAACAACATCCAGCGGGATTTCTTCCGGGATCAAACCCGAAGGGACTGGCGGCGGAATATGCACTTCCACTTCCATGCCCGCCTCAATCATCTGCCCCGATTTCTTCGCCCGCGCGTTCTCTACCAAAACGAATCCATCCTCGATCAATCCCTGCAAGCGCGCACGCGAGAATTCAGGAAAATGACTTACAAGGACTTTGTCAAGGCGTTCTGCTTTTTCCCCCTCATATTGAAACTTTTCGATCCGGTCGCTCACGATGATTCACTGGCCTTTCTTTTATCTCTTCGTTCCTTGAGAAGAACGTTCAACAACAAGAGGGCCACCGCCACATTGATGCTCGAATCCGCGACATTGAAAACGGCAAACGTGCCAATTGAAATAAAGTCGGTCACTTTGCCCAGCATGACTCGGTCGATCAAATTGCCGATTACACCTCCAAGATACAGCCCCACCACGACTGGCATGACCGCTTCCCCCTCTGACAACCTCGGATAATAATATAGAATGATGGCGATCACGAGCAAGGCGAGCGCAATGAAGACCGGGTTTCGCCCCTGGAATATTCCAAACGCTGCGCCGGTGTTATACCAGTGGACGATCCTGGCGGGCCAATCCAGGCTGGCGAGCCACTGCGGTTGCCATGAACCATTCTCAGGAACATGGGTCCGCACCCACCACTTTGTCCATTGATCCAGTGCGACTACTGCACCGGTGATCACCAGTAAGAGCACATAATTCTTCAAGTGCGAGGTCGGTTTCGCAGTTACCGGCGAATCCACGCCGAGATTTTGACTGCCTGAGATCTCCTCATTATCCACGGGATTCCATCCCCTCCAGGCTGCTTTCATCCTGTGCCCGCTTCTTCGCCAGCCGTTCCTTGAGCCATACACCCAGTAGTAGAACGAGCACACCCACGGTAATGGATGCATCTGCGATATTGAAAACAGGAAAAATGCTGACGGAAATAAAATCTGTTACTCTGCCCATGAGGAGTCGGTCCACCAGATTCCCGGCAGCGCCCCCCAATTGCAGTCCCATCGCCAGCCGCAGAGTCCAGTCTTCTGCCTCTACTCGCGGGTAATAGTAAAGGATCGCGCCAATCACAACAAAGGCAAGTATGGTGAAGATCAGATTTCCCTGCTGGAACATGCCAAAGGCCGCACCGCTGTTGTTCCAATGCACGATCCGCGCATAAGGGCTCAGCCAATCCAGCCACGACGGCAGCCAGGTGCCGCGCAGAGGCAGAGTTTCACGCACCAGCCATTTTGTCCATTGATCCAGCGCGAGGATCAGGCCCGCAATACTCAGTAAAATCAAATAGTCTCTTAGCTTACGATTCAAAAGTCACCTCAAGCATTCAAAATGCCCGCCAATTGTACCGCAGGCACCTACAAAAACACGCGCGGCACACGCGCGCTGATGTTCGTCATCACTTCGTATTCATTCGTCCCGGCCCACGCAGCCAGATCCTCCACCGTCACACCTTCCCCAAGCAAGATCGCCTCGTCGCCGACCTCCGCGTGATCTGCGCCAAGATTGACCATAAACTGATCCATGCAGATGCGCCCCACTTGAGGATATTTCTTCCCCTTGACGATGACCTGCGCCTGATTCGTCATGCGACGGAAATAGCCGTCTGCGTAGCCGCATGGGATGGTCACGATTCGCGCGGGACTTTCAGCCTGCCACAGCGACCCATAGCTGACCGGCCGCCCCGGCAGCGTGACCTTCGAATAAGCCACGCGCGACCGCCAGGTCAATGCAGGTTTTACATTCACTGAACGAAGCGCTTCACGCCCGGGATAGACTCCATAAAACAAAACGCCGGGGCGAACCATGTCAAAGTGGGCTTCGGGCAAATTCAGGATCCCGCCTGAATTGCAGACATGCCTGATTGGAACAGGGACGCTGTTCTTTTCGTAGATCCGCAGCACTTCCTGAAATCTCTCCAATTGCATGACCGAGTATTTTCTGTCAGGAGTCTCAGAATTCGCCAGGTGGGTGTAAATACCTTCTAAACTCAAATGCCTACACGCAAAAGACTTTAACAAAAATGATTCAGCCTCATAATCGCGCACCCCTACTCGTTCCATGCCAGTGTCGATCTTCAGGTGGACTTTGAGCTGCTTACGGGTGGACTCTGCCATTTCATCGGCAGCAGCTAACAATTCCGGCGAAGACGCGGTGAGGGTTAAGTCGTGCTCAAGGAATAACGGGAGCTGCTCGATCAGAATCCCGCCTGCGACCAGTATCGGTTTCTTGATCCCCAGTTGGCGTAAATGGATTCCTTCTTCCACGAGCGCAACGCCGAGATAATCCACAAAGGGTTCGATGAACGGAGCCACGCCGTCAATACCATGCCCGTACGCATTGGCCTTGACCATCGGCATGACTTTTGCCGGTGCAACGTGAGCACGGATTGCTTCAACGTTCTGTTTTAATTGTGCAAGATTGACTTCGAGATAGGTTGGACGCATTGGATTCTCTGGGAAAAAAATAGGCGGACGACTCGCACCGTCCGCCTATTCTACTCTGCATTCACCTTTCCCAGAGCTTCACACATTTTAGAGGAAGAACCGAAAACACAGGAGCGGATGTACATCCGCACCTGTGTTTTCGGGATCCTGCGAGTTGTTTACGATTATCGCCACGCGCCGAGGATCGCGCCAAAAATCAAGAAGTTCAGGAGATGATTGCCCGCTTCAATCGCCCAGACTTTGAAACCATGCCCGGCAAAGAGTTTATTGACCAGATTGGTCGGCGCAACAAAACCCAGCCAGAGCATAAAGCCCGCGCCCAGGCCGGCTCCAAGTGTGCTGCTCCCCATCACATTCAGCATGAATGCAACCGAAACGGCCTCCACGAAGGCAGCAATGATAGTAAACACATAAATGATTGGGTTGGGATTACCGGTATCGCCGGTCTTCCCGATACCGGCCCACCATGCCGGAAAGAACACTTTGGGGTGATACCAGATAAACCCGCTCACGATCGCGACGACAACACAAACGATGACAGCCAGCCAGTTGATAGAACCGAAATCCATCACAGCCTCCTTTAGCAATGAACGGGATCGGCACGCGCCGATCTTACATCGTCTATAACCCGAAAATATGTTCTAAGAGGCGCTGCTCGTGACAACTAGCTGGTAGTAGCCTGTACGGTATTCATTTGCTCCAATCGCTCCTTGAGCAGTTGCAGAGTCCGGCGGGCAGAAGGAATCCGCACAGGATAAACCACCGCAAGGTAGGCCAGCCATTGGAGAAGATTCACATCGAATTGCATTTGTCGTTTGACCAGTGTTCCATGATCAGTTGATTGAAATGCAAAAGAGTGATTGACCCGGCCTGTCGAATCCTCACCCACAAAGGCAAAACGAGTGGGAGGGATACATTCTGTTACCTCCAATTCACTGTGGAAAGTCACGCCGTGAGATTGTGCCGTGGACCGGTAACGGCTTCCAACCGAGATCGATCCCTCCGAGAGGGGCACAATTTGCACGGGATCCGAGGCCCATTCACCGTGGCGGGTCAGATCCGAGACGTAAACAAAGACCTGTTCCAGCGGGACTTTTATGACTGTGCTAACGGTAAAGGATGCTCGCGGCATTGAACGCTCCCGCAGATTAGATTTTTCCGGCGACGTAATCCAGCACATCGATCTTGGTCAGAATGCCTACCGGCTGACTATTCTCGACCACGATCAAAGCATAACCTGCGGTTAAGGAAGGCATAGCATCTTCAAGAGGTGTCTCAGGTGGAAAAACTGCGCCTGCATTTTGGACGAGCGAGTCAATGTTCTCGTTCGGTGTATGTTCATGTTCTTCGAGCATGTGGTTCAGCAGGTCCACTTCTTCGATGAGGCCGGCCAGCGAACCGTCATTCCCCACCACAGGCATCTGGGAGATCGCGTGCTGATGCATGACCGATACGACCTTACGGATCGAGTCACCCAGTGCCGCAGTTTTCAAGGTCTTATCAGGCTTTGCCATGAGGAGATCAGAGAGATTGATCTCACCAAATTCAGTGGACAGGAATCCGAATTCGCGCATCCACTTGTCATCATAGAATTTGGAAAGATAACGTGAGCCGCTATCCGGGAAAATAACAACTGGCAAACGATCTGCTGGAAGTCTGCGACAATACTTCATCGCCCCCGCCAGTGCGGACCCGGAGGAGCCGCCCGCAAAAATCCCTTCCTGCCTCACCAGTTGCCGCGCCCACAAAAACGACTCGCGATCCCCCGCGCGCTCGATCCAATCTACAACGGATAGATCTGTGGCCGAGGGCAAAAAGTCCTCGCCAATGCCTTCAACCTTATAGGTTTTGGGGTATGCACCCTGCGGAATTTTCCCCTTGTTTTGCCAGATCTCTGTCAGGATCGAGCCTTCGATGTCCACACCTACGATCTTGATATTTGGATTCTTTGATTTGAGATAATGCCCGATTCCTGAGATGGTCCCCCCGGTCCCCATGCCAATGATGACATCGGTCACGCGACCATCGGTCTGATCCCATAACTCGGGCCCGGTCGTCATCTCATGCGTTTTCGGGTTATCCGGGTTGTGATACTGGTTTGCCAAAATTGCATTCGGCGTCTCGCGGACGAAGCGCTTGGCGACCTCATAATAGGAACGCGGGTCTTCCGGGGCAACTGCTGTCGGCGTGATGACCACTTTGGCACCATAGGCTCGCAGCAAAAGGACTTTCTCATTGCTCATCTTATCCGGCATTACGAAGATGGTCTTGTATCCTTTGAGCGCGGCAGCAATCGCTAGCCCTACACCTGTATTCCCTGATGTCGCTTCGACAATGGTTCCCCCCAGTTTCAGTTCTCCCCTTTTCTCAGCCTGTTCAATAATATTGGCCCCTACACGGTCCTTGACGGAACCGCCGGGGTTCATGAATTCCAGTTTTGCATAAAGTGGGACGGGGAGGTCTTTCGCGATGCGTTCTAACCTGACGAGTGGAGTGTTGCCTATTGCCCCTAAGATATTATTAAATACGCGTTTCTCTCTGGATTCTGGTAATCCGGCCATTCTCTCTCCTTTGGTAGTGGTATTTTACCGTTATTTCAAACGCAAAAGGAAAACTCCCGCCGAAACATCGATGGGAGTTCTTCTTTCACCTTTCGTCTTACTTTCTATTTTCCACGAGCGAGGAGATTGCTTCGTCGGGCTGGGTCTCGATACGCCCTTCGAAACAAACGCTCAGGGCTACTCGACCACCGGCCGTCCTCACAATGACAGAGGATTAGTAAACCGGCATCTCCCGATCCACATCTTTCGCCCAGGCATTGATGCCGCCCTTGAGATTCTTCACCTTCTTGAACCCTGCGCTGACCAGCAACTCCAGCGCCCGCGCCGACCGCGTCCCGGCTTTGCAGAAGACGACCATATCCTCGGCGCTGTCCAGTTCGCTGAGTCTTGCCGCAAGTTGACCGAGCGGAATATTCACTGCGTTCGGCAGTTTGGAAATCTCCAACTCATGCGGTTCGCGCACATCCAACAACTTGAGGTGATTGGATTTCACACGTTCGGCGAGTTCCGGAGCGGTAATATCCCAGTTTGCACCAGCGGAACCATCTTCATGGTCATGACCTGGAACGCCGCAGAACTCTTCGTAGTCGATCAATTCTTTGATGTCCGCGTTCGGCCCACAGACACGGCACTTCGGATTCTTTTTGAGCGTCACAAAATCAAAGGACATGTCGAGCGCGTTGTAAAGCAACAGCTTACCGATCAGCGGATCGCCAATGCCAAGCAGAACCTTCAGGGCTTCTGTCGCTTGAAGCGTGCCAATCGTGCCGGGCAAAACGCCAAGTACGCCCCCCTCCGCACACGAAGGGACAAGTCCGGGCGGCGGCGGTTCCGGGAAGAGACAGCGATAGCACGGCCCTTCCTTCGCGTAAAAGACGCTCACCTGCCCGTCAAAACGGAAGATCGAGCCGTAGATATTGGGCTTGCCGAGGAACACGCTCACATCGTTGGTGAGGTAACGCGTTGGGAAATTATCAGTACCGTCAATGAGGACATCGTAATCTTTTGCGATGCGCATGGCATTCTCGGACGTGAACGGTTCGTTGTAGATATCAATATCGATATCAGGATTCAAATCCACAAGCTTATCGCGCGCGCTTTCCACTTTCAGTTTTCCAACCGTGGAGGTGCCATGGATCACCTGTCGCTGCAGATTCGATTGATCGACCACATCGTAATCCACCAGTCCAATGCGGCCGATGCCCGCCGCCGCCAGATAAAGGGAGACCGGCGAGCCAAGTCCGCCGGTGCCGATGATCAGCGCCGATGAGCCTTTGAGTTTGCGCTGACCTTCGAGACCAACTTCGGGGATCAACAGATGGCGCGAATAACGCAAGATTTCTTCGCGAGTGAGACCAGGCAACATTTCAGCCTCCAGCGATCGAAGGGATGAGCATCAGGCGATCGTTTTCACCCAACGTTGTCTCAAGACCCTGCAAGTCTCGGATGTTGCTCGCGCCAACGAACAGATTGACGAACGGACGGAGAGTCCCGGCTTCGTTGAAAAGATGCGGCTTGATCGCCGGGTATTGCTGTATCAGACTGTCCAGTGCCGAAGCGACCGTTCCACCGCTCACGGAAACTTCGGCCTGACCATTGGTATAGGTTCGTAAGGGACTGGGAATTTTCAAGATTAACATCATTTACCTTATCCAAATTTTACACCCTGAGTACAGTGGGTAATAAGAGAAAGTCTTTCAAACACAAAGGACACGAAGGTCACTAACGAAGTGATATTCACAAAAGGGCCTTTTTACTTTGTGTACTTAGTGCCTTTTGTGTTTAGAATCCGGACTCCTTACTTATGCCTGAACTGGTTCGCAGCCCTGGCGTTCCACCACTGCTTCACAGGTCGAAGCAGGGAAAACCTCAACTGAGCCAGCCATCGCAAACGGCTGCATGAAATTATCAATATACTCTTTATCTTCCGCTTCGAGGATTAGGACGAAGGTATGCTGGGCATCCAACACGGCATCGCCGACGATGTCCACGCCAAATTTGCGGGCATTCTTCTTATCAATATGCTTCAACAGCATTTCACCCATTTCAGGATTCTTGGCCGGGCAGGTTTCAGCAGTATGCTGGTGACGTACAAAATAGAGAGACATTCGAAACTCCTTATAAAGTTTGTATTTTTTCTTCCACAAATTGTGAACGATCTTCCATCAACCTCCACGAGCGGCTTTCAATGGCTTTTCCTTTTTCGATGCTCGTGATGATGTACGAGAAGAACGGCTGCGCCCATTCGCGGTCATATTCAGAAGGGCGGTTCGGATGATCCGGATGCGAATGGAACACACCGATCAGACTCAGCCCGAGCCGCTCGGCCGCCAATTCAGCCTTGAGATAATCCTCAGGCGTGATCAGATAACGGTTGTGACGAGCCGTATCCTCACGCGAATTTGGCAGGGCAAAGATTTCCGTTACCTGACGCGCATCACCATCTGCACCAAGCAAAAAGCCCGCGCCCTCTTCAGGGTACGCTTCTTCGCCATTGCGATGAATACGCGCCAAAATCTCATTCGAGATGATCATCACTTCCCCTCCCATAGAACTTTGTCGCTCAAATACTTGTAGCCCGCATCTGGGAAGAGCGTGACGACAACCCCTTCATCCAATTCACTTGCGACCTGGAGCGCCGCGACCGCCGCCGCGCCGGATGAGATTCCCACAAACAGACCTTCCTCCCGCGCCAGCCTCAGCGTCATCTCATGCGCCGCTTCGGTCCGGACCTCGAGGTTGGTCCCCGCTAATGACTCATCATAGATCCCCGGCTTGATCGCGGTGGGCATGTGCTTGAGACCTTCGAGACCATGGAACGGCGCGTCGGGCTGCATGGATATGATCTTGATATCCGGCAACCGCTCCCGCAGATAACGTCCTGTACCCATCAAAGTGCCAGAGGTGCCGAGGCCAGCAACAAAGTGGGTGACCTGTCCATTCGTTTGGGCAAAGATCTCGGGCCCGGTGGATAGATAATGCGCCTGCCAGTTGGCCGCGTTGTTGTATTGATTGGAATACCAATATAGATCGGGGTTTTCTTTTGCCAGTTTGCGGGCCATTAGGATGGCACCGTCGGAGCCCTCAGTGGGATCGGTCTCGATGATGTCCGCGCCGAGCGCCCGCAGCAGGGTAAACCGCTCCGGGCTGGCGCTGGCCGGCACCGCCAGTGTGACTGGAATTTCCAGAGCCGCGCCAAAAGTTGCATACGAGATACCCATGTTGCCAGAGGTCGAGTCGAGCAGGCGCTTGCCATTGCCCAGGTCACCGTTGGCAAGTGCGTTCTGGAGGATGTTTAATGCAGGTCGATCCTTGACGGAACCGCCGGGGTTAAACCATTCAGCTTTGGCAAAGACCCTGACACGCGGAGACAGGCGGGAGGTCACGCGGCGAAGCGGGAGCAGCGGCGTATTCCCTACATGGGAGGCGAGCCCATCCAACGGGATGGATTTTGAAGCGGTCAGTCGGTAGTCTAATAGTGCCATCGGAACCTTTAAATCAAAAGCAGTCAACGGACAAACAATCCCAAAAAGCTTCGTGACGCGAAAGACGGCGAACAAACGCCACACTTTGCAAGATTTGCAAGCGGGGGTCGTCCAACCGTCTGCGCAGTTCCCGAAACGGGAAGCCGTTGACTGCGGGTCTTTCAGGCGGCGGCTACGAGCCCCGCCCTATACACAAGCAATGGAGTATCTTTTTCATCATTGGCTAGATGCACGCTATTTTACAATTCTTACCGATTTTGTCAATATAGAAATTGTTCGTTATGGCCCCGCCTAAATGGCAAATCTCCCTGGCTGGCTTCTCTGATTAGCTGGAGATTGCTTCGAGCATCGCCCTCGCAATGACAGAACGTCAGCCCCCCGCCGCGGATGCCATCAGGATGACCTTATCATCCTCTTGTAAATTCGTTTCCATCCCATTCAGATCACGAATATGTACGCCATTGACGAACACGTTGAAATGCCTGCGGAGATTACCCTCTGAATCGAGCAGGTGGAATTTTACGGATGGGTATTGCTGCACCACTTTCTCGATCAACTCCGTGACTGTTGAGGCCGATACTGAAAACTCTGCCTGATTATTCACATAGTATTTCATCACGGCGGGAAAACGGACGATTGGCATGAACATATTTTACTTTGAAACCGTTGCCGTATTTCAGAAAACTTCCTATAATGCAGCGAACAAGGAGATCCTTATGCCGCAATATAAAGTGATCGCCGGGACATTTCATGTCAAGGGTTTTGAGCCTGATGGAGATTCGATCCGTTTTCAGGCAATCAACCCGGCCAACTGGGATTTTTTCAACTGGCCCACTGAACTGGATAAGATCGGCAAAAAGAAACAATTGCGCGTCGAATCGATCGATGCTATGGAGACGCACTATGCGGGCTATCATCAGCCGCGTCCCTTTGCGATCGCCGCGCTCGAGTCCCTGCTTGAATTGCTTGGCATTCGATCGGTCGTCTATAGTATCGGCGTTACTCAGATCGTGGATGCATCAGACGCCAAGCCGGGTTTTATTGCCTCTGCTGCCATAGACCGCTTTGGCAGGCCAGTGAGTTATCTCTTCCCCAAAGACGCTCCTCTGAAAGATGGCACTGTCCTGGATTCCAGTGAACTTCCCGTGGAGGAATCGGTCAACTTCGACCTGGCACGCGAAGGACTGGTCTATCCCACGTTCTACACGACGACAGACCGAGTTTTTGCAGAAAAATTCCGTTCGGTGATCAGCCGGGCGCGCAAAACAAAACGCGGGATCTGGTCCATTGACCGGACATCAGATTTCTCGCTGTGGGATGTGCGCACCCTTCAGGAGGATATCCTGATCCTCCCAAAACTATTCCGCCGCCTGATCGGTTTCATTGATTGTTACGCGGACTACGATAAGCTGGAAGACTACATGAGAAAACAAAGGGATAATCTTGTGTTGTGGGACGGGACAAAGAAACGATCACTGGCCGATCTAATGAGTTTCAGCGGCAGGCGGATTCAAATGAAGACCCCGGTAGAGGATATTTTGTTTGCACCGAAGTGACAGCAATAAGCATATAGACAAGAAAGTCCCGGCTTTTGACCCGGGACTTTTTACTTCTAACTCGTTCTCGTCGCTCGTCCCCCGTCACTTGTTGCCCGTTACTCTTCCTTCTTCGCTTCCATTTCCTTCTTGTGCGCTTCGATAATCGGAGCAGCGACATGTTGTGGGACAACATCATAGTGATGTAATTCCATCGTAAAATAGCCACGCCCACCGGTCATGGAGCGGAGCTGGGTCGTATAGCGTGTCATTTCGGCCATCGGCACTTGCGCGATCACGGTTGTGTTTCCATGCTCAGCTTCGGTCCCCTGCACACGGCCGCGGCGGGTGTTCAGGTCGCTCATGATATCGCCCATGTTCGCGTCAGGGACGGTCACGCGCACTTCCATGATGGGCTCAAACAACACCGGGCCCGCATCCTGCACCGCGAGCTTGAAAGCCTCGCGGCCTGCAATTTCAAATGCCACCGGCTTGGAGTCCACTTCGTGCTCCTTGCCATCGTATACGATCACTTTGACGTTGTTCATCGGGTAACCGGCGAAGGCACCGCGCTCCATCGTGGCTTTGATGCCTTTTTCGATCGGAGGCAGGTACGACTTCGAGAGATTCATCCCGACGAGTTCATCGGTAAATTCAAAGTCACCATCATGAAATGGTTCAATGCGCAGATGGACTTCACCAAACTGACCCGCACCGCCCGATTGCTTCTTATGGCGGTATTGTGCGCTGGCTTTGCGTGTGATGCCTTCGCGATAGGGGATCTTCGGTTCCTGCGTGTTAAGGCCAACCTGGAACTTCGTCTGCGCACGATGAATGGCGACATCAATATGCTGGTCACCCATACCCTGTAAAACGGTCTCATGCGTAATGGGATCATTCTGCCAGGAGAGTGTCATATCTTCCTCGCACAGGCGTGTGAGCGTCGGGGAAATCTTCGCGGCGTCGGCCTGGGTCTTGGGCGTAATGGCAACTCTGTACAATGCGGCCGGGAATTTTGGTTTTTCCAGTGTGAGCGGGTGGTTCTTATCGCAGAAGGTGTCACCCGTGGCAGTGGCAGTCAACTTGGAAACAGAAGCGATATCGCCCGCATGGACCACTTTGGCGGGAATCGCTTCCTTACCGCGCTGGAAGTGCAGACCTGCCATGCGCTCTTCCACGCCCTTACTTTGATTCCAGACACGCGCATCTGCCTGGATCGAGCCGGAAAACACGCGGAAGTAAGTCATCCTGCCAACGAACGGGTCAGCGGTCGTCTTCCACGCATATGCGGCCAGAGGCTCAGAGTCCAAGGCTTTCAGTTCTTCCTCGCCAGACTTGCCCTGCGCCATACGTTTCGGGCCGTTGGCCGGCGAGGGCATGAGATCAACAATATCATTGAGGAGAGCGATCGCACCGATCTCGTGTCCACCCGCAGCGCAGAAGACCGGGATGAAATTTCCAGCGTACACCACATCCTTTAGTCCACGCACCATCTCCTCGTCCGACAGAGAACCGTTCTCGAGATATTTCTCCATCAGTTCATCTTCGCCCTCGGCCGCCGCTTCCACGAGCACGAAGTGGGCCTGTTCCGCCGCTTCTTTTAAATCGGCGGGGATTTCAGCAATCGTCTTGCCGTCGCCAATATAGGATTTCATTCCGATGATGTCCACCACGCCCTTGAAGTCGTGCTTCTCACCGATCGGCAAATGGACTTTGAGCGCACGTTTGCCATGCAGGCGCGCGAATTCTTCGAGCGCATTGTAAATCTTTTCGAAGTCGGCGTTGTCGCGATCCATCTTGTTGATCACAAAGAAACGCGGCAGCTTGAATTCATCCGCGTAGCGCCAGGCTAATTCTGTACCCACCTCCACGCCAGACACTGCATCCACCAAAATAACCGCGCCATCAGCCACACTCAGGGCAGAGATCGCCTCGCCCACGAAATCCGTGTAGCCGGGAGCATCAATTACATTGATCTTGTGATCACGGTGTTCAACTGGAATTACGCTTGAATAGATCGAGATCTTGCGGCGGTTTTCCTCTTCATCGTAATCTGAAACCGTCGTCCCGTCCTCGACCTTGCCCTGACGGGTGGTTGCCCCCGTAACATGCAGAAATGCCTCCGCCAACATAGTCTTCCCCGCGCCTCCATGCGAGACCAACGCGATGTTGCGAAGAAACTCAGTGGTATACTCTTTCATGGAAAAACCCTTCCTTACAAAATGGGATGGGAAAAAGTCAAATAGCCGTGTGATTGTAAAAGAAGTCACTTGAATTGTCAAAGTGTGCGGTGTCACCGGCCAAATGTGACAGTGAAGGGTGTCCAAAGAGATTATGGAGTCCTTTTTTAATCAGTATTCATTCCTTCTGATCGCAGTGGCCCTGGTCATTGTATCCGGGCTGGTCCTGCTCTCCCACAGCCCGAAATGGAAAGATTACCTGGCATTCGGCATGATCCTTGGCGGCCTGTTGATCGCCTGGGTCATCAGCCACCCGCGCCAGACGCCGCTCATGAAGGATGCAAAATCTGTGCAGGCGATGATCGGCGCTGGCAAGCCGGTTCTGCTCGAATTTCAATCGCCCTATTGAATTACGTGCACTGCGGTGAAGCCCGTCGTGGATGGGTTGGAAGGGGAACTTGGCGATAGAGTTCACTTTATTCGCTTGAATATTCAGGAATCTGTCGGCCGCGAGCTTGCACCCGTGTACGGTTTTGAGTACACACCCACCTTTATTTTCTTTGACTCGCAGGGCCACGAGGTATGGCGTGTGATCGGCAGCTTCGACCCGCAGAAGGTGCGCGACTCGCTTAAACCGTAAATCGAGATCCCTTATGTTGCGTCGGCTTAAGTTCAACTTTTCCTACTTTGGTAAAGCTCCCTGGGACAGCGGCATCTCCCCGCCGGAGCTTTTTGATTTTATCCAGACTCATCCAGCCGGCCGCGCGATCGACCTGGGTTGTGGAACAGGCACAAATATCATCACGCTGGTGAAGGCAGGCTGGCAGGTCACAGGTATAGATTTCGCCATCCGCGCCATCCAGATTGCTAAGCGAAAAATCCGAAATGCCGGAGTCGAAGCCGATCTCCATGTGGGCGACGTCACGAAATTGGATCTCAAGCAACAATTCGACCTCGCCCTTGATCTTGGTTGTTTTCATGGGGTGAAGGATCAGGCGGCTTATCTTGATCAACTGACTCGCCTCCTGGTTCCGGGCGGATTCTGGCTCATGTACGGATTCTTCAAGCCCGCCTCGGATCTTTCAGGCCCCGGTCTGGCTGAGGCTGACCTTGAAAAGATCTCAGCCAGAGGCCTGACCCTTGTCCACCGCCAGGACGGCTGGGACAAACGTGAACGGCCTTCGGCGTGGTTTTTATATCAGAAATCTTCGTCCTGAGCGGAATGAGGAGCGTTTGTCGCGACGAATGTAGTCGAAGGACAGGTTTCAAATAAACTCTATGTTCTTCGGCATCCGCGCTTCGACTGCGCCTACGGCTCCGCTCTACGCGAATGTAACTATTTACCGGTATGCGAATTCTCTTCCTCTTCCTCGATGGCATTGGACTCGGCGAAAATGATCCCGAGATCAATCCTTTCGCACGCGCTAAAACTCCCTTCCTGAATCAACTCATCGGCGGTGGGCCTCTTACACGTCACGCCGCGCCATTCCACAGCGACCGCGCTTCTCTGCTCGCCGTAGATGCGAGCGTCGGTGTTAGCGGTTTGCCTCAATCCGCAACGGGACAGGCGATTCTACTCACAGGGACAAATATCCCTGCGGAACTTGGCTACCACTACGGTCCGAAGCCAAACCCGGAGGTCGCGAAATATTTGAACGGCGCAACGATCTTTTCCAAAACTGTGAAGGCCGGAAAGAAAGCGGCACTGCTCAATGCCTATCCACCCCGCTATTTTGGTGGGATTGAATCCGGGAAACGACTGTATTCGTCCATTCCGCTGGCGGTGACCAATGCCGGCATTCCCCTCTTCACCAAAGATGACCTGTACGCGGGCCGCGCCCTCGCCGCAGATTTCACAGGCGAAGGCTGGCTTCAAATGCTGGGATTCGCTGACACTCCCGTGTATCAACCACTGGAAGCGGGGCGAAAACTGGCTGAACTCGCCCGGCAGTACGATTATTCTCTCTTCGAATACTGGGCCAGCGATTACGCCGGTCACAAACAGGATATGCCCTGGGCAGTGCGTCAACTGGAAGTATTCAACGAGGTGTTGAAGGGCCTGCTCGAAGCGTGGCAGCTTGAAGAAGGTCTGATCGTGCTCACCTCCGACCACGGCAACATGGAAGATTTGTCCACACGGCGGCACACCGACGCCAACGTGCCGCTATTGGTAATGGGTAATTCCGATGCGCGGCGGGGGTTTTCAGAGATCCAACAGCTCACCGAGATAGAACCCGCCATCGCGAAATTCCTGCGAGTCTAAGCTATTTCCCTGGCAAAAGGAGATTGCTTCGCTCCGTATAGTCGCTTGCAATGACAATCACAAGTTGTGATATGGGGGCAAGAATATTTGTGACAATGTTCACTTGTCTGTCAGACAATCTACATCTATAGTCAAAACAGCCCGTTTCATGGGCACTTCTCACATTTTCAATACAGCTCTTGAAAGGATAAATATGAAGCGCATTGTGGTTCTCGTTTCGCTGCTCGTCGCCGCGAGCCTTTTGCTCAGTGCATGTGGGGGCGCCAAGGCAGCCAATCACCTGGAAGCCATTAAACAGGCCGGCGTGATCAAGATCGGCACTTCCGCCGATTATCCTCCGTTTGAGTCTGTGGATGCCAGCGGCAACAAGGTTGGCTTTGACGTTGATCTGATGACCGAAATCGCCAAACGCCTTGGCGTGAAACTCGAATGGGTGGACATGCCCTTCGATAGCCTGATCGCCGCCGTGCAGGAAGGCAAGATCGACGCGTCCATTTCCGCCTTCAACTATAGCGAAGAACGCGATCAGACGATTGACTTCTCCGAAGCCTACTACACTTCTGAAGATGCATTCACCGTCGCCGAAGGCTTTGCCGGCACAATCGTCAACCCTGAAGATGTGGCCGCCTACAAAGTCGGCGTGCAAACGGGAACAACCCAGGATTCCTGGCTGACCGATAATCTCATCAAAACTGGCAAATTGCCCGAGGAGAATATCTTCCGCTACGACCGCGTCGACCAGGCCATGCTCGATCTCAAGAACGGCCGCATCGATGTGATGATGTCCGACTACGTCCCCGCGCAGGCGCTCGTCAAGCAACTGGGCGGATTGGTCGTCTACCACGGTGTGCTCTCCAGCGGCCCGATGAACATCGTCATCCCCAACGGCGACAAGGAACTTCAGCAAGCAATCAATGACATCCTTAAACAATTGAAAGATGAAGGTTTCATTGATCAACTTGCTGTGAAATACTTTGTTGAATAAATAATTCATAGGGGCGGACCGCGGTCCGCCCCTATGGTTGCAAATGGGCAACTTCTTTTCCTACATCGTCCAGGGCACGGCTATCACCGTGGGGGTAACATTGGTTGCGCTGCCGTTCGGTTTGATTATCGGTTTGCTCATGGCGCTGGTGCATACCTACGGGGGGAAAATTCTTAATCGCGTCGCCGCGGCCTACAGTCTCTTGATGCGCGGCGTACCGCCCATCGTTTTGCTCTTCATTCTTTATTTCATCATTTCCGGCAGCATCAACCTCTCGCCTTTCTGGGCTGGCTCCCTGTCACTTGGCATCGTCAGCAGCGCCTATCAGATGGAAATCCTGCGCGGTGCGCTGCTCGCAGTCGGCGGTGGGCAAATGACTGCCGCCCGCGCGGTTGGCATGAGCCGCCTGCAGGCGATCCAGTATGTCGTTTTGCCGCAAGCGCTGCGTCTCGCGATCCCGCCGTGGTCGAACGAGGCATCCATTGTCTTGAAGGACTCATCTCTCGTGTACGCGCTAGGCGTCCCTGAGATTTTGCGGCGTGCGCAGCAGCTTTCCGCCACAACACAACAACCGTTCCTCGCCTACGGGACGGCTGCTCTCATTTATTTTGTTTTGGTCTTCGCTACCAACCGCGCCCTCGATTATTTATCCGAGCGGACGAAGTTACCCACTCACCAATGACGGAGCTTCTCATGACCAGTCCCATTTTAGAGACTCGCGACCTGACCAAGATCTACGGCCAGAATGTCATCTTCAAAGACATCAATCTCAAGGTCAACGAGGGTGAGACGATCGTCATCATCGGTCCAAGTGGAACCGGCAAAAGCACTTTGCTCCGCTGTATCAACCTGTTGACTCCACACGATGGCGGACAGGTCTTCCTTGACGGGAACGAAATCACCGCCAAGGGTCACGACCAGGACAAAGTCCGTCAGCACATTGGCATGGTCTTCCAAAACTTCCTGCTCTTCAACCACCTGACCGCGCTCGATAACGTCATGCTCGGATTGACCAAGGTCAAGAAAATGCCGAAAGAACAGGCGAAGACCAAAGCGATGGAAGAATTGAACCGAGTCGGCCTCGCCGACCGCGCTGACCATTATCCCGGTCAACTCTCAGGCGGACAGCAGCAGCGTGTGGCAATCGCACGCGCGCTCGCGATGGACCCGCGCGTGATGCTCTTCGATGAACCCACGTCCGCGCTGGACCCCGAGTTAATAGGTGAGGTGCTTGGCGTCATGGAAAAACTCGCGCGCGACCATATGACCATGCTGGTCGTCACGCACGAAATGGGATTCGCCCGCGAGGTTGCTGATCGAATCGTGTTCATGGAAAAGGGCAGCATCGTCGAAGAAGGCGCGCCCGACGACTTGTTCTATCATCCAAAACACGACCGCACGCGTGGGTTTTTGTGGAAGATCACCGAGTTGTATGGGAAGAAGGAAAAAGAGAAGGGCGGAAAGGAATGAGCGATTTCGTTTCATTCTTCATCCGCTTCCTGCCGGACCTGATGAAGGGCGCGGGGGTTACGCTTATCCTCACCGCTGAAGGCGTAACCGCGGGCTTCGTGCTGGGACTCCTGGCCGCCTATGCACGCGTCTACGGCAGCAAATTTTGGCGTGGACTCGCCATCGGCTACATAGAACTGTTTCGCGGCACTCCCCTGCTGATGCAGCTCTTCATTATCTACTATGGCCTGCCTGGATTGGGCGTTACGTTCTCACGCGAGCTCTCCGCGTTCCTTGCACTGGGATTGAACAGCGGTGCCTATCAGGCTGAATACTTGCGCGGCTCCATCCTCGCCATCGGCGATGGACAGATGATGGCCGGGCGCGCGATTGGAATGTCGCGTTTCAAGGTCATCTGGCATGTCATTCTCCCGCAAGCGCTCAGGCTGGCAATTCCCGCCTGGTCGAATGAGCCTGTGTCACTGCTGAAATCCACCGCTGTGGTCTTCCTGATCGCAGTTCCAGAATTAATGACAAAGGCCAAGTCCATCGCAGCGCAGACCTATAATCCCATCGGCGCGTATCTGGCAGTAGCGGTGGTCTACCTTGCCATCGTGTACTTGCTCGATGCGTTCCTGCGCTGGCTGGAAAGGACCTCGCGCATTCCGGGTTTTGACATGGAAGGGAAGAAAGCATAAGAGCACAAATCTGGACGCAGAGAGAATTCTGATCTGGCTAATTCAAAAAGGGAAATCTGCGTTTGTCAGCATCCCTCTTTCTTAATCGCTGACCCACCCCGAATTTTGAGATTTGGGGTGGGTCATATTTTTGCTTAATGACAATCTATCTGACAGCCTGCGCAATGATGCTTGTAATCAATCCGAACCAGTATGCCGCGGTGTAATAGATGAACAGCGGCTGCCCGCCGCGCCTCCACAGAAGATAAGCGGAGAGGAGAGCCAGCACAGCAACAACGTATAAATCCAGGCCAATCTCCTCGAAGCCAAGATTTGCCAGAACGCCCGCGCCGAGGAAAAGGGAGTTGAGGAGCAGCAGACCGACGTCTGTTTTGGATAGCATTTCTTTATGAGGGAACAGATTTTGCAGGAAAAGCAGTGCCGCGTTCATCATCACGAAGCCGGTAAAGAAGACCCAGTGACCGAATTCATCATCATTGAAGATGATAATGCGGCACAGGTCACTCGTGGAATCATTCGAGCAAAAACGGATGTGCAAGTAATTGGTCACTTCATGGTCACCATAACTGGCGGCGAGCAGGTAAACACCGACGATGAAGATCAAATTCAATGCAAGATGGCCCGCACCTTCGCGGGCAGGCGAGTCGTATTCGATTGTTTTCTTGAGGAGATAAAAGGCCACCAGGCTGATCAGCGGCAGGATGAGCATGTTGTTGAAGTCCACCCAGCGCAGGAATTGGTTGGGCAGGACGTAACCCAGAGTCCATGTGCCGAGGCGGTTAATCGAAACGAGGATTGCGACCAGGGATTGCACAGCCAGTAAAGTATGAATACGGCGCATTGGTTTTTCCTTTCCAATAAGGTTTTAGCTTATAACACGAGATGATCAAACTCGTCTCACAAGTCGCCACCGAGGACGGCGAGCTGGGGCATATTTCGGTGCTTTGTAAGTAATGAGGGCAAAACATCATCCAGAAAACATGGCGATCAAGAATGTACAACAGACTACGACTCAAACCCTGCTTACCTGGGAAGGAGTCAGCACCGCGCCACATCGTTTCCCTGGCACCGCCAGGGCGGGTGTGGCGGCGTAGAATATCGGCTTGGCACACGCGAGCTCGGTCACATTCACGGCGAACATCTGGTGGACGTTCCATTTCCCAAGAAAGTGCGCGACGAAATTGTTTCTGCAGGAGCCGCAGAACCTCATCACATGTTGCCGGAGACCGGCTGGATCAGCTTCTATGTTCGTGAACAAGATGATGGGCAAAAGGCCATCGACCTGCTGCGCCGCTCTTATGAGATCGCGCGAAAACAAAAACGGCCTCGGGATGAGGCCGCCGAGTAAATCCTCCGCTCAGGACAGAGGTTTTTTTTCAAGGATCTGTCTCGCCAGCGTCGCAAATTCCCGGTCATTGCGGTCCATGGCGATGACTTTCAAGGCCGAGTCGGCCACTGCATCATGTAACTGGCCGAGAGACACAATGGCTTCCTTCTGGACGGCCCGCTCAGGGTCATGCAAGGTCTCAATCAAGATGGGCGCGATGCGTGGATCTTTGATCTCGCCGAGTGCAATGACCGCATGTTCCCGCACCATCGCCTCCGGATGACGCAACGCATCGCTCAGGACCTTGACCGCGGGTGCGCCAAATTTGGCAAGGGCCTCCGCCGCCGCCAGACTCACATCATGGTGCAAGTCGTAGAGCGTCATCCCCAGTTCTTCAATGGCGCGGGGATCTCCAATCTTGCCAAGGATCGACGCTGCAAACTTGCGGACCGTGCCCTCACGGTCGCCGAGCGCTTCGATCAACCCCGGCACCGCATGGACGCCCATATTTTCAATCGCCTTGAGCAACTCCGTCGCGGCCTGTTCCCGTTCATACCACCAGAACGGATCGCGCAGCGCCTGCGTTAGAAAGAAAACGGCATCCGGGTGCTTGGTGCCTCCCAAAGCCCGCGCGGTAGCCTGGCGAACTTCCAGGCTCGGATCATAGAAGAGAAGGTTCGACATACGGTCGAATGTATAGGGCACTCCATACTTTCCCAGTGCAGTCACAGCGGCGATGCGCACTTCTGCTTCTGCGTCGCTAAGCAGGAGCAGGATCTCATCTATAAACTCCGGGTCACCGATGCTGCTCAATGCGGTCACGGCCCTCGAGCGGACCGTATAAAAATCGCCGCGCAGTGCCCCAAGCAAGGCCGGGACGGCCGCCCGGTCGCGCGTCACCGAGAAGATCTCGGCGATTCGTCCGCGGACGACTGGATGCGCAGTCATGAGTGCATTCGTCAACGCTGGAGCCGCAAAAGGCATATGTGCCAGGACCTGCTGATATACCGGGACCAGCTTCAAGTCCGTGGAGTGAAGCGCTTCGATCAAAGCGGGAACGGCATCTGGCCCCAATCGAATCAATTCCTGCGCGGCATGGTCGCGTTTGGATGCATCTGTCAGTTGAGAAATGAGGCGCTTGGCCTCGCCGGTCTTTCCGCCTGTCAGCCAGTTCATGCACTTATTTTACCCTGCAAGCCTCATCGTTCACATCGCAGTTGAATTACGATGACGAAGGCTTTGAACTGGACTAAAATAGTCTGATATAATGCCCTGCTTGATTTTATAAGCAGGACGCCTATAATCAGTAGATTACAAAACGAGCAGGAGGAGTGCTCTCAACTGTCGTGAAGTATCGATGGTGTATGGTGTTTGCTTTGCAACAACTCAGTGGAGAGATAAATGAAGAAGGAACAATTAATTGATCTGTATCATCAGATGGTGCTGATCCGCCGCGTGGAGGAACATGGAGCGGAACTTTACCAACAGGGTAAGATCGGCGGTTTCATGCACCTGTATATTGGGCAGGAGGCAGTAAGCACCGGAATTGTCGCTGCTCGTGAACCGCGCGACCGCGTCATCACGGCCTATCGGGATCATGGCGTGGCCCTCAATTGCGGCATCCCGGCCAATGAAGTCATGGCTGAGCTGCTCGGCAAAGCAACCGGAACGTCGAAGGGCAAGGGCGGTTCCATGCACATGGCAAGGGTCGAGAAAAATTTCTGGGGCGGGCATGCCATCGTGGGCGGACATCTTCCTATCGCGGCAGGACTCGCCCTGGGCGATCAGTACGCGGAAAATGACAACGTCACGATCTGCATGTTTGGAGATGGGGCCACGAACATCGGCTATTTTCATGAAGCATTGAATCTTTCGAAGGCCTGGGGTCTGCGCGTGCTCTGGATCTGCGAGAATAACAAGTATGGCATGGGGACCTCCGTAGAGCGCGCTTCGGCGGTTATGGATATTCGGCAGAAAGCGGAAGGCTATGGCATGCAGAACGGCCAGGTCGATGGCATGGATGTCATGAAGGTCTACGATGCCGCGAAGGAAGCCATTGAATGTGTCCGCAAGGAAGCACAGCCTTACCTACTCGAAGTCATTACCTACCGCTATCGCGGTCACTCGATGGGCGATCCTGAGCGCTATCGCAAGCAGGAGGAAGTGAAGCAGTGGCAGGAGAATGACCCGATTGGAATTTTCCGCAAGCAGTTACTTGAAAAAAAGACCGCTACGGCGAAGGCGCTGGACGAAGTCGAGGCGGCTGTGGAAGATGAAGTGAACAAGGCCGTGGAGTTCGCCGAATCCAGCCCCGAGCTTGGCGTGGAAGATTTGTTTACGGATGTTTATACGGAATAGACGACGGACGATGGACGACAGACCACGGTCAGTGGTCGGTTGTCTGTGGTCGTCCGAGGTTCACGAGGACACATATGGCAAAAATTACAATGCGCGAGGCAATCTCGCAGGCACTGATGGAAGAGATGGATCGCGATCCCGCGGTCTTTATCATGGGCGAGGAAGTTGGCGTTTGGGGCGGCACGTATGCAGTCACCAAGGGCTTTTACGACAAGTACGGCCCGAAGCGCGTAAAAGACACCCCGATTGCAGAAAACGTGATCGTCGGGGCGGCGATCGGCGCGGCAATGGTTGGTCAACGCCCAATCGCGGAATTGATGACGATCAACTTCGCGTTCTCCGCGATGGATTACATCGTCAATCAGGCGCCCAAACTGCATTACATGTTCGGCGGGCAGTTCAAAGTTCCGCTGGTTATCCGCACCGTTGGCGGCGGTGGACGTCAGCTGGGCGCGACGCATTCGCAGACTCCCGATGCCATTTTTGCACATTTTCCCGGTCTGAAAGTGGTCAGCCCGGGAACGCCGGAAGATGCCAAAGGACTGCTCAAATCAGCCATCCGTTCGGATGATCCGATTCTCTTTATCGAGCACGCGACCATGTATCAGGTCCGCGGGGAAGTGCCGGACGGTGAGTATCTGATTCCAATAGGTGAGTCCAAGGTCCAGCGCGAGGGTAAGGACATCACCATTGTCACGTACTGCAAAGGTCTCGAACTTTCGATGAAGGCCGCGGATGAACTTGCCAAGGAAGGCATCGAAGCCGAGATCGTTGACCTCCGCACGCTGCGTCCGCTCGATATGGGACCTGTGCTGGAGTCGTTCAAGAAGACGAATCGCGCGGTCGTTGTTGAAGAAGGATGGAAATCCTACGGCGTTGGCAGTGAAGTTGTCAGCCGCATGTATGAAGAAGCGTTTGATTATGTTGACGCGCCGATCCTGCGCGTCGCACAAAAAGAAGTACCGCTTCCTTATAACCGCTCGCTCGAACAGGCCGCGCTCCCACAGGTGCACGACATCGTCGAGACGGTGAAGGAGGTGTTGAAATAATGGCTGAAACAATTACCATGCCCAAGCTGGGCTTTGACATGGCGGAAGGCACGCTCGTCCGCTGGGTGAAGAACGAAGGCGAGAACGTCAACAAAGGTGATGTGCTGGCCGAAATTGAAACCGACAAGGCCACCGTTGAAGTGGAATCTTCTGCGAGCGGTATTGTCCGCAAATTATTGGTAGAAGCCGGAAGTATTGTGCCGATTGGTAACCCGATCGCGATTGTGGGCTCTGCGGATGAGAAGATCGAGGAGGGTGCCAAGCCTGTCGAACCAAAGAGCGAGAAGAAGCCAGAAACTCTGAAGGATCAAAGCACCGCAGAGGTGAAACCTGCGCCTTCCCCTGCAGGGATGACGCCCGCTCCGGATGCGAAGCAGGCTACGCCTCAACCTCCTACCCCTATCCCCTCTGCTCCTTCTCCTGACGGAGGTCCCGTCAAGGCTTCGCCGCTTGCCAAGAAGATTGCGCGTGATAACAAAGTGGACTTATCGCGCGTGCAGGGCACCGGCCCGGGCGGACGTGTGGTGCGGAAGGATATCGAGGCCGCGCTTGCAGGAGGACCACAGACCACCGACCGCAGACCACAAGCTGTCGTCAGTCGTCCAGCGCCGGTCGTGGCTGTCACACAGGAAGACCAGACCATCCAGCCCACGCGGCTCCGTCAGGCCATTGCGCGCCGCATGGCTGAGTCGAAGACCAGCGTGCCGCATTTCTACGTGACCCATGAATTCAAAATGGACGCGTTGATGGCGATGCGCAAGCAGATCAATGACTACCTGCCCGAAAACGAAAAGATTTCGGTCAACGATTTTATCGTCAAGGCCTCGGCGCTCGCCCTGAGGCAGTTCCCCAATTTGAACGCCGCGTTGAATGGCGCCAATGTGGTCCGCTATGGACATGTCAATGTTGGCGTGGCAGTGACCGTCGAAGGCGGCCTGCTTACGGTGGTTGTCAGAGATGCAGACCAGAAGCAACTGCGCCAGATCTCGGCCGAAGTCAAAACCATGGCAGGACGCGCCCGCGAAGGCAAGGTCAAACCGGATGATATCGAAGGCTCGACGTTTTCCACATCCAATCTGGGAATGTACGACGTGGAAGAATTCATTGCCATTATCAACCCGCCTGAAGCTGCGATCCTCGCGATTGGTTCTGCAAAGCAAGTCCCTGTTGTCGAAAATGGCGAGATCAAGCCCGGCTGGCGAATGAAAGCGACCGTTTCGGTGGACCACCGAGTCAGCGATGGAGCCGAAGCCGCCCAGTTCATGCAGGCACTAGCGGGGTTCCTGGAAAATCCGGTCAGGATGTTGGTATAAAAAGTGGACCTCGAAGTTTTCAAATAACTTCGAGGTCTTTCGTTATGCTATACTTGACTCATGAACGAATACGAATTCCCCAGGTTAGACAAGACCACTTTCTCGGTTGCGTCTTCCTTTGAAGAGGCTGAGAAGCAAGACAAGGAATACTGGCTCTCCAGAACTCCACGCGAACGCCTGCAACACATGGAACTTTTGCGGAGGATTAATTATGGCGCTAACGCTACCGCCCGACTTCAAAGAGTTCTTGAGATTGCTGAAAGAACATGAAGTTCGCTATCTATTGATCGGCGGATATGCGGTCGGCTACCATGGTTAAGCTCGTGCTACAGAGGACATGGATATTTGGATTGCTGTTCATCCGGACAATGCGCGAAAGCTTGTTTCTGCCATGAAAGCCTTTGGGCTTGAAGATCCCAATTTGAAACCCGAAATATTCCTGCAAAAACCAATAATCATTCGCATGGGTTTTCCGCCGATGCGGCTGGATATTAGCACATCCATTTCGGGAGTTGATTTCGATGAATGTTACCAATCAAGAATTGTGGATCAGTTCGACGGCGTTGAAGTTAACGTGATAGATTTGGAACATCTCAAAAGGAATAAGAAAGCAAGCGGAAGAACCAAGGACATTGCCGATCTGGAACAATTGCCATAAAAGCAATTCCAGCTGACACAGACACCGCCAGGGTTCCTGGAAAATCCGCTGAGGATGTTGGTGTAAAATCTTGTAGGTCACGTTTGCGAAGTCCCGGTCAGGGGAAACGTGACCTACTTTTTTCTAACTCTCACCAAATATCCTATGACCAAGTCCGCTCTGCTTGACGTAAACGACTCCCTCCTCATCGCCATTGACATTCAGCCACATTTTGTGGAAAAGGCAGCGAAAGATGGAGACAGCTCCCTCCTGCAAAGGATGTGCTGGGTCATCAAGGTTGCCAACTGGCTCAATATTCCGCTCATTGTCACCGCCGAAGACATGCCCCACACTGGAAATGTTTGTGAGGAAGTGGTGCAACTTTTGCCACCGGGCACGAAAATCCATAACAAGATGATTTTCGGCCTCGCGGCGCAAAGCGACATTCTTGAAGCTGTTCAACAAACCAGGCGCAAGACAGCCATCCTCATCGGCTATGAAACTGACGTCTGCGTTGCCCACTCTGCGCTGGGTCTTGTAGATCTGGGTTACAGGGTCGCTGTCGTGGCGGACGCGACGGGTTCACCGGGCGGCGCCCATCAAATCGGCCTGGAGCGGATTCGAGGGGCAGGCGGAATCATTGTCAGTGCAAAGAGTCTGTACTATGAATGGGTTCGCACAGTGGAAAAAGCAAGTGAGTTTGAAACCCGCAAAATTCCAACGCCAGATGGAATTATTCTATAGAAATGAGTAGGTCACGCTTTTAGCGTGACCTACATCGTCTCATTATGGCACGTAATACTCCACCAGCAACTGCGGACGATCGGTCTGCTTGTTGGCATTGCCGCTGTAAAATTTCAGATAATCATTTCCCAGGTCATCATTATCGTCCAGTTGGAAGCGCAGGCGGAATTGGGTCACACCTTTGAGATTGATAAACGGAAAAGCCGAGGGATCCAACGCTGACCAATACCAGCCGCTGACCGGATTATTCTGAATCGTTCCAACCTCTGCCTTGTCGGCCGGCTCCTGGAAGTCAGTAATCTGCAGTGAGTAATTCGGGAACGGCCCGATCGAACCGAACGCCCCGTAGCGAATGTCAATCAGAATATTTCCATGTGTGGTAAACGGATCGGTTCCAATTCGATCTTGCTTTTTGATGGAAAGAATGACCATGGTCACGACGGCGTTGTCGGGCAAAGCAGAGGTGGGGAAATGCAGAATGGCGCGGTATTGCCGATCCCTGGCATCATCCCCAAGATTAAAGGTCGGCGCGTTGGCATCTCGCGTGCCGCCGCGCCCGGTAGATTCGCCTGACTCGAGAATCCAACCATCATTCGCTCCATTGGACCGAAAAGTCATGGTCAACTTCGGAACCGGTGGCGGGGCCGGCCGGGTGATGGTATAGGTCTCGCCAATGGCGAAATTTCCATTGCCCGCCCCTGGCCCGCCCAACGGAGCGCCCGCCGAATCGAGAATGCTGTCATTGTCAATGACATCGAGGCGGAGGCTCCCATCTCCACTGCCCGTCCCGAGGTTCACGATATAGAGATTGCCAGAACCTGTTACGTCAAGGATGCCGGCTCCGGACACGCCGATAGCTGACACCGCAAAATCAGCCGCATCCACCCCTGTGACAGCCTCCGAGAAAGTCACGGCAAAATGGACATTCGCGGCGGAGGACGGATTCGTGTCCGTGCGCAGAATGCCCACCACGGCCGGCAGATTGCGATTGATTGTGTAGACCTCCCCTACGCTGAAATTTCCATTGCCAGCGCCTGCCCCGCCCAGTGGAAGGGACCTTGCATCGAGGATGCTGTCGTTGTCCACGAGATCGAGACGCAGCGTGCCATCACCGACTCCCGTGTCAACCGTAATGGAATAAGAACTGCCCGAGCCGATCACTTCGGTAACAACGGGGCCGGCAACACTGCCCGTCACGGTAAAGGCAAAATCACTTGCGTCTACGCCAGTGACTTCCTCAGAAAAGGTCACGGCAAAATGGACAGCATCCGCTGCCGTCGGAGTCGGGTCCGTACGGAGAATGCTGATCACGGCCGGAATGGTTTTATCAACTGTATAAGAATCGCCCGCCACAAAGGTCCCATTTCCAACGCCCGGTCCGCCGAGCGGGTTCCTCCCTGAGTCCAGGATCGAATCGTCATCCACAATATCCAGGCGGATCGTGCCATTGCCAGCGCCGGTATTGACATTCACCGTATAGGTGGAGGCGGCGACAGGGGTGACACTTGCAATAGAAGCGCCCGTGATACCCGGGCTGACCGTGAGCGCGAAATCGCTGAATGGAGCCGCGAGATCCACACCGTTGACCGGCTCAGAGAACGTGACCGTAAAATTCACACTGGCAGCCGCCGTGGGATTTGCATCGACGCGTGTGATGGAGGTCACCACCGGCGGTGCATCCCGCGCAGATTCATAAACGCCAACGTCCGGCGCACTGCCGGCAAAGTTATCGTTGATACCGGGGATTAGCACGCCGCGATCGATATCGGG